>NZ_JBFANX010000014.1:0-265037 GCF_040675005.1 Amycolatopsis sp. NPDC049691
TTCATCGAGCCGAACAGCGCGCCGTCCTGGAAGAGGACGCCGAAGAGCTTCCGGATCTCGTAGAGCTTGTGCTCGGAGCAGGTGACGATGTCGACACCGTTGATCACGCACCGGCCGCGGTCGGGCTTGAGCAGCCCGATCATGGACTTGAGGAACACCGACTTGCCGGTTCCCGACGGTCCGAGCATCGCCGAAACCTCGCCCGGAGGGAGCGTCAACGTGACGTCCCGCCAGATCGTCTGACGTCCGAAGGACTTGGTCAGACCTTCGATGACCACCTCGGCACCCATGACACCTCCTTGTGCGGTACCGGGCCGGCGCCCACGACGGCGCCGGCGGGACTCAACGTTGTGGCGTGAAAACGCACCGCTGCCGCTTGATCCCGTTGATGAACGTGCTCGTCAGGTATTCGGGTTCACCGTCGGCCCGGATGTCGGGCAGGCGCGTCAACAGCTCCGAGAAGATCGCCTTGAGCTGTGTCTTCGCCAGGTGGTTACCGAGGCAGTAGTGCGGGCCGCGCCCGCCGAAGGCGACGTGGTTGCGGTTGTCCCTGGCCAGGTCGAACGCCCCCGGGTTCGGAAACACCCGGTCGTCCCGGTTACCGGAGCTGTAGAACATCACGACCTTGTCCCCGGGCTCGATGACCTGACCTGACAGCTCGAACCGCTCGAGAGCGGTGCGACGGAAGGTCATCACCGGGGTCGCCCAGCGGACGAACTCGTCGACCGCGGCATCGATCCGCTCGTCGAAGTCCGCGGCGAGGTACGCACGCTGGTCCGGGAATCGGGTGAGGGCTCGAAGCGTCTGGGTGGTGGTCTGCTTCGTCGTGTCGTTGCCGGCGACGCACAACAGCACGAAGAACGAGCGGATCTCGTCGTCGGTGAGGGCGACACCATCGACTTCCGCCTGGACCAGTGCCGTCATCAGGTCGTCCGCGGGCTTCGCCCGCCTGGCGTCGATGACGTCCTGGCAGACGCCGTGCAGTGTCACGATCCCGTTGAGCATGGCGGTGGCGGCGTCCATTTCGCCGGTGACGTCCTCGTCGTCCCAGGAGACCATGAGATTCGCCGCGTCGGTGACCGCCTCGCGCTGGTCCTCCGGGATGCCGATCATCTCGGAGATCGTCCACATCGGAAGCCGGGCGGACACCGCGGACACGAACTCGACCTCGCCCAGCGGGGCGATGGCATCGACGATCTTGCGTGCCTGCTCCGCGATCTGGTCCTGGATCAGCGCGATCCTTTTGGGGGTGAAGGTGGAGCTGATCACGCGCCGGACCTTTCCGTGGCGCGGCGAATCCATCGTGAGGATGGACGTCGCCATCTCGAGGATCTCGTCCGGCACGTCCTCGAAGGTCACGCCGCCGGAACCCGATGAGAAGACATCGGCATTCCGGCTGACCGTGACGATGTCTTCGTTGCGGACCACGGCCCAGTAGCCGGTCTCCCCCTCGTTCACCTCGCCCATCAACGGGCTGGTGATCGGCCGCTGCCACGAGACCGGCCGTTCGTCACGCAGCCGGGCGAACACTGCCTCCCGTTCGTCGGCGGACTTCGCCCAGAAGGCCATGTCCGACAGATCGATCGTGTCGTAATCGCGTTTCGTCGCGGTCATCGATGCCCTCCGCAGATCAGGCGACGACGAGGTCGTCACGGTTGTCGGCCTTGAGCATCGCCACGTAAACCGGGTAAAGGTCCTTCGCGATCGGCGCCAGCTTCAACAGCTGTGCCGCGGATCCACCGACCTTGAGTTTCCCCTTGGCCATCGCCAGTGGCAGGCTGACTTTGCCCTGCCAGTAGCGGTTCGCGGTGTCGGACGACATGGACAGCACGGCGTCGGCGTCGATTTTCGCGTCGTCGCCGGTCAGCACTCGCCGCTCGCCGAGCTCGACGGTGACGACCGAGTCGGGGTCCGTGAAGTTCATCCGCAGCGACATGCCGGTCGCAGCGAGCTTCGGCCCGATGCTGTCGTCGGTGAACGCCTTCTCGAAAATGCCACCGATGTACTTGTTGACTTCTTCCACAGAGGTGAATCCGGGCATGACGAGTACTCCTTCAAGACAGATCTGTTGGACGAACCGAAGGGGTGACGGCAGTGGCCTCAGATCTCCGGTGCGGGGATCAGGCCCGAGACGACCGCGCCACCGATTCCACCGTCGGCGCCGATGTTGACGCCGTTGAGCCATCCCGCGTCCCTGGATGCCAGGAAGACCACCGCCGGCGCGATGTCCGCCGGCGTCGCGTGGCGGCCCACCAGATCCCGGACGCCGTCGAGGTTTTCCTTGCCCATCGTGGCTTCGAAGTCGGTCAGGATCGGTGTCTCGACCGGGCCGGGGCTGACCGCGTTGATCCGGAGCTGCCTCTCGGCGAGCGCCAGCCCCATCGTCATCACGTAGACGGTCGCGACTTCCTTCGAGAAGTTGTACGCGTTCCCGGCGATCGGGTTGCGGTCGAGCCACTCCAAGCCCGCGGCGAAGTCATCGGTGGCGAGGAAGTCCCGGATCGAGTCGACCCGCTGTGGCCAGCCGAACCCGGCCATCGACGCGACCACGACGATCGCGCCACCGGGGTTCAGACGGTCGAAGAACTGCTCGGTCAAGTGCCGGAGCCCCAGGAAGTTCACCTTCATCACCAGCCCCGCCGGTGCCGTACCGGGAACTCCGGCGACGTTGCACAGGACGTCCCAGCCGGATCCGAGCTCGCCGACCGCCCGGTCGATACTTGCCGGATCAGCGAGATCGCACTCGATGAACCGGTCGACGGGTTCAGCCGGAGCCTTGAGGTCCAAAGCCGTCACGGAGGCACCACCGGCGAGCAACTGTCGGGCCACCTCTTCGCCGATTCCCGATGCCGCCCCGGTCACCACGCAGCGCAAGCCCCGCACATCCATCACACAATCCGTTCTCTCGGCGGCTTTCGGGCGCGCCGACGACACGGACGTGCACCGGCGCACCTCTGACGGACTCGGTTCACCAACGAAGATCAGCTGTCCACGTTGGACCGTTCGTCCGCTTGACCTGGCGACTCCGTGACCGGTGTCACCAACGCGACGAACTTTAACATAAAATAGATTCTAGGCAAGGTTGCGACGCTGCACCCTTCCTTCGAGACGCCGGGATGCAGCCCGCAAGCCAGCGACGCCGAGGACCACGAACCCGCCGAACACCAGGCAGAACTCACAATCTCCACTGCTCAAACAGCTATCAAGAGTGTCACCCGTATGGGTGACACTCTTGCACGGAAGATCCGTAGGGGACCCGGCGATCGCCGGACATCCGCGACCATCGAGCACTGATCAGGCGCTCCAACATAATCTGGATTATGTTGGCAGGTCGGATGAGCTATCCTGACCGAACGGTCAAGTGGAAGCGGCGGGGGACACCTTGCAGACAGGAGCGGCAGTGCCGACGTTGGTCACGCGTCAGCAGTACTTCGAGGGCGCCATCGAGATCCTTTCTTCGCAGGGCGCCGGCGGATTGCAGGTCACGAAGCTGTGCAAGGTCGTCGGAGCTTCCACGGGATCGTTCTACAACTACTTTCGCAACTGGAAGGATTTTGTCGACCAGTTCCTGAAGAACTGGCGGCAAGAGCTCACCAAGCAGCTCATCGAGGCTGCCGAACTGGTCGACGAGCCGGCCGAACGGTTCCGGAAGCTGACGATGATCGCCATGACGGTTCCCCACGAGGCCGAAGCTGCGATCCGCGCGTGGAGCAAGTTCGATTCCGCCGTCGAAGCTGTCCAGCGCGAAGTCGACGAACTACGGCTCGGCCTCATCCGGCGAGCCGTGCTGAACGCCTCGCCCGGGGACCCGGAGGCCGATCGGCTCGCGACGTTGGGATACGCCATCGTGGTCGGCGTCCAGCAGTTGCAGGCACCGATCGACCTCGAGGACCTCAAGTGGTCTCTCGAACGCTACGTCGAGATTGTGCTGGCTCGGTCCGGAATTTCCTCCGAGGGATGAACGGGAGGGCACGATCAGCTGGTCACGACGACAGGACGCCCGCACCCCACCGGTCCGGATGGGCGGATTCCATGACCTCCGGTGTGAGTGCGCGAGCGAATTCGCCGGGCGTCCACCCGCTGGTGTGCTCGACAGTGGACACCGCCCGTGGGTGCGACCAGACCGACAGCACCGTGCCGTCGAACGACAGCACCTGGCCTCGGATGTCGCGCGCACCCTCGCCGGCGAGATAGACGACGATCGGCGCGACCGACTCCGGCGGCGGGAACTCGAGCTGATGCGCGACTGCGCCGTCGAACACGGCGGTCATGTCTGTGCGAGCTACTGGCGCAAGCACGTTGGACCGCACGCCGAACCTCGCCAGCTCGAGATCTATCACTCGGTTGAGCCCCACGATGCCCGCCTTCGCCGCCGCGTAGTTCCCCTGCCCGAACATGCCGAACAAGCCTGCACCCGAGGAGATGTTGACGATGCGACCGCCGGTCGAGCGCATGACCTTGGCCGCAGCGGACACGCACGACCAGGTTCCCCGCAGGTGGACGGCGACGACTTCGTCGAACGCTTCCGGGGTCATCTTGAGCAGCGAGTGGTCCCGCGTCAGCCCGGCGTTGTTGACGAGCAACCCGATCGAGCCGAACTCCCCTACGCACGTCTCGATCAAGTCCTGGCAGAAGCTGTGATCGGCGACCGAGCCGACCGCGGTCACAGCGGTGCCGCCCGCCTTCCTGATCGCGTCCGCCGTCTCCTGCACCGGGCCGGGCCGAGTCCCGTTCACCACCACCCGGGCGCCGGCTTCCGCGAGCGCCAGGGCGAAGGCCCGGCCCAGCCCCCGCGAGGAACCAGTGACGACTGCCGGCAGCCCGTCGAGGTCGATGTTCATCCTGTTCCCTTCATCCGAACGCCGGCCGGCCTCATTCAGCGAGGCGAACACGGGTACCGCTGTCCGGTGCCGTACCGATCAATCCGGGAGCACCGCCTGCCGGATACAGGCTGCCTGGCCCAGCCCGGCGAGCCGAAGGCTTCGGTTCCGGTCTCGCTCGTCCACAGCGGCCTTGACGTAGCCGATCCCCGCGCGGGGAGTACGCGCAACCTGCTCCGCGTACTCGGAGGCGGCCGCGAGCACTTCCGGCCCAGGATGGTCGCTCAGAGCGAGTCCCCAAGCGACCGCTTCGGCTCCACTGAACTCCCTGCCACTGAGGATCAGGTCGAGTGCGCGTTCGCGGCCTACCAGTCGTGGCAACGCGAACGTCGCCCCCCATGTCCGGAATCAGCCCGTAGCGTACCTCGCGAAGAGCGAGCCGGGCGTCGGTCGCGACGATGCGCAGATCGCACGCAAGCGCGAGCTGGCAACCCGCTCCGAATGCCACTCCGGTGACGGCGGCGATGACCAGGAACGGCGCATCGGCCATCCACCGGAAAGCCTCCTGGGCGACCGCGATGTCCGCCATCATCGGATCGGGGTCCCCGGGAGGATGGGCGGCGAGCCGCCGGATGAAGCCGTCCGGCCGGCGCATCTCGTCCAGATCGATGCCGGAACTGAAGGAGCCGCCTTCCCCGGACACGACGACGCACCGCACCTCCGGATCCGAGGAAAGCTCCCGACCGGCGGCCGCGAGCTCGGCCCACATGAGCGGTGTCTGCGCGTTGTGCCGCGCAGGCCGGCTCAAGCGAAGCTGCCGGACGGGGCCGGCCCCGTCGACGCGGATCTGCGGCATGACGTACCCCTCTCCGAGCTCGCGGCGAACCCTCTTACTTCTTCTTGATCCGGCGATACGCTTCGTTGATCCGCGCGACGATGTCCGGGTGCCAGATCACCTCGCGGTACGCCAGCGTCTCATAAGTCAGCGCGCTGACCGGATCCAGCGCGGGCGACGTACGCGCCATCTCCTTGTTGTTCACCGCCGACTTCACCGTCGTCTCGGCAATCGAGGAGGCGAGTGCGGTCGCGACATCGATGACCTCACCGGCCGGCGCCAACCGGTCGATCAGGCCGATCCGCAGTGCCTCGGCGGCATCGATGCGATCGCCCGAGAAGGTCAGCAGCTTCGCCTGGCTCAACCCCACGATCCGCCACAGCGGCGAAAAATACGGCGTGAGGCCGAACTTGATCTGCGGGTACCCGAAGATGGCGTTCTCGCTGCCGATCCGGATGTCGGTGAACACCGCGACGTCACAGCCACCACCCAGAGCGGGACCGCCGACAGCGGCGATCGTCGGCTTGCGGTAGTCGAGCAGGGTTCCGTAGGCACGCAAGCAAGCTTCGGAATAGATCGCGCGGGTCTCGTCCGTGAAACCGGACTGCAGATCCAGGTCCAGTCCGGCGCAGAAGACGTCCTCACCGCCGGTGAGTACGACCGCGGCGACTTCGTCGTCGTACACCCAGGCATCCAGCTGGTCGCTCAGATCGGTCATCAACTCGACACTGAGTGCGTTGCGTCGCTCGAGTCGCGTGAACGTGATCGTGCCGACGCCGTTCTTGACGGTCGCCGCGATGTTTTCGTACTCGGTCATCCACCCTGTCCTTTTCGAGAAGCTGCGTTTCTACGAATTGATGTCGTCGAGCTCGGCGAGCCGATGCTTCTGGATCTTCCCCGTCACGCTTCGCGGAATTTCCCGCACGACATGCCATTGCGTGGGAATCTTCTGCCGGGCGAGCTTGGCGTGTTCGAGGTGTGCGATGAGGTACTCCGGACCGTTCCAGGTCACATCGGATTTGAGGACCAGCCAGGCCCCGACGGCCTCGCCCAGGCGTGCATCGGGGTAGGCGGTGATGGCGACCGAGTCGATGTCCGGGTGCGAGGCGATCGCGATCTCGATGTCCATCGTCGAGAACTTCTCACCACCGCGGTTGATGATGTCCTTGCTGCGCCCGGTCATCTGCACCCAGCCCGACGTGTCCACCCGGCCCACGTCACCGGGGTAGAACCACCCCTCGTCGTCGAACTGCTGCGTGTTGAGATCGGGGTCGGTGTAGCCGGAAAGCAGCTGCGGTCCTCGGATGCGCAGCTCACCGGAGGTCCCCGGCGGCAGAACTCTTCGCTCGTCGTCGACGGCCTGGATTTCCATCCCGGACAAGACCCGGCCGTCCCAATCCCGGCGCCGGGCCAACGGGTCACCGGCTGCCGCGATGGCGCAGACCCCGGCCGTCTCCGTCATGCCGTAGGCCCGGACCACCGAAATCCCCACGCCGGCCGCGCGGTCGACGAGCGCTCCGGGGATCGCCGCCCCCGCGCACGCATAGGTCGAAAGACGATGGCCGGCCGAGAGACCGCGCTCGTACCGCTCGACAAGATCGGCGACGAACAACGTGGCGCCCATCATCAGGTTCACCCGCTCCTGCTCGATGAGCGTGACCGCCTCGTCGGGCTGCCAGCCGCGCATGATCACCGACCGCCCACCCAGGAACGCCGGGAAGATCACGCCGGCGATGAAGCCTCCGAGGTGCGACAGCGGTGTCGCGGCAAGCGTGACCGTGTGCTCGCCGGCCTCGAGCGCGTCCCGGAAGTTGCGCATGTGGGCGAACAGCGCCTGGCTGGACAGCAGCGCCCCCTTGGGCGCGGAAGTCGTCCCCGAGGTGTAGAGCAGCAGCGCCGGCTCGTCCGCGGGAAGCGGCTCGGGCAGTTCGACGTCCTCGGGCCGGGCTGCCGTGACCTGGTCCCAGCCATCCCGGTTCCCGCCCACGACGTATTTCGCCCGCGGCTCTTGGCCGAGCTCGCCGAGCAGGGCGTCGATCTCTTCGGCCGGGCGGCGGCTGCTGACCTCGGCCGCCACCGCGATCGCCGCGGGCCGGCAGTCGGCCAGGATGCGGCGCAGCTCGTGCTCGCGGTAGATCGGCACAATCGGCACGTCGATCGCGCCGATCCGGAACGCCGCCACCTGCAGGACCAACGCCTCCAGGCAGTTGGACAGCTGGACGAGCACGCGGTCCCCCGGCCGTATCCCACGCCGGATCAGGTCGGCCGCGACGGCCGCGGTCCATCCCTCGAACTCGCGGTAGGTGACTCGACGCCCTTCGAAGCAGAACAGCTCTTTGTCCGGGTACCGGGCCGCCTGCGACGGCAGCAGGTCGCCGATCCGGTCATCGGTCCACAGACCGTTCGCGCGATACCCGGCATACCGGTTTTCCACAGCCGATTCTGCTGCCGTCTTCATCGACGTGCTCCCTTCGATCCGGCCGGTCCTGCCTGTCACCGCGGCCGTGTACTGCGACGAAGCTTACCTAGTTAATATTCACTAGGGAAGTGGCGCGCTGCCGTGATCTCCTGTCCCGGACGAGCGAGAACGCGGCAGCGACCCACGATCAGGGCCGCAGCCGCTCGGCGGCCCTGCTGTTTCCCGACCGCAAGGCGGCCAGTCCCGAGGCAAGGCGCCGGGTGAACAGGCCGCGCTGAATCAGGTCCGCGGTCACGCGCAGCTCGTAGGCGGTGGCACCGATGTGGTCCATGTTGCTCGCGCGCAGCGCGACCTCCTTGAGGACCGTCGTCAGTTCCGCACCGGCCTCGGCGATGTGCCGAGCCAGCCGGAGACCGCTCTCTCGGACCGTCCCGACCGGAACCACCTCGTCGACCAGGCCGACCCGGCAAGCCTCCTGGGCGTCGATCGGGTCACCGGTGAAAAGCATCCGGCGAGCCCGCTGTGCGCCCACCTTGCGCAGCATGCCGTGGTAGAAACCATTCATCGCATACTTGACCTGCGTGGACCCGAATGTCGCGTTCTCCGATGCGACGGTGATGTCGCACATGTTCGCCAAGTCCATCCCGTATCCCGGCGCCACGCCCGCCACCGCCGCCACCGTCGGCTTCCGGTAGTCGTACACCGTGGTCATCAGCTTGCACGCCAGGTCGTTGAACCGGATGAGATCGTCCCCTTCGACCTGTTCGAGGACGTCGAGCGCCCAGCCGGCGCAGAAGTAGTCCTCATTGCCGACGAGCAGGACCGCGGCGACGTCGTCGTCCTCAGTCCACCCCTCCAGCGCCGCGATGATCTCGCGGTGCAACTCCCAACCGAGCGCGTTGCGTTTCTGGGGGTGGTTCAGCTGAATCACCCCGACACCGGCGTCGACGGACGTGACCAGGTATTGGTAGACACCCATGCGGACGTGTCCTTTCTGGTTTGTTACGGCGACTTCAACTCACGTCCGCGTTCAGTACCGCGTGGACGAGTGCGTCGAGCTCCCCGGTGATCCCAGGACGGTTGTGCAGCCCGCCGACGCGAACGACGTCGTTCACGATCCCTCTGGCCGCGTGGACGAGGATCAGACTCGTACTCTCGGCAAGTTCCGGGCGGGATCGCCGAAGCGCGGCAGCCCATTCTGCGATGTCCGCCGTGAGCTCCGTTCTGATGCGACGGGCGTCCTCCGGCGGCAGGTTGACCACTTCGGTGACATAAACGCCGAAGAGTTGACGTTGCCGGACACCGAGATCGATGTAGCTGTGCACCAGGTCCGCCAGCGCGGCTCGCCCGCGGCTCCGGCCCAGTCCCCGGGCAGCCCTGCTGAACGCCTCCACGAGCAAGTCGGACTTCGTCGCGAAATGGTGATAGACGCTGGGACCGGCCAAACCGACCGCCGCCCCGATCTCGTCGAGCTTGACCGCGGCGTATCCCCGGTTGTGAAACAGCGCGATGGCCGTCTCCAGCAGCTCCTCACTGCGCGAACGGGCATAATCGTCCGGCGCGGCAACCGGCTCTGCGGCATCAATGGGCGCCGGTAGCTCCACCGTGGCCGCGGCGAGTGCGGCGGCCGCGAGAACACCCTGGTAGAACGCCGGCGAAACGCGCAACCCACTGACGGCGGGGCTCGCCAGCACCCCGAGCACCGCGACCACGAACAGCCGGACCTGCTTGTCGTCGGCATCAGGACGCTCGAGCGCCATCCTGGACGACAGCCGGGCAACCAGTCTTTCGAACCGGGTGTCCACGGCCACGCGCTCGGTCTCGTCCAGGTGACGGACCTCGCGCTGCAGCAGCGCCCACAGATCGCGCCGTTGAAGCGCGGCGCCGACCAGCCCGGACAGCAGCTCGGCGAACTCCGGTCCTGAGTTCTCCCACGCCGCCTCGACCACGTCGAGGCCTGCACCGACAGCGGCAGCCAGCAGTGCCTTCTTGTTCCGGAAATGCCGATAGAGGGCGGGAGCGGTCAAGCCGACCTCGCTTGCCACGTCGGCCAGCGAGACGTGATGGAACCCGTACCGGTGGAACCACCGCGCGGCGGTCTCCGCCAGCTGGCGGCGGCGTTGCGCGGCGTCCGGACGCAGTGCGGCGCCGGAATGCCCCTTCCGCACAGTCGTCTTGGCCACTCGAGCGCCTTTCTGTCCTCTTAGGTCCCTCGCCATCGCCGACGCTTGCCTAGTGAATATTAACTAGGCTACGGTCGCCGTCAAGCCCGCCTGGAGTGCAGACCGGAAGGAAGCGCCACTGATGACCTACTCCTCGCCGATCCCGGAAGCGTTCATCTACGACGCGATCCGAACGCCCCGCGGCCGGGGCAAGAGCACCGGGTCGCTGCACACGATCAAGCCGGTGTCCCTCGTGGTCGGACTGATCGACGAGTTGCGCGCCCGGCATCCCGGCCTCGACCCGGCCGCGATCGACGACCTCGTCCTCGGCATCGTCTCGCCCCTGGGTGACCAGGGATCGGTGCTGCCGCGGACCGCGGCCATGGCCGCCGGGCTCCCGGACAACGTCGCGGGGGTCCAGGTGAACCGGTTCTGCGGTTCCGGCCTCGAGGCGGTCAACACCGCCGCGCAGAAAGTCCGGTCCGGCTGGGACCGCCTGATCATCGCCGGCGGCGTGGAATCGATGTCACGGCTGCCCCTCGGCTCCGACGGCGGCGCCTGGATGAACGACCCCGAGACCAACTTCGCGACCTCGTTCGTCCCCCAGGGGATCAGCGCCGACCTCATCGCCACGATCGAGGGATTCACCCGCGAAACGGTGGACAGCTACGCCGAGAGGTCCCAGCGGCTCGCCGCGAGTGCCTGGTCCGGAGGCTACTTCGCCAAGTCCATCGTCCCGGTGCACGACCGCAACGGGGTTCCGGTGCTCGATCAGGACGAGCACATGCGCCCGGCGACAACGGCCGAATCGCTGGCCGGGCTCAAGCCGTCGTTCGCCAAGCTCGGCGCCCAGGGCGGGTTCGACGCCGTGGCGCTCCAGCGGTACCACTGGGTGGAGCGAATCGACCACGTCCACCACGCCGGCAACTCTTCGGGCATCGTCGACGGTGCCGCGCTGGTGCTGATCGGCGACGAGCGCTCCGGGACCGAACACGGCCTCACGCCTCGCGGCCGGGTCGTCGCCACCGCCACGTCCGGCGCCGATTCGACGATCATGCTGACCGGCCCGATCCCCGCGACCCGCAAGCTGCTCGCGCACACCGGTCTCACCGTGGCCGACATCGACCTCTTCGAGATCAACGAGGCCTTCGCCGCGGTGCCCCTGAAGTACGCCAAAGACCTCGGGATTCCGCTGGAAAAGGTCAACGTCAACGGTGGCGCCATCGCCATGGGCCACCCGCTGGGCGCGACGGGCGCCATGCTCACCGGCACGGCGCTCGACGAACTCGAGCGCCGTCAGGCACGGCGGGCGGTAGTCACGCTGTGCATCGGCGGCGGCATGGGTGTCGCGACCCTCATCGAACGCCTCTGAAGCACGCCCACCCCGAACCCCGAGGAGACATCCGATGACGAGCTACGAACACCCGATGTTCCATTGGCACAAGGACACCGACCGAGTCGTCACCGTCACCATGGACGATCCGGAACAGTCCGCCAACACGATGAACGAGCGGTTCCGCCGGGAACTTCCGGCGCTGGTGGACCACCTCCACGACGAGCGCGACACCATCGCCGGCGTGATCATCACCTCCGCGAAGAAGACGTTCTTCGCCGGTGGCGACCTCGGCATGATGATGCGAGCCACCGAGGACCAGGCGGACGAGATCACCCGGTGGCTGAACGACGTCAAGGCCGCCCTTCGGCGCTTGGAAACCCTCGGCCGCCCGGTCGTCGCCGCGATCAACGGTGCCGCCCTCGGCGGCGGCTACGAGATCGCGCTGGCTTGTCACCACCGCATCGTCCTCGATACGCCCCCGGCAACCGTCGGCCTCCCCGAGGTGACACTTGGGCTGCTGCCCGGTGGTGGCGGTACCACTCGCACGGTTCGCCTGTTCGGCCTGCAGAAGGCCCTGCAGGAGATCTTGCTGACGGGCCGGAAGTTCCGCCCCGCGGCCGCGCTGGAAAACGGGCTGGTCGATGCAGTCGCCGAAGACACGACCCAGCTGGTCTCCGCCGCGCGGGAGTGGATCGCGGCGAATCCGGAGCCCGTCCAGCCCTGGGACCGGCCCGGCCACCGGATCCCCGGCGGTACTCCGGCGAGCCCCGGCCTGGCCGCGGTGCTGCCGTCCTTGCCCGCCGTGCTGCGCAAGCAGAACAACGGTTCTCCCGCTCCCGCGCCGCACAGTGTTCTCGCGGCGGCCGTCGAGGGCTCACAGGTGGATTTCGACAACGCGCTCACCATCGAGTCGCGTTACTGCGCCGGCCTGATCTGCGGGCAGATTTCGGCGAACATCATCAAGTCGATGTTTTTCGACATGCAGGCGATCAACCGGGGCGCCAGTCGTCCGGACGGCTACCCCCCGCACCGGGCGAAGAAACTGGTCGTTCTCGGAGCAGGCATGATGGGCGCGGGCATCGCCTACGTGGCCGCCAAGTCCGGTATCCAGGTGGTCCTCAAGGACGTGACACTCGAAGCCGCCGAGCGCGGCAAGGGCTACAGCGGAAAGATCCTGGACAAGGCCGTTCACCGCGGCAGCACCAGTCCCGAACAGCGCGAAGAGATCCTGGCCCGGATCACGCCCACCACCGACCCGGCTGACGCCGCGGGCGCCGACATTCTGATCGAGGCGGTGTTCGAGGACCCGGAACTGAAGAAGAAAGTCATCGCCGAGACGGTCGAGTACCTCTCACCGGATGCACTCCTCGGTTCCAACACGTCGACGCTGCCGATCACCAGCCTCGCCGAAGGAGTCGCCCGCCCCGAAGACTTCATCGGCCTGCACTTCTTTTCCCCGGTGGACAAGATGGCTCTGCTCGAGATCGTCGTCGGGGAGAAGACCAGCGACGCCACCCTGGCCAAGGCGATCGACATCGGCCGCCAGATCGCCAAGACGCCCATCGTGGTCAACGACAGCCGCGGCTTCTTCACCAGCCGTGTGATCCTCGAGTTCGTCAACGAGGCGATCGCCATGGTGGGCGAAGGCGTGCCGGCCGCCTCGATCGAGCAGGCCGCCACGCAAGCCGGCTACCCGATCGGCGCTCTCGCGCTCGTCGACGAATTGTCGTTGACGCTCATGCGCAAGATCCGTGAGGAAACCATCGCGGGCTACCGCGCAGCCGGCATCGAGAAGCCGGCACACCCGGCGGCCGCGGTCATCGACCGGATGATCGACTCGTTCGACCGCAAGGGACGCACCGCCGGCGCCGGCTTCTACGACTACGCAGACGGGCGCAAACAGGGCCTTTGGAGCGAGCTGAAGACCTGCTTCGGCGGGACCAACACCGAAGTCCCGTTGGCCGACATGCAGGAGCGGATGCTGTTCGCGGAGGCTTTGGACACGGTCCGGTGCCTCGACGAAAACGTCCTCCGATCCGTCGCCGACGCCAACATCGGGTCGATCCTCGGCATCGGCTTCCCCGCCTGGACCGGCGGGGTCATCCAGTACATCAACCAGTACGACGGCGGCCTGCCCGGATTCGTCGCCCGCGCCCGCGAACTCGCCGGGCGCTACGGCGAGCGGTTCACGCCGCCGGAATCCCTGGTGCGCAAGGCCGAGAACGGAGAGGACTACCAGTGACCACGCAGGAGGATCTGCGCCCGCTGGCCGGGCGCACCATCGTGATGTCGGGCGGCAGCCGCGGAATCGGGCTGGCCATCGCCACCCGGGCGGCTCGTGACGGAGCCAACGTGGTGCTGCTGGCCAAGACCGACACACCCGACCCGCGGCTGCCGGGCACGGTCCACACGGCGGTCGCGGAAATCGAGGCCGCGGGCGGGAAAGGGCTCGCGGTGGTCGGTGACGTGCGCCGCGAGGACGACGTGACGAGGGCCGTGGAGGAGGCCGTTGCCACGTTCGGCGGCATCGACATCGTCGTGAACAACGCGTCGGCCATCACCCTCTCCCCCATCGGCAAGCTGCCGCTCAAGCGCTACGACCTGATGCTCGAGATCAACGCGCGCGGCACGTTCGCCCTCACCAGCGCGGCTTTGCCGCACTTGTACGAATCGGCCAACCCGCACGTGCTGACGCTCTCCCCGCCGCTCAACCCCGATCCGCTCTGGCTGCGCCGCCACGCCCCGTACACCATCAGCAAGTACGCCATGTCCATGCTGACGCTGGGCCTTTCAGGCCAGGAGCACCCGCGACCGCTCGCGGCGAACTGCCTGTGGCCGCGGACCACGATCGCGACCGCCGCCGTGCAGAACATCGTCGGAGGCGACGCGGCGATGGCGGTGTCGCGACGGCCGGAGATCATGGCGGACGCCGCACACGCGATCCTGTCCCGGAAGGCCGAAAGCTGCACCGGGAACTGCTTCATCGACGATGACGTGCTCCGCGCCGAAGGCGTGACCGACTTCGGCGCCTACCGGTACGGCGACGCCGCCGAGTCCGACCTCAAGCCCGACCTGTTCCTGCCCGGCGGTGAACTGTGAGCAGCCATTCGCGAGAGGTGTACGACGCCGACCACGAACTTTTCCGCCAAACCGTCCAGTCGTTCCTCAAGTCCGAGGTCGCGCCGTACGACGACGAGTGGGAGAAGCGCGGCCTCGTCGATCGATCCCTGTTCCGCAAGGCCGGCGAGGCCGGGCTGCTGATGTTCGCCACGCCGGAGGCCTACGGCGGTGCGGGTATCGACGACTGGCGCTTCAGCGCGATCGTGGACGAAGAATTCGGCCGCGCCGGCTACGCGTCCGCCGGCCTCTCCCTCGCACTGCAGAACGACGTCGTCGGCCCGTACATGCTGGACCTGACCGACGACGACCAGAAGGAGCGCTGGCTCCCGGGAATGACCTCGGGTGAGCTCGTCGGCGCCATCGCCATGACCGAACCGGGTACCGGCAGCGACCTGGCCGGAATCGCGACGCGCGCGGTCCGCGATGGCGACCACTACGTGCTCAACGGCTCGAAGACCTTCATCTCCAACGGACAGAACGCCGACCTCGTCGTGGTGGCGGCCCGCACGTCGGACGACAAACACCGCGGTCTCACCCTCCTCGTCGTCGAGCGTGGCATGCCGGGCTTCGAGCGGGGCCGGAACCTGGAGAAGCTGGGCCTGCACGGTCAGGACACCAGTGAGCTGCACTTCACGAACGTGCGCGTGCCGGTGGCCAACCGCCTCGGCGACGAAGGCCGGGGATTCTTCCAGCTCGTGCGCAACCTGCCCCAGGAACGGCTGTCCTTGGCGGTCACCGCGGTGTCGGCCGCGGAGGGCGTGCTCGCCCGGACCATGGAGTACGTGAAGGAACGGCAGGCGTTCGGACAGCCGATCGGCACCTTCCAGCACAGCCGCTTCCTGCTGGCCGAGCTGCACACCGAGGTGGACATCGCCCGGGTGTTCATCGACCACTGCGTGGGGCTGCACGCACGTGGTGAGCTGACCGCCGTCCAGGCCGCCAAGGCGAAGTGGTGGTCGAGCGAGCTACAGGTCCGTGTCGCCGACCGCTGCCTCCAGCTGCACGGCGGGTACGGGTACATGCGCGAATACCCGGTGAGCCGGGCCTACACCGACGCGCGAATCCAGACCATCTACGGCGGAACCACCGAGATCATGAAGGAGATCATCGGCCGGGACCTCGGTCTGTGAGGGGAACACGATGCACCCACCCGTGACTCTCGAGCTGGCCGATGGCGTCGCGCTGGTCGGCCTGTCACGAGCCGCGAAGGGCAACGCGATCGACCTTTCGCTGGCCCGTGCCCTCCGTGACGTCACCGCCGAGGTCGCCGAGACCCCCGATGTCGGTGCCGTGGTCCTCTTCGGCCATGGAGCACAGTTCTGCGTCGGCGGTGATCTGGCGACGTTCGGCCGGGCCGACGCACCGGGCAAGCTCCTCGCCGAGCTCGCCGCCACCGCACATGAAGCCATCCTGGGACTGCGCTCTCTACCGGTCCCGGTGGTTTCGGCGGTACACGGAGCCTGTGCCGGCGGCGGCATCGGTTTCGCGCTCGCGGCCGACATCGTGCTGGCGGAACGAACAGCGCGTTTCGTGGTCGCCTACACCGCCGCGGGTCTGTCACCCGACTGCGGCGTCTCCTGGGCGCTCACCCGCGTGCTCGGGCCCGCCCGGGCCAACGACCTCATCCTCACCAACCGGCAAGTGGACGGCACCGAAGCCGAACGCCTGGGTTTGGTCAGCCGGTCGGTGGAACCCGGGACTGCACGCACCGAGGCAGCCCAGCTCGCCGCTTCACTCGCGCAGGGGCCGCGTACCGCACTCGCCGCCTCCGCTCGATTGGTCCGCGACGCCGGGAACCGGTCACTGCGCGACCACCTCGACGTCGAAGCCCGGTCGATCGCCGCACTGATCGAAACGCCGGACGGGCAAGAAGGCGTCGATGCGTTCCTCGACAAGCGAGCCCCCCGATTCACCGGTCCAGAAAGGAAAAATCAAGATCATGAATGACACGAGCGTCATAGACACGGCCTTCCTGCGAAAGTTCGCCACCGACTGGCTCGCCGCGTGGAACTCGCACGACACCGAGCAGGTTCTGTCGCTTCTCCACCCCGAGATCGAGTGGGACGACACCGTGTTCTGGCCGGAGGTCATCCACGGCCGGGACGCGCTCCGCGAATACGTCGACCGGATCTGGAAGGCGATGCCCGACGTCCACTTCGACGAGATCCAGCTCTTCACCGCGCCCGAGGACGGTCGTGGGGTCGTCCTGTTCCGGCAGGAGGGCAGCGGACCGCCCAAGCTCGACCCCAGCCGGCGGTTCAGCACCTACGGCTGTGACATCTTCCTGGAGTTCACCGACGGACTGCTCTCCCGCTACCTCGGCCAGTACGAGATCACGGACATGATGCGGCAACTCGGCGCCTTGCCACCGCGCAACGGAAAGGTCGGCGGCGCCTACCTGCTCTCCCTTCTGCCGCAACGAACCTGATCCTTCTGACGCGCCCGGTGGCGCGGGGCCTGACACCCGCGCCACCCATGCTCGTAGCGGTCGCTGCCGACCGGGTACAGACGGAAGCCCCAGTTCGGGCTGGTCCCGCGGTAGGCGGCGTGACCATGGCGGCTCAGGTGGGCCAGCAGGATCGCCTGAGCAATTCGGCACAGGGTCCTCAGCGGCGGTGGTCGAAGTCCAGTCAAGAGGTAAGTTCCACCGGGATCAAACCAAAACCGTACGTGAGAACACGACCACCGCCCACGCCACGTCGGTCGGGCCTCACTCCTGCCGGTGGGCCTGTCGCAGGCCTTCGTACCAGCCCAGCACGCGGCGCACGACGAACCGGAAGGCGAGTGACAGGCAGACGCCGAGCAGTCCAACTACGATGATTCCGGTCCACATTTCGGGGATGGCGAACGTGCGCTGGAACTGGACGACGGTGAATCCGAGTCCGTTGCTGGCGGCGAACATCTCGCTGACGACCATCAGGATGATGCCGAGGGACAGGGCTTGCCGCATCCCGGTGACGATCTGCGGGCTCGCCGACCGCAGGATCAGCTTCCGGACCCGGGCCGGGCCCGTGATGCCGTAGCAGCGCGCGGTCTCGGACAGGACGGGGTCGACCGCGCGCACGCCGGCGACGGTGTTGAGCAGGATCGGCCACACGCAGCCGAACACGATGACCAGTACCTTTATCAGGTTGTCGATGCCGGCCAGCGCCACCAGCAGCGGCACAATCGCCGGGGGCGGGATGACGCGGAATATCTCGAGGATCGGTTCGGTCAGTGCGCGCAGCGCCGGGGACGACCCGATGAGCAGCCCCGCGCCGACCCCGAGCGCGACGGCTATCGCGAACCCGCCCGCCAGGCGGGCCAGGCTCGGCAGGACGTCCGTCACCAGTCGTGAACCGCTACCTCCTGCCACCCAGGTGTCGGGAAAGGCACCCGCGATCCGGCTCAGCGGCGGGAAGTAGAGGCTCTGGCTCGACGCGCTCGCGAACCACCAGATCACGAGCAGCACGACCGGCAGCGCGATGATCTGTCCGAAGCGGACAAGACGGCGCATCACGTGACTGCCTCCCCGCGCACCGAGACGTGCCAACGCAGCATCCGCCGTTCGACGGCCCGCGCGCCCACGTTGACCACCAGGCCGAAGAAGCCGGTGACGAGGATCAGCCCGTAGGCCAGCGCGGTGGCTCCGCCGCTCTGCGCGGCGGCGATCTGCTGGCCGAGCCCGGGGCTGCCGATCACCAGCTCGGCGGTGATCGCGAGGATCAGCGCGACACTCGCGGCCAGCCGCACCCCGGTCACGACGTAGGGCTGCGCGGTCGGCCAGAGCACGTACCGGATCCGCGCCCACCGGCCGAGCCCGTAACTGCGCGCGGTCTGCTCGGCGATCGGGTCGACGTCGCCGACGCCGTAGAGGGTCTGGACGAGCACCTGCCAGAACGCGGCGTAGACGATCAGCACCAGCGCCGATCCGAGCGGGGTCCCGAACAGCAGCACCACAAGGGGGACGAGGGCCACCGACGGGATGGGCCGCAGGAACTCGATCGTCGACGCCGTCACCCGGCGCAGCACCGGGACCGAGCCGATGAGCACGCCCACCGTGGCGCCGGCGGCGACGGCGACGGCGACGACGAGACCGAGCGCCCACTGCTCGAGCGTGTCCGCCACCGCCTGCCAGAACCCGGTCGTGCCGAGTTCGCCCGTCAGCGCGGAGAGAATCGCCGACAGCGGCGGGAGCACGTCCGGCGGCAACCGCAGCACCCTCGGCGTCGCCTTCAGCAGGGCCGCGAACCCCAGAACTCCGGCGCGGGGCAGCCGGACAGCGTGGCCGGTCATCCGTCACTCCCCCGTGCCGGGTCGGCAAGACATCCGGAACGTCCGATGTGGCCGGTTCGCGGCCTGTGCTCGACCGAGTAGAGTGTTCTCACCTGTAATCTAAGTGACAAGTGCGAAAGAGGAGTGGTGACTCTGCGGAGCGAACCGTCACAGAAACAGGATCCCCGGGTGCGACGATCCCGGGCAGCCCTGTTCGCCGCCGCGGTGCAGCTGGTCACCGAGCGGCAGACCACCGCGATTTCGGTCTCGGACCTCGCCGACGCCGCGGACATGAGCCGCCGGGTCGTGTACCAGCAGTTCCAGGACAGGGACACGCTGCTGCTCGAGGCTGCCCTCGACCTGCTGCGCCGCGAACACCTGGACGGATCCCGGACCGATGACGGCGACACGCCGGACTCGCGGGCGGCGAGCGTGCTCGGGTTGGCCGCACACTTCGCCCAGCACCAGACGTTCTACCGCACGATGCTGACCGGGACGTGCGCCTATGCGTTCAACAAAGAGCTGTGCGGCCTCTTCGCACCCTTCAACCGGCAGATCGTCCTGCAGCGCCATGGCCCCGACCTGGCTCCCGAGATCGTCGACGACCTCACCGACTTCCTGACCGGCGGCGTCGCCGCCATCGTCCACACCTGGATCGTCGACGGGACCGCCCCGCTCGACCCCGCGGACCTGACCACACGCCTGGCCCGGCTGCTGCCGCTCGTCGCCGGCGCAGCCGGCTGAGCCACCCGGATTCGACTACTCGGAGGACGCTTTGACCACGACTGTGCACAAGGGACTCGCGTACGCGCCGGCCGACCCCAGCGGGAACCAGGGGCACCTGCTCGACCTCTACCTGCCGGAATCCTCCCGGCCGACCCCGCTCGTGATCTGGTCGCACGGGTCGGGGTGGCTGTCCGAGAATGGCCGCGACGGCGTGGACATCGTGGCACAGCACCTGAACCCCGCCGGGTTCGCCGTGGCCGGCGTGGCGATCCGATCGAGTTCGGCGACGCAGTTCCCCGGCCAGCTCCACGACATCAAGTCCGCCATCCGCTGGCTGCGGACAGAGGCCCGAAAGTACAATGTGGACGCTGCACACATCGGGATCATGGGTGAGTCATCCGGCGGCTGGGCAGCCGCGATGGCGGGCGTCACCGGTGACGTGCCCGCCCTCGAAGGAAACGTCGGTGTACACGGCCCGTCCAGTGCCGTGCAGGCCGTGGTGGCGTTCTACCCACCGACCGACTTCCTGCAGATGGACGCGCACATGCCCGACGGTGGCGTGCCGTTCAACCGGGTGTTCGGCCTCACCGAAGGCCACAACGACCCGCAGTCACCCGAATCACGGCTCCTCGGCGCCCCGATCCGGGATTACCCGCACCGGGTCGCCGAAGCCAACCCGATCACCTACGTGCGGCCATCAGCTCCGCCCTTCCTGATCCTGCACGGCCAGCAGGACGAGTTCGTCCCACACCACCAGGGACGACTTCTCTATGACGCGCTGTCCAAGGAAGGCACCCGAGCCTCCTTCGTCTCCTACCCCCACGCAGGGCACGGAACGTGGCGCCCGATGCTCGAGGACGCCGCTATTCGGCAGGACGCCTCGATCATGTCCACTCACGACGGTCAGCCACGCCCCTGCCGGCCGTCCTGGGACACGATCATCGCGTTCCTCAACGAGCATCTGCGAGCACCCTCGGCGGACGACCTCGTACCGGGCCGCGCGAGGTAGCCCGGACGCGGCCAGGCCGTCGCGACTTGCGGTAGGAAACCGATCGGTTTACGGTGGTGGAACCGATCAGTTTCCCGACGTCCTTGGAGTGCGTGATGGCGACGAACCGGCCAGTGGCCCTCGTGACAGGCGGGTCATCCGGCATCGGGAAGGCGGCCGCGCTCGCGCTGGTCGCCCGGGGTTTCGACGTCGTCGCGACGAGCCGTGACACTTCGCGTGTCACCCCGCTCGACGGCGTGACGTTCGTCGACCTCGACGTGGCTCACGACGCGGAGGTCACGGCCGCGGTCGACCAGGTGATCGAGCGGTTCGGGCGGATCGACGTCCTCGTCAACAACGCCGGAATCGGCTCGCTGGGTGCGGCCGAGGAAACGTCCGTCGCACAGGCCCAGGGTGTCTTCGACGTCAACGTCTTCGGGGTCATGCGCATGGTGCGGGCGGTCCTGCCGCACATGCGCGCCCGGGGTCGTGGCCGCATCATCAACGTCTCGTCCGTCCAGGGGTTCATCCCCGCGCCCTACATGGCCGTCTACGGCGCCTCCAAGCACGCGATCGAGGGCTACTCGGAGTCCCTGGACCACGAGGTCCGCGAGTACGGCGTCCGAGTGCTGCTCGTCGAACCCGCCTACACCAGAACCGGATTCGAGGCCGGCAGCGGGCGGGCCGACACGCCCCTGCCGGTCTACGCGGCGCAGCGGGAGCTCTTCGATGGTGTGCTGACGGCGGCGTTCAAGGACGGCGACGACCCCGCCGTCGTCGCGAAGGTGATCGTCGCGGCGGCGACCGACCCGAAGCCGAAGCCGCGTTACACCGCCGGCCCCTTGGCCGGCCGGGTGCGGATCCTGCGTCGTTCCGGCCTCGGCCTTCGACAAGCAGATCCGCAAGCTCAACCGGCTGGGCGGCTGACGCCCGTCCCCCGAACCCGATCCATCTCGACCGGATAGAGGACTTACCGATGCCAGAGCGTACTCCCATCCTGATCACCGGCGCCGCCGGCGAAATCGGCGGCGTGAGCCGAACGATGGCCGACATGCTGCTCGACCAAGGGCAGCCCGTGCGCGCGTTCGTCCGGCAGGACGACGAACGCGCACAATCGCTCCGCCAGGCCGGAGCCGAAGTCGTCGTCGGTGACCTGCTCAACATCGCTGACGTGACAGCCGCGCTGAAGGGCGTCCGGCGCCTCTACTTCAGCATGGGCCTGTCGCCGTACTACACCGACGCCGTCGGCCTGATGGCCGCGGCCGCGCGGGCGCAGGGAGACATCGAGGTCTTCGTCAACATCTCCGAGTACGAGCAGTCGTTCATGACGGTCGACAAGATGACCGCACCGGAGGAAGAACGGCGTTCCTGGCTCGGCGGGCTCGTCACGGACTGGTCGCCGCAGCAGCGGGCCCACTGGGTCGCCGAACAGATGCTGGACTGGTCCGGCGTCCCGACCGTCCACGTGCGGGCGGCCTTCTTCGTCGAAAACCCCATCCTGACCTGGCTGGCGCTGGAACCGCTCGGCGACGGCGAGCTGCGCCTGCCCTTCGGCGACCAGCGGTTCGCGCCCGTGGCGAGTCATGACGTGGCGGAGCTGTGCACGAAGATCCTGCTCGACCCGGCGCCGCACATCTCGAAGGCCTACAACCTCACGGGCCCGGAACTGAAGGACATGCACGGGTTCGCCGAGGACTACGCGGCCGCGCTGGGCCGCCCGGTCACCTACGTTCCCGACGATGTCGAAGTCTGGAACAAGACCTATGTGGACAACAGCGTCCTGGCCGGGTACCCCCACATCGCCGAGCACCTGAAGGCCCTGACCCGGCTGATCGCGGGTGGGCGCTACGGCGGCGTCCCCGACCAGCTGGAAACCCTGCTCGGGCGCCCGTCGAAGACCATCCGCTGGGCACTGGAGCACCACCCGCGCATCCAGAAGCTGGCGGCCGGACGATGACCGACCAGACTCGTGTTGTCACGCACCAGGTGCGCCGGCTCGAAGTCGCGGCCGACCTGCCCTTCGAGGAGCTACGTGCCCGCTACGAGCAGGCGGTCCCCGCGTTCGATCCCGGCCACTACTTCGGTGGCCTCGCCCCGGACCGCATCGACTGGGCCACGATCAGCCGGATCACCGAGAAGCAGGCCCCGCACGGATTCCTGCTGTACTGGCGCAACGAGGCCGACCAGATGATGCGGGTGGCCGGGCACGACCGCCGCTGCACGACCTACCTCATGGGCAACCACGTCGTCGCCGAGCGCATGTACCGCCACGACCCCGGCATCCTGCTCTACGCACCGCTGCGCGTCACCCTCTACGAGGATCACGACGGCGGGGTGTGGTTCGCCGTCGACCAGCCCAGCACCCGCTTCTCGAGCTTCGGCGATCCGGAGATCGCCGCGGTCGGCGTGGAACTGGACGGCAAGCTCGCCGACCTGTTCTCCACGCTCGGTATCGCCGTTCCCGATGAGCTGACGCACTGAGCCGGGACCCGTGGCCACGCTACCTCGGCTGACCGGCCCGGTCAGCCTAGGTAGAGGTCCTTGCGGGCGGTGACGAACTCCCCGACGGTCAGAGGGCGCCTCCCGGTGATGCGCTCGACGTCGGCGCTGGCTCGGTCGTAACGGTTTTCGCGGTGCAGCCGGGCCATGGTCGCGATGTGCTGCTCGGTGTGCGCCGGCAGACCGGCGTTCGCGAGAACCTCGTTGCGCCACCACTGCAGGGGAGCATCCACATAGGTCACTGTGCGGCCGAGTGCCTCCGAGAACTCCTGCGCCACTCCCGCCAAGTCGAGCGTCCGCGGTCCGGTCAGTTCGTACACCTTCCCGGCGTGCTCGCCGGGTTCGCGCAGGATGTTCGCGACCACCCGGGCGACGTCGTCGGCGGCGACCGGCGAGGTGCGGCCGGTCCCGAACGGCAGGGCCAGCGTGCCGTTCTCGCGGATCGACCGCGCCGCGAGAGTGGTGAACAACGGGTTGTCAAGGAACATCGTCGGGCGCACGTGCACCACGGGCAGGCCTGACCAGTCGAGCACCTGCTCGGTCAGCCAGTGCAGCCGTTGCTGGTGGGATTCCGCGGTGCTGGTGGCGGTCATCTGCGACACGGTCATCTGCGACATGTCCACCAGGACGTCGAGGTCCGCGTGCGCCTTGGCGACCGTGGCCATGATGGTCGCCGCCAGCAGCTGGTCCGGGGACACGCTGAGCCCGAAGTACACCCGGCGGACGCCGTGGAGGGCGGCCGCCACGGTGTCGGGCCGGGTCAGGTCGCCGGTGACGACCTCGGCACCGAGTGCCCGTACCGCGGCCGCGCGGTCGTCGTCGCGGCGGACCAGGACGCGGACCGGCACGTCGTGCGCGCGCAGCAGCTCGGTGACACGGCGGCCGATGCCGCCGGCGCCGGTGACGAGAACGAGGTCGTGCTCAGCCATCTCTGGACCTTCGGGTTGGGACGCCTCGACCGGGACCCGGCCGAACAGCGCACGCGGCGGCGACGCCCGGGGCGCCGGATGCCCCGGCAGCTCAGCGGTGGTCAGTCCCCCGCGTTCAGCAGCGCGGCCAGGATGTCGGGCCGCTCCAGGGCGATGAAGTGGCCCGCCCCCGGCACCAGCGTGTATCCGGCGTCGGGCAGCAGGTCCTTGTCGGCCTGCCGGTCCGCGGGCCGGGACCAGTCCTTCTCGCCGTAGACGAGGTGGATCGGGGCCTTGATTTCGGGGTAGCGCGAACGGGCCGCGATGAGGCTGGGCAGGTTCCGGTAGACGCCCCGGGCCACGGTGGCGTAGCCCGGACGCTTGCCCACCTGGAGGAGTTCGTCCAGGTAGTCCTCGCGCAGGGCGCTCTTGTCGCCGAGCCCGCCCCGCAGGATCCTGCGCATCACGGCCTTCGGTTCCACCCCGGCGATCACCGGGCCCACGCCCGGCGCCAGGACCCCGGTGACGACGGCACGGGCGAGGAGGCCGGACCGGGCGATCCCGCCGGCGAAGTCGTAGGCGTTCACCGCGAAGACGCGCCGGACCCGGTCCGGCAGGTCGGCCGCGGTGGTCAGGGCGAGCACCGCGCCCATGGACTCACCCAGCAGCGTCACGTCGTCGAGGTCCAGTTCGGTGAGCAGCCGTTCGACGCCCGCACGCATCGCCGGCTCGTCGTAGGACGCGCCGGGCACGATCTCGGAGTACCCCATCCCCGGAAGGTCGAGGGCGTACACGGTGTACCGGTCCGCGACCAGGGGGACGAGGTGGCGGAAGTGCTCGGCCTGCGTGCGCACGGTGTGCAGCAGGACCAGTGGTGCGCCGGTGCCCGCCTTGAGGTAGCGCAGCCTCCCCTCGCGGTGTCCGTTCCGTGGGGCGATGGTGTGGCTGGTGGTCCCGGGAACGTGGATCGTGGGGCGTAACGTCTGGTCGGGCATTTTGCCTGCTCCTGGGGGTAACCCTGTGGAAACCGTTCGGTTTCCACGAGTGTAAACCGAACGGTTTCCCGTCGCAAGCGAACCTTCGCCCGGCCGGGTTCAGCGCAGACCGGCGACGTCCAGCAGGGTGGCCACGGTGGGCGCGATGAGCCCTTTCAGGTTGTCGGCTCCGATGCCCGCCCGGGCGCTGGCGCCGTCGAAGACCAGGATGAGCTGCCGGGCCAGCAGGTCGGGGTCGCCCGCTCCGCTTCGTTCGGCTTCGGCGCGGAAGAAGGTCGTCAGGTTCCGCTTGATCCTGCGGGCCACCCTGCTCGCGGGGTGGCGCTGGTCCTTGAGTTCGATCTGCACGGCGAGGTAGCGGCAGCCCTGGAACCCTGGTGCGCCGGCCTGCAGTTCCAGTTGCTCGAAGACGTGCAGGATCCGCTCGCGGGGCGAACGCCCGTCGTTCGCCGGGGGCAGCAGGCCGGCCACGAAGGCGCCCGCGCCCTCCTTCAAGCTGGCCGCCAGCAGTTCGTCCTTGCTCGCGAACAGCTGGTACAGGGACTTCTTCGACACCCCCGCCGCCTTGCACAGCGCGTCGACTCCGATACCGACTCCATCCCGGTAGGTGAGCATGGCCGCCGCCTCCAGCAGGCGCTCCCGGGAGTTTGGTTTCGCTTCGGTGGTCATACTGCGAGGTTAACCCGGATTCGACGAGATGAAAACCGATCAGTTTCCATTGGTACCGAGATGATGCGCCAGGTCATTCTCGGCATCGACGCGATCAGCTGCTCAGTCCCGCTGTCCCGGCTCACCGCGGACCAACAAACCCGCATCGTGACCGTCATGCGCGAGATCCAGCTGAAGATCGAGACCCTGCTGGCACCAGGCGCCCCCGACTGGCGGTGACGGTCGCCCCTGGTCCGGTCTGCGGGGTCAGAACATCGTGTTGTCGTTGGCGGAGGTCTCCGGCACGTCCCGGTGTTCGACGATCTTCCCGTCCGCGCGCACCCGGAAGATGTCCACAACGGACTGACCGCGGTCGCCGGGGCCGGTGCGGTAGTGCGAGTGGATCGCCACCAGGTCCCCCTCGGCGATCACCCGCTTGCGCTCCACGGTCAGGTTCGGGAACTGCCGGAACAGCCTGGCGAACAGCTCCGCCAGGCCGGCCGTGCCGTTGGGGATGGCGGGATTGTGCTGGTGGTACTCCGGTGCCAGAGCGGCGACCGCGCCGGTGTCCTTGCGGCCGAGGAGCCGGTCGAAGTACCCGGTCACGACCGCCTCGCTGACGGGGGTCCACCAGCGCGGGCCGGGCTGGTTCGTCCGGGGCGAGCTGCTCGTGGAGAACACGTCGTTGCCGTTGGCCGACGTGTCCGGCACGGTTTGGACGGTGTCCCAGTCGACTCGCCTGGCAGCTTCACCTTGCCGCGCTGCATGGTGCTGATCCGGTGGATGCGCTGCGTGAGCCGGCAGACGACCTGCTCCCGGTCGAGGACGAGCGCGATCCTGCCGGCTATCCGGCCAGGCCGCCGGCCCGCTGGCCGTCGGGGGCGAGGGTCGAGTGAACCTCGCAGCCCGGTGGCTGGCGCGGCTCGAACTGGAACCTGTGGGCGGCGACGAGCGGCCAGGAGCACAGCGGTGGTCGTGGGCCTGGGTGATGCACGGAGGCGTTCGCCACGTGGGTGGGCGAGACGTCGGGCTGACGCTCGCGCAGGATGGCGACGATCGGACCGGTCGCCGACTCGTCGACACCCACGGTCCCGCGTTGGCGGAGCGATGGCCGAAGCAACACCGCCTGCTGGCGGCGAGGCGTTGGGCGACTGACCGTGCAGTTCAAGTCGGGCGACACCGCGCATGCGGTGGAGCAACTCGACTGGATGCGGGCGCAGTTCTTCGCCAACCGCCCAGACCACCGCCAAGCGGCGCGTAGACCTTCGTGCCGTGCCCCTTTCTCAGTGGTGGTGCGGGCGGGGCAGCAAGGCGAAGGCGCTCTCCGCGATCGAGGTCAGGCGGGCGGGACTGTGGCCGTACGCGCCGACGACGTCGGTCCCGCGAATGACGATCAGCAGAAGGTAGGCAAGGTCGTCGGCATCCGCGTCGGGGTCGATGTCGCCGTTGCGCTGCGCCGCTCGTAAACATTCGGCCACCGCCGTCGCGAGTACGGAGAAGCAGTCCCTGGCCATGCGTCGCACCTCGGGGTCGGAGGTGCCGATCTCCATGGCCATTTTGGCGGCGAAGCAGGCTGCCGCGGCCCGGTCGGGGGCGGGGGGTACGTCGTCGGCGAGTGGCACCCCGTTGACGGCGCGGAGCAGGTACCTGTGCAGTCGTTCCAGGGCGCCCTCGTCCGGTCCGGCGAGCGCCTGCGGCGCGAACTGTGCCAGCCGGGCGTAGTACCCGGTCATCGCGTGCATCAGCACGCCGTGCTTGCCGTCAAACGCGGCGTAGAGGCTGCCGCGGCCGATGCCGGTGGCGGCGCTGAGGTCGTCGACGCTCGTGCCGTTGTAGCCCGTGGTGCGGAACTGCCGCTCGGCGGCGTGGAGGACGTGGTCGCGGTCGAAGCTTCGTGGTCTTGCCATACCTAGAAGGTAGCTCCAACCCACCGTAGTTGACAACTCAGTACAGAACTGTCTAGATTTCTGACAGTTCAGTACACAACCCTCTTGGCGACCCGCACCGGGCACGACGAAGTTATGCCCACAACCGAAGGAACCACCATGCAGACAGCTTCCCCCGTGGCCCTCGTGACAGGGGCCTCCTCCGGGATCGGGCGGGCGGCAGCGCGCGCCCTCGTGGACGCCGGCTTCGCGGTCGTCGGCACGAGCCGCACCGCGGCGAACGCCGAGCCGCTCGCCGGGGTGACGTTCCTCGACCTCGACGTAGCGAGCGACGAGTCGGTCCACTCCCTGGTCGAGGAGGTGATGGAGCGGTTCGGCCGGATCGACGTCCTGGTCAACAACGCGGGCGTGGGCGCGGTCGGCGCCGGCGAGGAGAGCTCGATCACCCAAGCCAAGGAGGTCTTCGACATCAACGTCTTCGGCCTGATCCGGATGACCAACGCAGTGCTGCCCCACATGCGCGCCCAGGGCAGCGGCCGCGTGGTCAACGTCTCCTCGGTACTCGGTCTGATCCCAGCCCCCTTCATGGCCATCTACGCCGCCGCCAAGCATGCGGTCGAGGGCTACTCCGAGTCCGTCGACCACGAGCTTCGCGAGCACGGCGTCCGGATGCTGCTGGTCGAGCCGGCCTACACCAGCACGAGTTTCGAGGCGAGCAGCCTGCCACCCGACTCGCCCCTGCCGGTCTACGCCGCACAGCGGGAGGTCGCCCGGGACGTGCTGGCCACGGCCGTGCGCAACGCCGACGACCCGGACGTTGTCGCGAAGGCGATCGTCGCGGCCGCCACCGATGCCAAGCCCAAGCTCCGGTACACCGCCGGCTCGATGGCCGGACGCGTCAGCCTCCTGCGCCGGATCGTGCCCACGCGCGCCTTCGACAAACAAATCCGCAAGCTCAACCGGCTGGCCGGCTGACGCACGTGGAGTTCGAACACGTCACCTTCGACCTGCCCCACGGCACCTTTCACGCGCTACAGGGCGGCGATCCCGATGGTCAACCGACGCTCGTCTTGCACGGCTTCCCGGACCATCCGCCGACCGCGAAGCCCTTCCTCGCCGAGCTCGGCCGCCGCGGACGTCACGTCCTCGCACCCTGGCTACGCGGTTACGCGCCGTCCCCCACCGCGGGGCCGTTCGACTTCGCAGCCCTCACCAACGACGTGCTCGCGCTGATCGACCGCTGGTCTCCCGGGCGAGCCGTGGAGCTGATCGGCCACGACTGGGGCGCCTTCATCACCTACGATGCCAGCGTCACCGCGCCGGACCGGATCGAACGCGCGGTCACGCTCGCCATCCCCCACCCCATCACGTTCCTGAGCCGGCCGCGCCCCGCTCAGCTACGCCGGAGCTGGTACATGGGGCTCTTCCAACTCCCCGGAAGCGGGTTCATCGCCACCGCCCGCGATCTCGCTCTCATCGACCGCCTCTGGCGTCAGTGGTCGCCCGGGCTCTCGCTGGATCCAGCACTCCAGGCGGAGCTGCACGATCACCTGCGGGCGAGCATGCCCGCACCCATCAAGTACTACCGGGCGATGCTGCGACCCGGCATGCTCACGGCGGCGCGCCGCCTGTCCCAGCCGATCACGGTGCCCCTGCTGCAGCTCCACGGTGCCGACGACGCCTGCATCCTCCCCCAGCAGGTCGACGACCGGCATCGGTTCGCCGCCCCGCGCGCCCGGGAGGTCATCCCCGGCGTCGGTCACTTCCTGCACATCGAGGCCCCCGAGGCGATCGCGGAACGGATCGCCGCATGGGCCCAGTAGCGGGTCATCTGCCGGCGAGGTAGGCGTGGACTGCGGAGATGACCACGGATCCCTCGCCGACGGCCGATGCCACTCGCTTGACGGAGTCCGCGCGCACGTCACCGACGGCGAAGAGCCCGGGTATCGAGGTGGCGAAGCTGTCGTGGGTGAGCACGAAGCCCTTGGCGTCGAGGTCGACGCCGATGTCGTGCAGCCAGGTCGTGCAGGGGTCCGCGCCGATCATCAGGAACAGTGCGGCCGCGTCGAGTCGTACGTCCTGGTCGTGGGCGTGGTCGTGCCAGGTGACCTCGCTGAGCCGGCTGCCGCCGTGGACGGCGGACAGTTCGCAGCGACGGTGCACGGTGATCCGCTCGTGGTGGGTCAGGCGCTGCGCCAGGTAGTTCGACATGGTGTCGCACAGTTCATCGCGGCGGATCAGGACGTGGACGTGGACGGCGTTCCGCGCGAGAAACAGGGCCGCCTGGCCGGCGGAGTTGGCGCCCCCGACCACGACGGCGTTCCGCCCGGAGACCAGGTTGGCCTCCAGTCGGCTTGCGACGTAGTAGACGCCGCGGCCCTCCAGGTCGGCCAGGCCAGGCAGGTCCAGGCGCCGGTAGCGCACGCCGCTGGCGATGATCACCGCTGAGGCGAGGATGTCGTACTCGTCGTCGAGCCGCACCCGAAACCCGCCGGGCACCTGCGACAGCCCAGTGACTGAGCGGGGTGAGAGAAGCCTGGTCCCGAACTTGACCGCCTGCAGCATCGCCGCCCGTGCCAGTTCAACCCCGGACACGCCGCGGTAGAAGCCGAGGTAGTTCTCGATCCGCGACGAGCTGCCGGCCTGGCCGCCAATGGCGACGTCCTCGACGACGACCACGTCCAGTCCCTCCGACGCCCCGTACACAGCAGCGGCCAGCCCCGCCGGTCCGGCGCCCACCACCAGCAAGTCACACCGGGAATCGTCGGCGATGCCCCACAGGTCGATCCCCAGCGCCGTTGCCAGGTCGCGCGTGGTCGGCGCTGTCATGACGCGGCGCTGTGCCGTGACCACGGCCGTACCGGTCTCGGGCAAGGCACAGGTCTGCGCCAGCTCCGACCACGCCGACGGGTTCGAGCGCAGCACCGTCCGGTACGGAATCTGGTTGCGTTCAGCGAAGTCCTGGAGGCGGTGCAGGTCGCGGTCGTCGTCTCCGGCCAGTACCAGACCGCCCTCGCCCGTCCTGCTCAGGAAGCGCCGCCGGGCGTCCAAAGCGGACAGCAGGACATCGCTCAGCTCCCCCGAGATCTCCACCAGCCGGCGCAGTTCCGCCACCCGAACCCGCAGGATCGCGGTGTCTTCCATGGCCATGCCCTGGAAGACGGCGCGTTGCCCCATCAACATGCCCAGCTCGCCGACGAAGTCACCGGCCTCGATCACGAAGACGACCCGGTCCTCCCGGCGGTCCACGAGGAGCACGCCACCGGTCAGCACGAGGTGCAAGTCGGTGGGATCACCGGCGTCCCACAGCAACTCGCCGGGCGCGGGGTGCAGTTCCTCACCGGATGACCGCAACAGGTCCAGGGCGTGCTGGCTCAACACTGGCCAGGCCACCTCATCGACCTCGCCCAGCCGACGGGACGAGTAATGGGTCAGCTCGTCCGGCACGGGGATGGTGCTCATGCTTCTCCCTTGTCTGGCAGGCGAATCGCTCCGGTCACGATTCCCCTCCGCTCGTTTTCGCCGGCGTCCTCCCCGACTTCCCCAGGCTCAACTCTCGTCACGGCCATCGCGGCCGTGCCCAACCATCACCGCGAGAGCCCTTCCTGGACCCTGACCAGCCTAATCGTTGTTTTTGCGCTGGTACTACGGGCGGCCCATACACAGAAGGTAGCGCCGGCCTGCCGAAGTTGACAACTCAGTACAGAATCATCTAGGTTTATGACAGTTCAGTACACAACCATCCTGAGCTCGCCGGACCGGCTTGGTCCGGGCTTGCAGGACCGCGATGCCGCGAAGGCGGCTTGGAGGTTGAACTCATGACACAGGAAACCCGGCGACCACCCTTTGGCGAGGACTCCGCGAGCGATGCACTGCCCGAGGGGACCGTCGACGCCGTGGTGATCGGCGGGGGCGCCGCCGGGCTGAACGGTGCACTGATCCTCGCCCGCTCCCGCCGCTCGGTCGTCGTGATCGACAGCGGCTCCCCGCGCAACGCGCCCGCGGAGGCCGTGCACGGCTTCATCGTCTTCGACGGCACCCCGCCGTCGGAGATCCTTCGACGGGGCCGGGGGCAGGTGCGCAAGTACGGCGGACGCGTCGTCCACGGCGAGGTCGTCGCGGCCGAGCCCGCCGACCCGGTGGACGGGGACCTGCGGTTCACCGTCACCCTGGCCGACGGCCGCAGCATCACCGCGCGCCGCCTCCTGGTGGCCACCGGCCTCACCGATGTGCTGCCGGAGGTGCCCGGGCTCGCCGAGCACTGGGGGGACAGCGTGGTGCACTGCCCGTTCTGCCACGGCTGGGAGGTGCGTGATGAACCCATCGGTGTCCTCGCCACCGGCCCGGCCTCCGTCGGCCCCGCGTTGCTGTTCCGTCAGCTGACCGAGGACCTGACCTACTTCACCGATGGCACCGACCTGGACGAGGACACCCGCGCCCGCTTCGCCGCCCGCGGCATCCGCGTCATCGACACCCCGGTCACCGAGATCGTCAACGATGAGGACGGTGCCCTCGCCGGCGTGCGCCTGGCCGACGGCCAGGTCGTGGCCCGCCGCGTCCTCGCGGTCGTCCCGCGGACGCAGGCCCGCACCCAGGGCCTGGAAGGCCTGGGCCTGCCGGTGCAGGACCTGCCGAAGCCGAACGTGGGCCGTGGTTTCGTCTCCGGCCCGGCCGGCACCACCGAGGTGCCGGGTGTGTGGGTGGCCGGCAACGTCACCGATGCGGTCGCCCAGGTCGGGGCCTCAGCGGCGGCCGGCGCACTAGCCGCCACCGAAATCAACAAGATGCTGGCCATCGCGGACACCGACGCGGCCCTCCGGAAGGTCGCCGAGGTCAGCACCGGCTAGCGAGGAAACCGATCAGTTTTCCTGTACAGCCGACCCGCCCCGACCCGATGAAGGACAAGACAATGACGGAGCGCAATCCCATTCTGATCACCGGCGCCGGCGGCCAAGTCGGTGGCGTGAGCAGGGTGATGGTCGACATGCTGCTCGAACAGGGCCACCCGGTGCGCGCGTTCGTGCGACGGGACGACGAACGCGCGCAGTCGCTGCGCGAGGCCGGGGCCGAGGTCTTCGTCGGTGACCTGCTCAACATCGCCGACGTGACCGCCGCGCTGAAGGGTGTCCGGCGCATCTACTTCAGCATGAGCCTCTCGCCGTACTACACCGACGCCGTCAGCCTGATGGCCGCGGCGGCACGGGCCCAGGGTGACATCGAGGTCTTCGTCAACATGTCCGAGTTCGAGCAGTCGTACATGACACTCGAGAAAATGACCGCACCGGACGAGGAACGGCGTTCCTGGCTCGGCGGACTGGTCACGGACTGGTCACCGCAGCAGCGCGCGCACTGGGTCGCCGAGCAGGTGCTGGACTGGTCCGGCATCCCGACCGTCAACGTGCGTGCGACCCTGTTCGTCGAGAACCCCATCCTGACCTGGATGCCACTGGGTTCGCTGAGCAACGGTGAACTGCGCCTGCCCTTCGGCGACCAGCGGCTCGCGCCCATCGCCGCTCACGACCTGGCAGAGGTGTGCGTGAAGATGCTGGTCGACCCTGCACCGCACATCTCGAAGTCCTACGCGCTCACCGGCCCGGAACTGAAGGACATGTACGGGTTCGCCGAGGACTACGCAGCCGCGCTGGGACGCCCAGTCACCTACATCCCCGAGGAAATGGGGGCCTGGAACGAGGCCTTCACAGACGAGACCTACCTGCAGGAGGCCCTGGGCGACCCGGCTGCGGCCCGGCACGTGGCGGCGCACGTGAGGACCCTGACCAGGCTGATCGCCGGCGGGCGGTACGACGTCGTCACCGGCCAACTGGAGACCTTGCTCGGGCGCCCACCGCGGACCATGCGGTGGGCGCTGCAGAACAACACTCGCCTGCGCGAACTGGCGGTTGCCCCGAGCCACTGAGCGCTCCAGTAGGCGGATCTCATCGGTCACGACTTCGGCGCCGCGGCGGCGTACGCGGCAGCAAGCCTCGACGCGATCGCCGAGGTAAGCCCAAAAGGGGCCGCAGGATGATCTGCGAAGCCCTGAGATCTCAGCCTGTCACTCGCTCGCCTCACCTTCGTCGGCGAGAAAACCGATCTGTTTGCCGTCTGGAAACCAGTCAATTTCCAGACGGTGTCAGCCATGCCCAGCAAGCAAGGGGAAAAATGAGTTCCACCATCGACCGCGGGGCGCCCGCCTCCGGAAAGACAGACCAGGGCCTTCGCGGCTCCCATGCCGTGCGCTGGTGGGTGCTGGTCGTGCTGGGCATGGCGCAGCTCATGGTCATGCTCGATGCCACCGTCGTGAACATCGCGCTGCCCGAGGCGCAGAAAGACCTCGGCTTCAGCGACGGCAGCCGGCAGTGGGTCATCACGGGTTACGCCCTGGCGTTCGGCAGCCTGCTGCTGCTCGGCGGCCGGCTCGGTGACCTGCTGGGCCGACGTACCCTCTTCGTGATCGGCTTGGCGGGTTTCGGGGCCGCGTCCATTCTCGGCGGCTCGGCCGCCAGCTTCGAGATCCTCGTCGCGGCACGCGTGGCCCAAGGCCTCTTCGCCGCAGTGCTCGCGCCCGCGGCACTCTCCCTGCTCAGCGTGACCTTCACCGAACCGTCGGAACGGGCGAAGGCCTTCGGTATCTTCAGTGCGCTGGGTGGTGCGGGCGGCGCGATCGGGCTGCTGCTCGGCGGCATGCTCACCGAATGGGCTTCGTGGCGCTGGGTGATGTACGTGAACGTCGCCTTCGCGGCCCCCGCCCTGATCGGCGCGTTGCTGCTGCTGGCCAAGCCCGTGCTCACCAAGAAGCCCAAACTCGACATCCCGGGCATCGTCGTGGTGAGCGCCGCGCTGTTCGCCGTCGTCTACGGGTTCGCGCACGTGGAGTCCACCAGCTGGACCGACCCGGTCGCCCTCGGCTCCATGATCGTCGGCGCGGTGCTGCTCGTGGTGTTCGTCTGGCTGGAGTCCAAGGTCGCGCATCCGCTGCTGCCGCTGCGAGTCGTGCTGGACCGGACCCGCGGTGGTTCGTTCGTAGCGGTGTTCGTCCTGGGCATGGGGATGTTCTCGATCTTCCTGTTCCTGACCTACTACTTCGCGGCCAGCCTCGGCTACTCGCCGATCAAGACCGGTCTGGCGTTCCTGCCGATGGTCGCGGCCGTCGTCGTTTCCTCGACCACGATGTCCTTGCTGGTGCTGCCCAAGGCCGGCCCGAAGATCGTCGTCAGCGCCGGCTTCCTGGTCGCCGCAGCCGGGATGGCTCTGCTGACCCAGCTCGAGCTGGACAGCACCTACGCCGCCCACATCATGCCCGGCCTGATCCTGCTGGGCCTCGGCATCGGCGCGGTGATGACCACCGCGATCCAGGGGGCGACCTCGGGCATCCACCACGAGGACTCGGGTGTCGCCTCGGCGCTGATCAACACCGGTCAGCAAATCGGCGGCTCCATCAGCACGGCGCTACTGACCACCGTTGCCTCATCGGCCACGACCGACTACCTGACTTCGCACCAGCCCAGCGCGCCCGCCGCGGCACAGGCCGGGGTCGAGGGCTACACGGCCACCCTGGCATGGGGCTCCGGGTTCTTCGTGGTCGGTGCGGTGATCGCGGCGTTCCTGATTCCGAATCGGGCTCTGGAGCCGTCCGAGGGCGAGCCCGTGATGGCCCACTAGGGTCGGCAGTGGTCTCGGTGAGGCGCTCACAGAATCCCGTGTCGATGCCGGAAATAGGAACCTACGGGGCATGGCCGCAATCGGGCCATGTGTCCTATACCCGCCTCTCTGTCGCCGTAGCGGGAAAGGTGCCTTCCACCTGGGGGTGGTGAGGTGTGGATCGAGGTGTGCGGCGGGATTCCGGATCAGCGATGGCAGCAGCGTCACGCTGAGATGCTGCGAGCCGTCCGGATAGCCAAGGCTGACGCGCCCGGATCACCCGGCACCCGAACTCCCGACAATGGAGAGTCGAAAGCCGTGATGCCCGAAACGCTGATCAAGGAGCGGTGGTCACCAGGCCCGGCATGACGAACACCCCCAGTCGCTCGCATGATTTGGGGGTGATGTCACCGGGGCTGATGGCATCGACCGACCGCTGGGCGAGGTCTCCCCCCGCACTGTCCGCCCCGGACGAACCTCTCCTGCCTGCCTGGGAAGATCTCCCCCCGAGATCGCCACGCGCATCGCCACCGCGGTCGCCGTCCAGGCGGTCAAGGACGGTGTCGCCCCGAACCGGTCCGACACCGAGCTCGCCGATCTGGTCCGGAAGGCCCGGTGGACACCCGAGTATCGCTAGCCTCGGGGCCTCTCGGCCCAGGCACGGTAGTCGGCGACGCGGCTACCGCACGAGGCAGGGACGTTTGCTGTCGAACTCCCAGCCGGGCACCAGGTAGCGCATCCCGATCGCGTCATCCCGGGCGCCCAGCGCCTTTTGCCGGTACAGCTCGTGGGCGGCGAGGAGCCGGTCCCGATCGAGCTGGACGCCGAGGCCGGGAGCGCTGGGGATCGCGATTTCGCCGTCGGCGATGCGGGGTGGGGCCACGGTGAGCCGTTCCAGGCCTTCCTGCCAGATCCAGTGCGTGTCCAGGGCGTTGTACTCACCCGGGGCGGCGGCGCCGCAGTGGGTGACCATGGCCAGGGAGATGTCGAAGTGGTTGTTGGAGTGACACCCCCAGGTCAGGCCCATCGCGTGGCACAGCTGAGCCACGCGCACCGACCCTTGCATGGTCCAGAAGTGCGGGTCGGCCAGAGGGATGGAGATCGAGTTCAGGGCCAGGGCGTGGGTCAGCTGCCGCCAGTCGGTGGCGATCATGTTGGTCGCGGTGGGCAGACCGGTCGCGCGGCGGAACTCGGCGAGGACTTCGCGTCCGGAGTAGCCGTCCTCGGCGCCGCACGGGTCTTCGGCGTAGGCGAGGGTGCCGACCAGGGGCCGGCAGAGCTCGATCGCTTCGCGCAGGGACCAGGCACCGTTCGGGTCGAGCGTGATCCGGGCGTCGGGGAAGCGTTCTTTGAGGGCGAGGATCGCGTCGACCTCTTCCGCGCCGGCCAGGACGCCGCCTTTGAGCTTGAAGTCGCGGAAACCGTACAGGTCGTAGGTGGCCTCGGCCTGGCGGACGATCGCCTCGGGTGTCAGGGCTTCCTCGTGGCGGATCCGGTACCAGTCGGTGGCCGAATCCGGTTCGCGGGTGTAGTCGAGGTCGGTGCGGTCGGGGTCGCCGACGTAGAACAGGTAGCCGAGGACTCGGACGGAGTCGCGCTGCTGTCCGTCGCCGAGCAGCGCCGCGACCGGCACCTCGAGGTGTTGCCCCAGCAGGTCGAGCATCGCCGCCTCGACTGCGGTCACCGCGTGGACGGTGGTGCGCAGGTCGAAGGTCTGGGCGCCGCGGCCCGTGGTGTCGCGGTCGGCGAACCGGTCGCCGATCTCGCGGAGGACGCGCTTGTAGTCGCCCACTTTCGCGCCGAGGACGAGCGATTCGGCGTCACGCAGGGTTTGGGTGATCTTTTCCCCACCTGGCACCTCGCCCAGGCCCGTGCGTCCCTCGGAGTCCTCGAGGACGACGATGTTGCGGGTGAAGTAGGGGCCGTGGGCGCCGGAGAGGTTCAGCTCCATGCAGTCCCGGCCGGCGACCGGGTAGACGGAGAACGCGGTGACGATCGGCTGCTTGACGCTCATGGATGTCTTTCTGTGACGGGGTAATCAGATGTTGAGGGCACCCAAGATGCCCTCGACGGCGAGGACGCCGCCGAGGCCGAGGATCGCAAGGACCGTGGTGTAGCTGGTCCGGACCTTGATCGCTTCGACGACCGAGAGGTTGAAGTACTCCTTGAACAGCCAGAAGCCCGGGTCGTTGACGTGGGAGAAGGCGATCGAACCGCAGGAGACGGCCAGCACCATCATCTCGGGGTGGATCCCGCTGCCCGCCACCAGCGGCAGCACGACGCCGGAGGCGGTGACGACGGCGACGGTGGCGGAGCCGAGCGCGACGCGCAGGATGACCGCGATGAGCCACGCCAGGATGAGGGGCGAAATCGGCCAGCTGTGCGTGAGGTCCTTGATGTAGACGGAGATCCCGCCTTCGACGAGGACGTTCTTGAAGGCGCCGCCGGCTCCGATGACCAGCAGGATCATCGCCATCGCCTTGGCCGCCGAGGCGCAGGAGCTGCCGACTTCTTCCAGGCTCCGGCCGATTCGCGGGCCGAACACCCAGATCGCCAGCAGCAGGGTGAGCAGCAACGCGATCGGGGCCGAGCCGATGAAGGCGATCAAGTGCATGAAGTGGCTGTCACTGGAAACGGCCAGTTCGGCCACCGCGGCGCCGGCGATCAGCACCACGGGGAACAGCGCGACGCCCAGGGACCAGCCGAGCCCGGGCATTTCTTCGTCGGTGAACTCGCGCTCGCCGACCAAGCCGACGGGGACGGCGGGATCCATTCGCTTGACGAACGGCAGCCGAGGCCACACCAACGCGATGAGCGCACCGGCCGGGATGGCGATGAACAGCCCGTAGAACAGTGTCAGTCCGACCGAGGCGTGGAAGGTCGCGGCGACGGCGGTCGGGCCGGGGTGGGGCGGCAGGAAGCTGTGCATGGTGGACAGAGCGATCGACATCGGCAGCCCCACCCAGAGCAGTTTGGCTCCGGTGACGCGGACCAGGGTGAACGCGATGGGCACGATGATGACGAAGGCGACCTCGTAGAACATGGTCACGCCGATGAGCATGGACGTGACGACCATGGCCACCTGGACCCACCGCGGACCGAACGCGGCGAGAAGCTTGCCGGCGATCCGCTGCGCGGCTCCGGAGTCGCCCATCACCCGGCCGACCATCGCCCCGAGACCGATGGTGAGCATCGTGTCCCCGATCTGGCCGCCGATGCCGTCGGACAGCACATCGGGGATGTCGGCCAGGGGAATGCCCCGGACGATCGCGACGGCGACGGCGACGAGGAGCAAGGCGGCGAAGCCGTTCAGCTTCAGCTTCGTCATCAACAGGAGCAGGATCACAACGCTGATACCGACCACGACGAGTGGCATGTCAGTTCCCCTTTGAACTGTGGGTCGAGCGGGCGGGTGAGCTCAGGCGAGCCGGCGCGCGGCTCCGACGAGGGCGAGTCCGGTGTCGAGGACCTTCGCGAGGTCGGCGAGGTCGTCCGGCCCGGGGTCGGTCAAGGGCGCACGGACGGGGCCCACGGGCAGCCCGCGCAGCCGGGCGGCCGCCTTGACCAGTGAGACGGCGTAACCCGGTACGCGGTCGCGCAGTTCCACCAGCGGCACGTAGAACTCCCGCAGCAGCTGGTCGACGGCATCGTCGTCCGCCGCGGTGAGGGCGGTGAAGAAGGCGCGCGCGATCTCCGGCGCGAAAGCGTGCACAGCCGAGGAATAGGCCGGAACGCCCACCGTGGCGTAGGCGCGAGCCTGGATTTCGGCGGTGGCCGCGCCGTTGAAGAAGAGGAAGCCGCTCGGCGCCGCGAGGGTGAGCCGCTGCAGCAGGTCAAGGTCGCTGCGCCCGTCCTTGAGGCCGATGACGGTCGGGATCCCGGCGATCCGGCGCAGGCCGGCGGCGGTGAACGAGACCTGGTCGCGCTGGTAGGCGATCAGCGGCAGCCGGGTCCCGTCGGCGATCCGGCGCAGCTGCTCCACCAGGCCGTCCTGCGGGGCGGTGACCAGGTAGTGCGGAAGCACCAGCAGGGCATCCGCCCCTGCCTCCTCCGCGATCCGGGCGAACCGCCGCGCCTGGGCCCAGCCGTAGCCGATGCCCGCGACCACCGGCACCCGGCCGCCCGCCACCTCGACCGCGGTCGTGACGACCGAGCGGTACTCGTCCTCGTCCAGCGCGCCGAACTCCCCTGTCCCGCAGGCCGGGAACACCGCCCCCGGCCCCGCGGCGAGCTGCGTGCCCAGGTACGTGCGGTACGAGTCCGGATCGAGGTCCCCGTTGTCCCCGAAGCTGGTGAGCGGGAAGGAAAGAACTCCGCCTGCCATGCCGTCGCGCAGCCGCTCGGCGACGGCTTCGGGGCTGTGTGCGGTGATCAGATCCATGAACAACGTCCCTATATGCAGATGCTGTCTATGTATGCAGATGGAGGGTAGACAGGTGAACGCCGGGGGTCAATGGGCGCGCCGAGTGCGGACTTACGATGGGCGCATGTCGGAGGGTGACGAAGGCCAGGCCACGGGAGTCCGCGGCGTGAAGTCCGCGGCGCGGACCGTCGCGCTGCTGGAGCTGCTGGCAGCGCGGGGCGATCGGCCTGCCCGCCTCGACGAGCTCGCCGCGGAGCTGGGCGTGCCGCGCAGCAGCATGTACCAGCTGCTGCAGACCCTCGTGGCCTGCCGCTGGGTGCGCACGGACGTCACCGGCTCCTTGTACGGGATCGGAATCCGCGCCCTGCTCACGGGCACGAGCTACCTCGACACCGATCGGCGCGTGCGCGTGATCCGCCCCTACTTGGACGAGGCCTCGGACGCGCTCGGCGAGACGATCCACCTGGCGCGGTTCGACAGCCCGAACGTCGTCTACCTCGCCACCCGCGAATCCCACGAATACGTGCGCACGATAAGCCGCGTGGGCCGCCGGATCCCGGCGCACGCCGGCGCGCTCGGCAAGGCGCTGCTCGCCGAACGTCCCGACGCCGAACTCGCAAGCCTGGCCGAGCCGCTCACCGCGCTGACCGAAAACACGCACACCGACCGCGCGTCGCTGCTGGCCGACCTGGCGCAGGTCCGCGAGCGCGGGTACTCGATCGAACACGAGGAAACCGTGCCGGGGATCGCAGGCTTCGGATTCGCCCTGCGCTACGACACCCCCGCCATCGACGCGATCAGCTGCTCAGTCCCGCTGTCCCGGCTCACCGCGGACCACGAAACCCGCATCGTGACCGTCATGCGCGAGATCCAGCTGAAGATCGAGACGCTACTGGCACCAGGCGCCCCCGACTGGCGGTGACGGCCACACCTGGTTGGATCGGCCAGGTCGGCACGCGCTCGCGATACGCCGGACATGCCCACCACATGAGCGAGGCCCACGTCCACGGGATCAGGATGGCCGCGGCCCGGGACTGGCGCGAAGAAGTCCTGACGGTGCTGCGCCGCGCCAACACCTCGGCAGCCATCGAGTAGTCCATAAAGGACACTCTGAAAGCAGCGCCTGGCCCCGGGCGTTGGCGATGAGCTGCGCCCGGCTCCGGGCGCCGAGCTTGTGCATCACCGTGCGCAGGTAAGTCTTCACGGCGTTCACCGACAGGTTCAGCTCGGCGCCGATCTCGAGGTTCAACCGGCCGTGGTCGTCTCCTGCCGGATTGTCCGCCAGAGATCGAGGGTCAGTTCCTGGAATGCCGCGTACGTGGCGGGCGCATCCCCAAGGAGGGGTTTCAGCATCGCCATCGAACCGGCGAGATCGACCTCCGGGTCGAGGAGCCACTGCGTCTGGAGCCCGTCGAACGCGGCCATGATGAGGTTCGCGAGCGCTTCCGCCTGCCGGTCGTCGGTCAGGTCGGGCCGGCCGGCACGGAGCGCCTTGGCCAAGGCCACGCGCCCCTGCGCGAACCGCTTGATGAAGAACGCCCGCGATACGACGTTCGTTTCCTCGACCGCGACCGAGAGCATGGCGGTGTATGTCGCGATGACCCCCGCCGTGGACACGTTGTGGCGCGCGCCCTCGATCATCTCCTCCGCGAGGCCGGCCTGCTGGTGCGACGCCAGCCATTCGGCACTGGACAGATCGTTGAGGGCGACGACTTCGAGCATGAGCTCCTCGATCGTCGGGAAGTAGTGCAGCAGGGTCCCGTGGGAGATGCCGACATCCTCTGCCACTGCGCGGAGCGAAATCTTCGACGCGCCGCGTTCGGTGAGCATCCTGCGCGTGCGGTCGAGGATTTCCTCTCGCCGACGGACTCCCTTCGCGTACGGGCCGCGCCGCATGGTCTCACTCACGCCCCGAGTGTAGGGCAGCCGCACGCCGCCGAAGCGACCCGCGCAGGGGACACCAGCCGAAAATCGCCACGTGGCGATTTTCGTGTTACCGTCGCACTCGCGCCGGATCCATGTCGGCGAGGCCTGCAACCCCGACACCCGGCTCTCGTTAGCCGGGCCCTCTGGCGCGGGCGAATCGGGCGTTCGAACGACGACAAGGAAGTCATCGCCATGTCCACTCCACTCGGCAACACCGCCGCCGGCGCGCCTTCTCCCGACCCACTCGACCGCACGCCGGATCGAGGGCCGACCTTGGCCGCGTTGCACCTTCGCGGCTTGCTCGCCACCATCGCCACCACGAACATCGCGCTGACGCTGCTGTGGGGCGCCGTACAGTCGATCTTCCTGGCCGTCCAGGTGCAGGCCATCGACCCGGCCGGGGCCGCCGGCAACCTGGCTATCGTCGTCGGCATCGGGTCCATCGGAGCGATGGCCGGCGCCCCGATCGCCGGCGTACTCTCCGACCGGACGCGGACGAGATGGGGCGGTCGCGGCCCATGGATGCTGGCGGGAGCCGGCGGCACGGTCGTCCTCGCGGTCCTGCTCGCGTTCGCGCACTCGATTCCGCTCTTGACCGTCTACTGGTTCCTCATGCAGGTCAGCACCAACTTCGTGCTGACCCCGCTGAGCGCCCACATCCCCGACCGCGTGCCCCTGCCCCGCCGCGGCCTCTTCTCCTCGACGCTCGGTCTGTGTCAGCTCGCGGGCACGGTCGCCGGGCAGGCCGTCGGCGCCGCCTTCGCGAGCATCATCGGCATCGGCTACGCCGTTGTCGCCGTGGTCTTCCTGCTCGCCACGATCGTCTTCGTCCTGGTGAACCGGCGCAGCAACGTCCACGAGCCGAAACCTGCCGCGATGAACGTTCGCACCTTCCTGCGGACCTTCTGGGTCAATCCCGTCAAGCACCCCAACTTCGCGTGGACGTTCTTGGGGCGCTTCCTGCTGTTCGTCGGCTACTTCCCGTTGCAGGCGTACACCTTCTACATCCTTCAGGACTACATCGGCCTCGAAAAGAACGCCGTCGAGAGCGTCGCCCAGGTCGGTCTCGCGGCCCTGCTCGGCACCGTCGTCGGCACCCCGCTGGCCGGCCTCCTCGCCGACAAGATCCGTCGGATCAAGCCACTGGTGGCCGCCGCATCGGGCTTGCTGATCGTCGCCTTCGCCGCCCCGATGATCTCGCCGACCCTGCCCGGCATGCTCGTCTATTCGTTCCTCGGCGGTGTGGGCCTCGGTTCGTACCTGTCGGTGGACTACATCCTCATCACCCAGGTCCTGCCCTCCGCCGACGATGTCGGCAAGGACCTCGGAGTCATCAACATCACGACGACGCTCCCCCAGACCATCGGGGTCGCCGTCGCCAGCGTGATCGTGACGCTCTTCTCCACCTACGCCGCGCTCTTCCCGGTGGCCATGGGCTTCGTGCTCGTCGGGGCACTGATGCTGTTCTTCATCCGCGGCGTTCGTTGAGCCACCGCTTTCACTCACCGGCTCCGATCCATCAGAGCAGAAGGGACGCTTCATGACCACCGAAACCGAGATCACGCCGATCAGCGGCGACGATCTCTCGCGGATCGACGATCTGATCGCGACGCTGACACTCGAGGAAAAGGTCGCGCTGCTCACCGGTCGGGACTTCTGGCACACGCGTGCGATGGAGAAGATCGGGCTGGGTACTCTCGTCCTCTCCGACGGTCCCGCCGGCGTGCGCGGAGCGCTGTGGGACGAGCGTGACCCCTCCCTCGGGCTGCCCAGCGGAACCTCCCTCGCCGCTTCCTGGGACCGCGGCAACGCCCGCCGCTACGGAGCGGTCCTGGCGGACGAGGCACGCCGCAAAGGCGTGCACGTCGTGCTCGGACCGACGGTGAACCTGCACCGCTCGCCGCTCGGCGGCCGCCACTTCGAGATGTTCAGCGAAGACCCGCTGCTCACAGCCGAGATCGCCGCTGCCTACGTGGCGGGAATGCAGGCCGGCGGCGTAGCGGCAACGCCGAAACACTTCGTGGGCAACGACTACGAGACCGATCGCTTCACAGCCGACACGCGGGTGTCCGAACGTGCGCTGCGGGAGCTCTATCTGGCCGCGTTCGAGAAAGCCGTCACAGAAGCCCGCGTCTGGGCGATCATGTCGTCGTACAACAAGGTCAACGGCGTCACCATGACCGAGAACGAGCTCCTCGAGACGCCGCTGAGCTCGGAGTGGGGCTTCGACGGCGTGGTGGTGGGTGACTGGCTCGCCGTCCGCACCATCGAAGCCGCCAACGCGTCACAAGACCTGTCCATGCCCGGCCCGAAAGACGCCTGGGGTGACGCGCTCGTCGCCGCGGTGCGCGCGGGCACGGTCCCGGAAGCAGCCATCGATCGCAAGGTGAGCCGGATCCTGCGCCTCGCCGCCCGAGTGGGGCAGCTCGCCGGATTCACGCCGGCGCCGAGCACTCCCTCGGGCGAAGACCCGATCGCCTTCGCGCACGAAACCGCGGTCGAGGGCATGGTCCTGGCCGAGAACACGGGCGTGCTCCCGGTGGACCGAGCCGCCGTGGCACGGATCGCGGTCATCGGGCACAACGCGGCGCACGCACGCACTCAGGGCGGCGGAAGCGCGACGGTCGTCCCCGAGCACACCATCAGCCCCCTCGACGGCATCACGGCGGCCTTTCCCGATGCTGACGTCGTCCACGCCACCGGCGCGGTCGTCCAGCAGGGCGTCGTCCCGATTCCCGTCGAGCGCCTCACCAACCCCGAAACCGGCGAACCCGGCCTCCGGGTGCGATTGCTCGCGAACGGCGCCGAGCTCCGGCGCGAGGATCGGTTCGCTACGGCGCTGTTCTGGTTCGGTGATGGCGAAGACGTCCTGTCCGCCGCCGATCGCCTCGAGGTCCGCACCGTCTTCACCCCCGACGTCACGGGTACGACAACACTCGGGATCGGCACCGCCGGTGTGTCACGCCTGTGGGTGGACGGGGAACTCGCCCTCGACCAGAACATCCAGGCCGTGGGCGACATGCTGGGCGCGTCCGTCATCACCCCGCCGAGCGCGACCGTTCCCGTGCCGACCCGCGCCGGTCAGCCCGTCGATCTCCGCATCGAGCACGACATCGATCAGGCCGCCGACATCGCGGGAATGGTCGCGTACCAGTTCGGCATCGAACCGGCGGCGGACGGAGCCGACGAGCTCATCGCCGAGGCCGTCGAAGCAGCCCGCGGCGCAGATGTCGCTGTTGTCGTCGTGGGCACGAACGACCGGGTCGAGTCCGAGGGCATCGACCGGACGTCATTGACGCTGCCCGGCCGACAGGACGAACTCGTGCACGCCGTCGCTGCCGTCAACCCGAACACCATCGTCGTGGTCAACTCCGGCGCACCCGTCGAGATGCCCTGGCGAAAGGACGTCGCGGCCGTGCTCATCACCTGGTTCGGCGGTCAGGAATACGGCCGTGCGCTGGCCGATGTCCTACTCGGCAACTGTGAACCGGGCGGGCGCCTGCCCACCACCTGGCCCGTTTCCCAGGCGGACGTTCCGGTCCTCGACGTCACCCCGCACGACGGCGTCGTCGCGTACGACGAGGGCATTCACCTCGGATACCGCGCCTGGCTGAAGCACGGCCGGACACCGGCGTACCCGTTCGGCTTCGGGCTGGGCTACACGAACTGGGCCATCGACACCGTCGAGGCCGTACCGGACGCGAACCAGGAGGGCTTCGACGTCACCGCCCGGGTGACGAACACGGGCGACCGTCCCGGCAAGCACGTCGTTCAGATCTATGCGTCACGGGAACGATCCACTGTCGACCGTCCGCAGCGGTGGCTCGCCGGGTTCGCGACCGTCCGCCTGGACGGCGGGGTGAGCGCGAGCGTCACGATCCACGTTCCGCGTCGGGCCTTCGCGCACTGGGACGGCAGCTGGCGGTACGAGCCGGGTCCGTTCACGCTCCACGTCGGCAGTTCCCTTGTGGACGAAGCAGGCTGCGTCACCGTGACGATCGCGGCGTGAACCGCATGAACCAGAGGCTGTTCGACGGCCAGGTCGCCATCGTCACGGCGGCGGCATGGGGCGGGAGCACGCTCGATCACCTTCTCGACCAGGGAGCGGACCGACTCGTCGCCGGCCACCGCGAAGCCGGCGTTCACGAGGGCGAGCGCTGCCGCCCGCCCGATCCCGGAGGAGGCGCCCGTCACGAGGGCCACGGGGGAGGCTGGCGCGTACTTCCTGAACAGCCCGGACGACTGGCCTGACCCGCTGCCCGAGGTGGTCCGCGGCGCGGTCCGCCGGGCGCCGCTGGTCAACGGCGACCCGTTCCTGCCCGGTGACGCCGGCGGCGGCCAGGACTGAGCCGGCCCGGGTCGGGGCACCGGGTCGAGGGTGAGGTCGACCTCGGGCAGGTGCGCGTCGTACTACTCCGGGGTGATGGTGATCTTGTCGGTGGCGTAGACGCCGAACCGGTTGATCCACATCGTCTGGTACGGCGACAGCACGGCCAGATCCTCCGGTTTGATCTCCCTGCCCTTGGCGGCGAGCTGGCGCAGCACGTTCATCATGTCCAAAGTGGTGTCGAAGGTGACGGCGTCGGTCAACAGGGTGGAGAACTTGATGTGCTTCTCCTGCTCGACTGGGTCGTTGTCGCGGAGTCGGCCCTCGAGGAACTCCACTCACGCTGCAGCGGCGGCGATGTCCAGACTTTTCATCCGCGCCCTGTTGGTCCTCGTCTTGGCGAGCAGCCGGCCGGCGATCGGCAGCCGGGCGAGGCGGATCATCATGGACCGAAGCAGCAACTCGGCGCGGTTGCCCGGGGTGAAGAAACTGCGCTGGCTCACACCGCTGCCCTGGTGGTGGTCGATGAACGGGCGCAGGTGGTCCTCCCAGTCCTGCAGTGCTCGTGGCACGTCGTGCGGGTGGCGTTCCAGCATGGTGCCGAGCAGATCCGCCCCGGCCAGGCCGGTGGATGCCCCCATGGCGGAGTAGACGGTCAGGCACCACGCGGCGTCGCCGACGAGCACGACTCGGCCGCGGTGCCAGTGGTCGAGGTGCACCTGCTCGGCGGAGTCGAACAGGTGGTCCGGGGCCTTCTCGAACTGGTCGAGCAGCCAGCCGAGCGTGGAGCCGGTGGGCTCAGGGCCGTAGGCGGCGCGCAGCGAGTCGATGGCCGGCCGGGTGAACTCGGCGTCCACGTCGTCGGTGCGGTAGGAGAACAGCACCGACGGCGTACGGTCGGCGAACGGGAACACCCACACCGATCGGCCTGCCTCGGTCAGGCTCAGCCCGTCCTGTGGGCGGTAGCCGGGTACCGGCTCGGGCAGTCTGTACACGGCGATCATGTAGTTCAGCCGACGGATCGGGCTCTGCGCGGGCTCGAACGCAAGCCGGCGCACCGTCGAGCGCAGTCCGTCTGCCCCGACCACCAGGTCGAACCGTTCGACGGTCGTCGTCTCCGTCGTCAGGTCGCGGATCTCGACGTCCACCCCGTCGAGGTCCTGGTCCAGCGCGATCGGCACGGTCGAGTACCGGATCTCGACCTCGTCGGGCAGCGCGGTGAAGGCCGCGTCTTCGATGTCGCCCCGCACCACCATTCGAGACCCGCCGAACACATCGGCGTAGCCCACACCCCGGCGGCGCCGGCCCGTGCGGTCGACGTCGTAGCTCACGCTTTCCGGAGCGAAGCGATTCGGCACCGCATCGGCGAAGCCCAGCCGTTCGGCGGCGGCGAGCCCGGTCCCGAACAGGGCGATGAAGTATCCGCCGCGGCGACGCTCGGGTGCCTTCTCCAGCACCACCACGTCCCAGCCCGCGCGATGCAGTCGCAGCGCGGAGGCGATCCCGCTGATCCCGAGGCCGACCACCAGGGCCCGCTGTCGCGATGTCGTGTTCTTGTCCACGGGATTGCGCCCCGTCATTGTCGTGTCCTTCATGTGGTTGGGGTGGGTCGGCTGTGGAAACTGAGCGGTTTCCAGATGGGAAAAACAGGTCGGCTTCCTCGCCGAATCGGTGTCGCGGCAACCAGCATCTTGTTGATGTCGGCGGCGGCCAGTGCGCCGGCCGCTGCGGAGCCCCGGCTTGGGCGGCCGGATCGGTGGCGTTGCCGGCCACTCACACACCTGCGGAGCCGGCCGTTCGGCCTTCAGGTGCGTGCGGACGTCTGCAGGAACAGTTCGAGCAGTGCCAGCAGCGTCTCGGGAGCGTCCTCGGTCGGGAAGTGGCCGGCGCCCGGGATCTCGACCACGGGTGCGTCGGGGTAGCTGAGCTTGAACGCCGGGATCACGTTCTTGGGCAGCAGTGCGGTGTCGCGCATCCCGACCGCCAGCATCGCGGGCAGGCCTCGCAGCGCGGCGACGGCTTCCATGGGCGGCGGGCCGGGCGGCGGACCCTGCGGGCCCTCCAGGACCTGCCGGGGGAACGCGATGACACCGCGGGACTGCGCTGGGGTCGGGAAGGGGCTGGAGTACGCGCGGATCCAGGTCGGCGTGGCGATCTCCGGTCGGGCAACATGTTGGAGGTCGATCATCAGGTGGGCGATGGTGTGACTCGCGTGTCCGAGGATCTGCTCGAACGAACCGTCCGCGAGCGCCGACCGGGCCCACTGGAACCACCGGCTCTCGGCGCCGTTGGCCTTCATCAGATCGTCGATGCCCTCGGCGAGAGGCAGCACGGTGTTCACCGCGAAGATCCGGGAGATCCGGCTGGGATTACGCACCGCGAACCCGGTGCCGATGGGGCCGCCCCAGTCGCGGACCACCAGGGTGATGTCGGTGAGGTCGAGGGTGTCGACGAGCAACGATTCGAGATTCAGGATGTGTTCGCTCGCGTCGTACGTGCGATCCTGGGGCGTCTCGCTCTTGCCGAAGCCCATGTGGTCGGGAACGACCACCCGATGGTGACGTGACAGCGGCCCGATCAGGTGGCGCCACTCGTAGCCCCACGTGGGCTCACCGTGCAGCATGACGATCGTCTGACCGGGCCGCTCGGGGCCCTCGTCGACATAATGCTGACGGAAGCCGGCAGCCTCGGTGAAACGGGCGGGATACGGCCACGTGCCGTCGAACGTCTCGTCAGCAGCAATCACGGGATTCGTGTGTTCCGGTGCGGTGTTGTCCGTGCTGACCGCGGTCATGAGTTCCTCCGAAGAATTGTTTCTGAAGCAGCCTTCATCGGCTGGCTCGTTCTTGCGCCGAGCTGCGTGCTACGCCCTGAACGTCATGAGTTCGACCACCAAGCCGCCTTCGCGGTCCCGCAAGCCCGGACCAAGCCTGTCCGACCAGCTCAGGGTGGTTGTGTACTGAACTGTCACAAACCTAGACGGTTCTGTACCGAGTTGTCAACTACGGCAGATTGGAGCTACGTTCTAGGTATGACAAGACCCTGCCCGCCTCCGCTGCGACCGGTCTGATCGTCCTCGCCGCGCATACTGCGCCCGGTAGCCAACTGGCGACCGGCCACCGGGTCCATTCCATGATCGGCTCTGGCGCACTTTCAGCGGTGGGTTATTCGAGAAGGATGCGGTGGCGAAGGAGAGCAAAGTCTCGGGTACAACCGACAGTGCACCCAGTGCTCCAAACGACCTTGGAGTGACCGGCGAAGCTGGTCACTCCGCTTTACGCGGGCGACCACCGCCGGCACCTTGGCCAGGCCGAGCCGCTTCCCACTGCTCGATCTCGCTTCGGCGATCGGGTGACCAGCCGGGCGTCCGGCCGATGATCACGTCCGGTTCCGGGAACGGGTGCGAGTCCGCGTAACGCGAGCGCCAGTTCGCCACGGCGCGGTGGCTGACGTTGAACCAGGTGCCGATCTCCACCATGTCGGCGTAGCGGTAGGTCATGCCGGCTGGCGCGGCCGGGCCATCCGTGATCTGCGGCTCAACGTGCTCCACGTCGGGAAGTTAGCAGGAATGAGCAGGTCATGGCGGTAGCCGGCGTCGCGGCGCGTCGGCCACGGATCCGGTCAGAGCTTCTTGAGGAAGTCGAGCAGCTTCACGCCGTTGTTCAGCCTGTTCACCTCTTCGAGGAACCGGGCCCGGGCACGACATGCCTCGTCTGCCCAATGAGGGCGGGCGAGGATGTCTCCGGCGTAGAGGAAGACATTCGGGCCGAGGCCCCAGATCAGGCCATTGACGGCGGCTGCCGCGATCGCGAGTTCGTCGACGTCGGCGCCGAACCACGACATGTCGGCCGGGTCGAGGCCGCGGTTGCGGACGACGCACGCGGCTGCGCGGAAGAGCCCGCCGGTGCCGACGGCGACGTCGCAGAACGACTGTCCGGGCTTGACGTCGTCGAGTGCGACCGCGGTCAGCGCACACGCGATGTCGCCGGGGGTGTACATCTGCGCGTTGACCTTCGTGGCCGTCCGAGACCGCAACGCGCCGAGCAGCGGACCGAGGACGTCGCAGTCGAAACGGCGCTCGGTGGCGGTCAACTCGAGCTGACCTGCGCGCAAGGCGGCGTCGGCTGCGTCCTTGATCCGCTGCCGCAGTGCCTGGTCGTTGTCGGCGAAAAGCCACCCCAGTAGTGGGTACACCGACTGTGCCAGGTCCGGGCGACGGCTGGAGGTCGCAGCCCAGACCGTGCGGGCGATGTCGACGAAATCTTCCGGCGAGGCCGAGAGCATCCCCGTGGCCACGTCGTCTGCGCGACCGACGAGCAAGCCGGCGGCCGCGATGGTCGCCACGATTCCCAGCGGAACCTCTGGCCGGTCAGAGCCACCACCCCGGTGCCAGGCGGAAGCGACCTCGACAGCAAGGGTCAGGGCATGAGCCTCGGCGCTGATCGGGTTACCTGCTGACGCCTTGCCGGAACGGTGCCTGTGGTCGTTCATCTTGCCCCCTCAATCATCGTTGACTTAGTACTCGAAGTTTGCTTACCGTAAACCAAGAGAACTGAGTACACAATGTTTGAGAGGAGCTGCGGACCGATGGCCGTCCCGAAGCCACCCAGCTGGTCGCCCCCACCACCACGGCAACTGCCTGCCCTGCGCGAGCACCTGGCCAACTACCTGCTGACGCCACCCGCCCACCTGCTCACGGCAGAGGCGCTGCGCCGCCAACGCGGGACGCTACGTCCCGTGGTGAGACCGGACCTCGGCGCGCGGCTCCTGCTCGACGACGAGCACCAGCGACTCAGCCAGGCACAGCTGTTTTACGTGACCGCCGACATCACCCGCCTGGTCCGCCAAGCCGCACCGAGCCTGAAAGACCACTGGGATATCCAGCCGCAGGACATCCCGGCTCCGACGGGATTCATGCTGTTCGCCGAGCCGCTGGCCGAGTACGTCCGCGAGGACGGCAAGCGGATCGACATCGTCGCCGTGTCGTGGGGCGGGACCGAGCTGCTCACCTCGGACACCGGCGGGCTCTGGGTGACGTTCTGGAGCGTCACCGACTTCGCGGCGATCAAGCGGCTGGCCCGGTCGATGGGAGCGACCGCCGCCGAGGCCGAGCTGACGGCCCATCAGCAAAACGCCGAGCTCACCTGGGACAACGAGATCTACATGCCTTGGGGTGCGAGGTCAGCCTCGTTGGCGCCCGACCCGGATGGCCGGGCGATCCAGCCCGATCAGATCGCCGCCGCCGAGACGACGATCGGCTGGCTGCAGACCGTCCACGCCGGATGGATCTTCTGCACGCCGAACACGTTGACAGAAACCACCGAAGAGCACCTCCCCCGGACACAGCGCGTCCGCGCCGAACGGGCAGGCTACAGCGCTGCACCAGTCAGGGTGGTCTCGGTGAGCCGCAAGACCTCTTCGCGATCAAGCCAGCGCGGTGGTCCGTCGGGACGAACGGTGAGTGTGCGGTTCCCGGTCGCCCCGTTCATCCGTCGCCAGGCCTACGGCCCGGGGCGAGCGCTGCGCCGGTTGACACCGGTCGCAGGACACTGGCGCGGGCCGGCCGACGCGCCGGTCCGCATCACCAAGAAGGTGAATCTGGTCGACACGCCACCGACCCGCCGCAGCGTGTAAGCCGTCAGCTCGCCGGATGCACGGGCAGCCAGCTGCCGTCGATGCGCAGGTCCGAGCGAGACGCTTCGACGAACGCGGTGATCGCCTGTTCCAACCGCCGACGTCCGGCCTCGTCGTCAGGCCGGAGCCGCTCGTCGACCTTGCCGCCGAACCCCGGCCGGCTGGACGCCTGGATCGCACGAACCGTGTCGACGAGGGCTCCCGCGGCGGTCAACAGCCCCTCCAGCGACGCGTTGATCTCCCCGCCGCAGAAGAACGCGGCCTGCATGGCGCAGTCCTCCAGGGTGTCGAGCAGTTGCGACGGATCAGCGGCGTTACGTCCCCGCCACACGGGCAACCGGCAGAGCCGATGAGCCGTGGCGTAGACCGCGGGGAACAGCTGGCCCTTGCGTTGCAGGACGACGTAGTGGTCAGCGCCGTCGTCGCAGACCGGGTCCATGGTCAAGGGAGGTCGTAGCCGAGGTTGTTCGCGACGTCGTCGACGAAGTCCTCCCCCGCGACGCCCGGGTCGTTGTCCTGGACGTCCCAGGCGGCGTCGTCGATCGCGTCGCCGCCTTCGGTGAGCGCGGTTGCGACGATGTCGACCAGTTCGCGGGCGTGTGGGATGTCGAGGTCGAATCGCTGGGCCGCGGACGTCGCGGCCTGGTCGAGTTCGTCGTCGGAGTATTCGTACACGGGTTTCCTCCGGTGGCCGGTGTCGAGTTCGGACACGCGAGTCACGTCATCGCCGCCACCGGTTGATTCACAGCGAGTACGAGCCGGACTTCGGCACCCCGCCAGGCTTTGCGGTCAGTGGCCTTGGCTGGGCGGTAGTGCCACCTGGGGTGGTTCGAACACGCCAGTGAGCGACGGCAGTCACACGTCTCCGTCCGCCACCAGCCGGCGTGCAGGATTCGCAGACGCAGGTCCTGGGATCCCGTGATTGGGCGGGCATCGAGTGCAGCTCGGACACGGCTGACGACTTCGGCGATCGTCGAGCCGTGCACGAGGAAATGGCCGTGGGCTTCCATGTGGTCGGCAACCCACTCGACGGCTGCGATCTTCGGAGGCTCGTCTTCGTGCTTCATCTTCCATCACCACCGGATCGCTCTGGTTTGCCAGAGACACGCGCAGCCGTGACGGGCAGAATTCAGTCGCTGTCGAGCGCGTCGACCTCGATCCGCTGCTCGAGCGTCAGCGTGGTCATCCAGGTGTCGAAGTCCTGCAGTACGGCGAACTGGCTACCGCGGGCGGGCTGGATACGGGCGTGCTGGCCGGTGACCAGCTCGAGGTGCAGCCCGCCATCGGCGGCTTGAGCTGACGCGACGTGCAGGGCACGCCGGCGGACGATCGAGAGGTCAAACGACGGGAGGCCGTCCTGGAAGCCGGCGGGAGCCATGAGCGGACGAATCCAGATCACTGCGGGCTCGTCGCGGTCTCGACGAGCGTGCCGGGCGAGCGCGGCGCGGAACACCTCATGCCCGCCTTCGGTCACGACGAGCTCGGCACCGGGCAGATCCTCGGTGACGTCTTCACCACGGCCGGCGAGCAACTCGTTCAGCGTGGTCCAGAGCTGGTCGGGGCTCAGCTGACTCATGCGGTGACAACCTCCTCGATCGGCTTCCCGGCGATGGCCGTGATGTCCTTGGCCTGCAGCATCGTCCGGACTTCATCGCGCTGGGAGGTGTTGCTGCACAGGATGCGGCTCGGGCCCTCCGGTCCGAGGAGGTCGATGCCGTCGGCGAACATCACCTCGTTGCTCGGATTCGCGAACTTGGCGATCTTGAACGGGTCACGGGTCGATTTCGCGTACTGACCGGCCTTGAACGGGTTGACCACCCCGTAGGTGTCGGCGTTGGCGCCGTAGTAGTCGGCGCGGGCGAGCAACCGCTCCGGCTGATCCCAGACCAGCTTCAGTCCGGAACCCAGTGACGATGCCGGCAAGACGCGCAGGAACACCGAGCTTGCGCCGCCGGTGAGCTTGTCTGCCGCCTCGCTGGAGCCCACGTTCGCATGGGTGCCCATCGTCGTGCGGCGCTCGGTGGACGCCAAGACGCCCGTAGCCAGCATCGCTTTCAAGCCGGTGAACGAAGTCGAGTGGACCAAAGAGCGGCCGTTGAGTGCGCTGTTGAGCTTGCCTGCGGAGTTGCCGACGTCGAACCTGGTCCAGGTGAGCCAGCCGGCCGAGCGCCGGGGTGCCGGGTTGTAGCCGGGGCTGGTGGCGAGCGCGTCGCCGTCGGCGAAACCGGTGGCTTTCGCGACGGCATCACGGAGGACCTGCACTTTCGCCGGCAGCGCTCGGGTGTGGGCTTCGAGCTGGATGTTCTTGGCGAAATCGGCCAGCTGCGGGCCGGTCATGCCGACCGCTTCGTGGGCGCGTTCGTGGAAGATCTCCTGGCGGACCATCTCCTCGAGATGCTGACCGGTGGCGTGCGCGGCGACGACCTCGGCCCGCTTGTCCAGGCTCTGGGCGCTGACGTTGGCGGTCAGGTAGGTGTACTCGCCTTCGTCGCGGGTCATCGTCCGGTTGGCCAGGTTGAGCCGCCCGAGCCGCGCGACGAGCTCCGGGCCATGGCCCTCGCCCGCGGGGGCGATGACTTCGAGACGTCCACGTAGCGAGTACTCGGTCGTCGCCGGGTCGTTGACGCTGTAGGGGCGGTAGATGGCCTGGTAGCCGTCGCCGAGGTCGATGGCGTACTCCTTGCCGAGGACGTTGGTCGCGCGGGCTCCATCCCAACTGGCCTGCCCGGTGCCGGTGTCCAGCTCCGGCTTGATCCGGGTCGCGCCGCGGAGCACCGCAACCGCCGCGCCGTCAGCCCCATCGGGTGGGGATGCGGGGACCATGACGGTGACCAGCTCGGTGCCTTGGTGCAAGAACGGGTGACGTGGGCGACCGGCGTGCCGGTGGCGACGGCGTCCTTCACGGCCTGGAGCTGGGCAAGGTAGTGGTCGAGCATGGCTTTCTCGACCGGCGTGGCCGCGTCGCCGACACCTTGGAGGGCAGCTTCCGCGGCGTCGATCTTCTTCGCAGTCGTCGCCGGCGGCCCCTGATCGGCGGTGAGAGTGCCGTTGGCGATGTGGTGGTTGACGCTCTTCGCCGCGGTGATGATCTTCTCGGCCAGGTTGTGCTGCTTGTCGACGGGCAGCCGGCCGGTGACCTGCTGCTCGACCTGTGTCGGCACCATCCCGGGGCTGATGGTGAGCGCGTCGAGCAGCTTCGCTTCGGCGTCTTCGTCTACGCGGGCATGCAGCACGGTGCGGGGGCCGGCCGCGCTGTGGTAGCTGACCAGCGTGGCAGTCGAGGCGATCAGATCGGCTCCCCCGACGAGCACGGGTTCGCCGTAGGCGTGTCCGACGTCCGGGGTCAGCGGAATCGGCGTGACCGGCTGTTGTCCAGGTTCGACGAGGGCCGGTTCCTCGACGATCGTCGGGAGCTGGTCTTCGACTTCGGGCGGATCGACCGATTCGCTCCCACCGGCCGGGGTGATCGCGTACGCGGTGTGGGTGGTTTTGGCGTTGGTGCCCATCAGGTCTTGCCGAGGTGCGCCAGAGCGGTGGCGGAGGGCATCTTGAGGTCCTCGGTGAAGAACTTCACGAAGTCCTGCCGCAGGGTCTTCTTCCGCTCAACGGCGTAGTCCAGAAAGGACTCGGCGATCTGGCTGGTGGTGACGGCGGATTCGGCGATGCCGTGGGTCTTCGCCGCCCGTGCGCGCATCGGCGCGGCCCAGGTCAGGTTCTGCGTGGCGCCCGCGTGGGCGACGGTGTGGAGCATGGCGCGCCACTCGGCGTCCGGCACGGACTCGATCCGGCGGATCACCGAGTGCGCCGCGGCCGGGTTGACCTGCACGCCTTGGCCGAGCTTGCCGGCGAGGTGAGCGTCGTAGACCTGGTGGAAGACGGCCGTGGTGCTGGGTCGATAGCCGAGCTTGAGCGTATCCCGACCGAAGTTCTTGAACGACTGGCCCTGGTCGACGGGTACGAGCCCGCCGGCATTGGTTCGCAGGACATTGCCGTGGTGGGCATCGTGGTTGCCCAACGCCCAGCTGGTGACGTGGAGCCGGACGATCTCGTCGACGTCGGCCTGCGACCAGCTCGCCGCGGTACTCGAGATCGGTTTCGTCCCGGTGAGCAGAGGCTGCACGCTGACCGGCTTGCCGTCGACCTTGGTGGCGTAGACGGGGACGACCGGGAGGCCGGCGCGGGCGGCGAGCCGGGAGGCCGCGGCCTCGGTCTGGGTGATAGCACCCGCGTGCGGGGTTCCTTCCTGCTTGGCCATCCACGTCGTGCCGTCTGGTCCGGTGTGCAGGGTCTTCGGGTGAGTACCGCCGAGGTTCGCCGGTGCGCCCGGTCCGAAGTCCCATGCGGCAACGACGGCCGGATCGAGGGCCTTGGGGATGGCCTTGTGCGCGGCTTGGGCTTGCTGCAGGGCGGCGACGAGCTGGGCGTGCTGCATCCCGAACCGGCTACGAGGCTTCGACACGACCGGGGACGGTTTCGGCACCGGTGAAGTCGCCGACTTCGTCGGAGCCTTGAGCGTGTCCTTGACGGCACTGACCGTTGCAGTGGAGGCGTTCAGATGACCCTGCAGCAACTTCCCGAGAGCCGACTTGGTCGCCACAGCTGCCTCGGCCGACGTGACGATGCCGGCACCGGCGACGAACTTCCGCAGGTCGCCGACCTTCTGATCGTCGGCCCAGGCGAGCACTTTCGCTTGGCCGGCGTGCAGCACGGCCTGGTTCAGCGGCGCCGGGTCGACGGTGTTCCAGGCCGCGGCAGCGGCGTGGACCTCCGCGATCACTCGCAGCTGTTGCACCAGCGCGCCCGCGTTTGCCTGGCTGACCGGGCCGGAGTCGAAAGCGGTGGTGACGTCGGCGGCACAGGTGGCGGAGTGCGCCAGCATCGCTGACCGTTCCGCAACGACGCTGGTGATTTCCTGGCGCTCGGCGGCAGGCGTGGAGGCGCGCAGCAGCTGCAGGACCTGGTGGGCGTCGAGGGCCTGCAGCTGTGGACCGGCGATATGCCCGTGGTCCTTGCCGTCCGCCACCGCAGCACTCAGCTGCGCCGGCGTGACGGCTCCGAGCAGCTCGTCGACGTGATGACGCGCCGCTGCGGTCGCCGTGCTGAAGTCAGCAGTGGGATCGAAGCTCTGAGCGGTCGCGATCCGGTTTTCCCAGTGCACCAGCGCGGCGACCAGCTCAGGCTCAGCGGCGGCACCCTGCTCGGCGACCGCGGCTGCAGCGGCGTCGAAGTCAGCCTGCGCTTCGGCAAGGTCGGCTTCGGTCGCCGCCCACCCCTCGAACCCCTCCGGCAACCCCGCAGCGGTCGTCGAGAGATCCCACTCGGCGAGCTTCTTGCCGTTGACCGCCTGACCGGCACAGAGGGCGTCGTGGCGGGCCTGCGCCAGCGCCAGGATCTTCTTCTTAGCTTCGGCATCGGCCGGAACGGACGGATCGAGCCAGACGGCCAGCGGCTGCGGGGCCTGTCCGCCGATCCCGACCAGCTCCGGATGCTCGAACCCGGCCGCGGCCGCGATCTCGGCGAGTTGTGCGGGCTCGAGGTCCGCCAGGTACTCGGCACTGAGTGCCTGCAGCTGCTCCTGGTACGGCCCGGCGGCGGTGTCGGAGAGCTGGCTCCCAGCAGCGAGCGCGGTGCCGACCGCCGCGGAGAACACGCCATAGCCCGAGACCGGATCGTCCGGGAGGTCGATCGCCGGTGGGCCGAGCGGATCGTCGGGGTCGACGCCGCCCGCCACGATCCCGGCGACGAGCTGCAGGTCGGCCTCCGCCGCGTCCGCGGGCTCCTCGGTGTTCGCGCAGACGGCGGCAAAGTGCGCGGCGAAGGCGCCGGCGGGTGTGACGGCGTAGGCAGCGTGGCCGGCTTTGGCGTTGGTTCCCATCAGGCGGCCGCCGGCTCAGCGCGCGGATCCGAGGAGGTCGTCGACCTGCGCCCTCACGACGTCCCCGAGGGCTCCTTCAGCTGCTTCCACTCGCTCGGCCGGAGCGATCGGTGTCTCGGCCCAGATCGCCATCCGATCGCCCAGCGCCGCCGGGTCGACGCCGGCAAGGCGTTCACGCCAGAACCGTCCGGCTACGTACTCCCGCGGGACCCATTCGACGAAGCTCTCGGGCTTCTCCGGGTCGAGGCCGAGAACGCCGACTGGAGTGACCGCGGCGCCGAGTTCGGACGACCAGCCCAGCAAAACCCAGACGTGTCGTGGCATCAGAGGCCTCCCCCGGCGGTGACGGTCCGGTGCGGAAGCAGCGAGGCCATGAAGCGAACGGAGCGGGCGAAGGCGTCGGGAATGCGAGCGTGGACGTCCTGGCGCCCATCGCCGGTCATCACCGCGCCGTGCAGGGCGTACTGCGCGGGGTTCTGGCTGATCACGACGAGCCTGTCGCCGAACAGCTCGAGCGCGGTCTCGATCCGGTCCCGCCGGGACAGACCGGTCAAGATCACCGCCACGGCCAGCGGGAGGTTCTCGGCCAGCCAGGACAAGCCCGGCAGCGCCCAGCTCTGCCAGTTGTTGTTCTCCCGCACGGTCTGGACATTGACCGCGACGGCGGCCGGCTCGGTTTCGGCAACCCAGTCGGCCTGGCGCCGCAGGTCTTCGAGGCGGTACCAGTACAGGTTCGGCACGGTCGGGATCCCGGCCGCGGCGAACTCGGCGGCGACGATCAGCGAGCGGCGCATGTTGATCAGGTGCTCGGCGCGAGGCCAGTTGCCGTAGATCGAGTAGTTCGGCGCCAGCACCAGCCCGAACCGCAGGGCAGCGATCCGATTGATGAGATCGTCGCGGTGTCGCGCGGTCCAGAACGCTTCGACGAGCGGGTCTTCGCCGTATCCGCTCAGGACGGTCAGTGTCGTCGACGGCACCTCGAGGACTTGAGCGGCGGTCCGGCCGTCGGTCCAGCGGCGATAGAGGGTGTGGGTACGGGGAGAAAACACCCGCCGCAGCCCGACCGCGTACGCCGGCCAGCTGACGACCGCGTCGAGCTCGGCAACGCTCGAGCCATCGACCTGCGGCACGAACGCCGGCATCGACGCCGGCAGTGGCGTATCGACGGTGAGATCGTCGAACTCGAGCGTGCCGCCGACGTCACGCATCCACGCGTCGATGTCGGTGCGGGAGCCGCAGCGGATCGGGCACGCCCGGCAGTCCGTGCGGGCGCAGCCACAGTAGGCGCAGTCGGAGTTGCAGCCCGAACATAGCGGCGCGATGGCGATCGCGGGCTCGGCGTCGACGTACCAGGGGCAGCGCCGGCAGTCGCACCGCGCAGCCGGTGCGGTGGGCATGCCGAGGAAGGTGCTCATGCGGCTGCTCCCTTGTGGAGGACGTCGCCGAGCTGATCCAGCAGCAGCGCGACCGAGCCGCGGTCGTGCTCCCCCAGCTCGGCGCCCTGGACGAGAGCGAGCAGCAGCTGGCGCAGGGCGGCGAGCGCGCGCTCGACGAGCCGGGCGTCGACGCCTGCGACTTGGGCTTCGGGCTTTGCGCGGAGTTTGGCGGCTCGAGCGGCGTCGGCGTGCTCCTGGACTTGCTCGGCTTCGGCCAAGGCTTGCTCCGCGCTCAGCTCCCGGTTCGCGCTGGCGGCGGCGAGGGCGGAGGGCAGCAGCCGGGTGCGGCCGGTGTTCTTCACCGCGGCCCAGATGTCGGCGGCGGCTTGCTCCCGGCCTCGGCGCAGCTCGACGAACCGAATCCGGGTGTGCAGAGACACCTTGGCCTCGTCCATCTCCTCGGCGACCTCGCGGGGCATCTCGGCAAACGCGCGCACCAGCTCGCGGGCCTTGCGCGGGCTCAGCTGCAGGCCGAGCCGGGTCAGCACCTCAGCCCACGGCGCGGCGCAGCGCTTGTCGGTCCCGCGAATCCGTTCCATCGCGGCGAAGCGGGAGATCGGATCGTCGATCGCGTAGACCTCGGCCGGGACCGTGTGGCCACCGGCGAGGAGCTTGCCGAGCAGGACGGCGCAGCGGTCGAGCACCAGGGCAGCGGCGAGCTCGCCGGGCCGCAGGCTTTCCCGGGCGAGGTTCTCCACCAGCTGCCAGATCCGCCGCTCCTCGTCCGACAGCGGCCCCGGGCAGACCACCGCGGGCAGCGCGGCGAAGTGCGGGTTGTCCGGCCGGTTGACCGCGCCCCACCGGCACGCGCGCAGCCGCCGCTCCCCCGCGGCCAGCTTCATCGCCGGATACGTCCCGTCGCCAGCGTCGATCTCCTCGACCAGCACCGGCTGCAGCACGCCGACGTTGGCGATCGAGGAGATCAGGTCCGCCAGGTCGGCCGGCGTGGTGGCGTCGCCCGGGAGCCGGCCCTGCAGTTCGGTGAACGGTGTGCCCTCACCGCGCAGCGGCAGCAGCGCGAATCGGCGTTGCCGCAGCTTCGGTGACAGTCCGAACTGCGCCACGACTTCGGCGGGCGCGTCAGTCATGACAGCCTGCCGAACACGCTGACCCACCGCGGGTCGCCAAGCAGCGGCATGGCCACCGGCTCCAGCGGGCCGTGCGCCACGAGCTGCGGCAACGTCGTGGCGACCATGTCGACCCGGCCCGCGGCCGTGCTCACCAGCGGCATGGCCTGGGCGTGAGCGCGCAGGTCGGCGAGCCGGCGCTCGAGCACGGGCCGCTCGGCGCCGGAGAGGACGATCAGGACCCGCGGGAACCGCGGATAACGCTCCCGCCAGGCCGGCTTCCGGCCTGATCCGGCTGAGGCGTGGTCGTGGTAGCGGATGTAGCCGACGAGCTTGCGGGCCAGGCGAGCGACTGGCATCGTCGCGCGGTCGAGCTCGACGAACAGCGTCCGCTGTGACCGCCGGCCATCCTCCTCGAGCACGTAGTGCAGGACGGCGTCAGCGATCACGACCCCGCGCCGGTCTCCCGCGCGATCGCGGAATTGGTGAGCGACCTCCGGCGTCCAGGACAACGGACCGCACTCGTCACCGCGCTCCCGAGCCGTCTCGACGAACGCGAGACCGGTCTCGACGACGTCGAGAGTGTGTTCCTGCAAGAGGTGCGCGACCGCGGTGCCCGGCAACCGGTAGGCGCGAGCATCGACCGTCTCGGCTGCCTCGACGACGTCAGCTCCGGCCGAGGTGACGTGCCAGGTGCGGGGCCGGTGCTCCCGGGTGATCCGGTCGGCCAGCCCGGCAGTGCGCAGGCCGGCCAGCTTCGCGCGCACGGTGACCGGGGACAGCGCCGGGGCCACCAGCCGCCGGACTTGCTCCGTGGACATCAGCCGGTGCCAGTAGAGAACGGTCAGGGCCTCGCGCTGGAAGACATCCACCTTGATCACTCCACACTCGAAGTCAGAGCGATCGCGGCACCGCTGCCCCGGGTCGGCGGGCGTCCGCGACGCGGTTGCGGAGCCGGCCGCTCGGCCTGTAGGGCGGTGAGGATGCGGTCGTCCAAGTCCTCGAGCTCGTCGAGAACCTCGCCGATCGGGCGGCGAGCGAGGTTGGCGTCGAGGGCCTGGTCGACGTCGTCGTTCCACTCGGGGTGGAAGTGCTCGGCGAACTCGTCGTCCACATGCAGGCCGCGGATCTTGAACGGAGTCGTGCGCTGACCGCCGAGGGTGACGGTGACGACGTGGTGAAACTGCTCCAGCTCGGTCACCGTCGCCGGCTGGACCAGGCCGCCGAACTCCCGGGCGACAGTACGAGCGCCGTCGATGGCGGCGGCCGAAGTCATCAGAAGGGACTGATTCTGCAGCAACGCCCTCCGGGTCTCCGGCGCGAGCCGGTCGGGCATCTGGTTCATCGCGTGCAGGGCGACCTGGTACTTGCGCAGCTGCTCGAGAATGGCGGCGAGGTAGCCGCGGGAGGCGCCGTCGACCGCGGCGAGCTCGTCGACGAACGCGTCGCACCTGCGCCGCTTCTCGACTGGGGTGTCGGCGCGGGAGCGGCCGGCGCGGAAGAGGTCGTAGATCATGAATGAGGTGATCAGCTTGTTCGTCTCGCCGGTGCCGGTGGTGCAGACGAACACGATCCGCCCGGTGTCCATCGCACGCCTGACGTCGTAAGTGGTCACCGAGGAGCCGAGGAACGCCGAGAGGGTCGGGCTGGTCCGCAGCCGGTTGATGATGTTCGTGACCACCGTGGTCGCGTCCGGGGCCAGCTTCGGGAACGAGTCGGTCCAGTACCTGCGGACGGACGGCTTCAGCGCCGGCAGCACCGACTCCCGCCATGTCTCATCGTCCAGCAACGTCGGGATCTGGAAGATCGTCGGCGCGCAGTCAGCCGGCAGCCGCATCGCCAAGTAGCAGAGCGCCTCACAGGCCTTCGTGAGGATCGACTTCGCCCGCGGCGCCGCATCGCCCCAGCCCAGCGCCGCGGCGAACGACGTCACCACCGCGTCGACGCGGTCCTCGATGTCGGACTCGGTGAAGCCCTGCATGCTCAACGGATTCCAACCGGGCAAGCGCTTGCCCCGGCCGCGGACGTCGAGGTTGACTTCCCACAACCGACCTCGCAGCGCAGGGTCCGAGAGGTAGGGCTTGGCGCGCTTCCAACCGTCGGCGTGCGGGTCGAGGAACCAGACCCCACCACCGAGCCGGGCGATCTCGATCGCCTGGGCCAGCGCTTCTTCGGTCTTCCCGAACCCGGCCTTGCCGAAGCGAGCCGAGAACAGCAGCTCCCGCAGAGGCACGCCGACCAGCCGCTCGTCACCATTGACGTCGGTGACGTAGCCGAGCCGCACCAATCCTGTCCCCGGCCGGTAGGTCGGCACCTCCCGCGGCGCCGGGAGCACCCAGCCGCGGCTGCGAGCGATCGTCGGCGACTGGCAACGGCCTGAGGGCGGCTTCAGCAGGCCGGCGATTTCGCTGGTGGTGACCAGCGATCCAGGCTGTGGTTTCGCCAGGCCGGTCTGGAAGCGACGGTCGAACAGCCAGCGGACTCCCGGAGTATCGGCGCCGAAGTGCCAGCCGAGGACCCGCGGGCCACGCACCCGCCAGTAGTTCTCGCCCCGGAAGACGTCAAAAGCACCAATGACGCTGCGCAGGTGCGCCTGAGCCCGGCCCGGGACTTTCGAGACACAGCGGATCAAGACCTGGACGGCGAATACCGGCTCATCGGTCACGAACTTGTTCTTCACTCGTTGAGGCGAAGGTGTCACATTCCGGGAACGCCCACCGGCCTGCGGACGAGCGATAGGCAAGAACTCACCAAGCAGTTCCGCGACGACGTCGCCGACTACGCCAAACGGCCTCATACTGTTTCCACCGGAATGCTGCACGGCTCGACGAGCGAAGTGCCGGATACGTGCGGGCGTCAACGGGATCAGATCAAGGCAGACCTGCACCGATTCACCGAGATCGACGCGAATGTCGCCGAGTGCGTTCGCCAGAGTTTGAAGTGGATCGTCCGGCCGGATCGACAAGGCAGACAACGGAAGGTGCGCAGGCCGCGCGAGGACGAGCTCGGCTCGCGCCACGTGAACGTCCGGCGAGGACGGCTGACGATGCACGGCGGGTTCTCCTCCCACGAACGGTTTGCACCATCAGTCATGGGAGGTCGAAGCGGTTTTGATGCAGCCGAGCGCGGGGTGACTTTTCCTTTCCGGTCGTGTTGTGGATACACTCGCTGACGGAACATCGCAGAATCTGCAACTTGCAGAAGTTCTCGGACGCACATCCACCCCGAGGAGCATTCAATGGCCCAGAAAGTCCTCGTCGAGATCCTCGACGACATCGACGGCAGCGCCGCCGCCCAGACCGTTCAGTTCGGCCTCGACGGTGTGACTTACGAGATCGACCTCTCGGACGACAACGCCGCCGCCCTGCGCGACGAACTTGCCCGCTTCATCGGCGCCGGCCGCCGGATCGGCGGCCGCAAGGTCCGGGTCGCCACCGGCCAGTCGACCACGACGACCACATCCGACCGTGAGCGCAACCAGCAGATCCGCGCCTGGGCCAACGCGAACGGCTACGAGGTCTCCGAGCGGGGACGTCTCTCCTCCGAGGTGGTCGCCGCTTACGAGCAGGCCCAGGTCGCCGAAGCGGAAGCACCGGCCCCGCGGAAGCGTACTTCGCGCAAGAAGACCGCCGCCTGACCTGACCTCAATGGATAGCAGATCACTGGGGAGAGATCACCGCTGTCGTCCTGTCGGCGGCGAGGACACACCACCCTCGCCGCCGACAGAGGACACTTCACCTTCGGACGTCGCCCGCCGGATCTCGACGTCGGGGTAAACCAGCTTGTTGAGCACGCCAGTCACCGATTCGCGCCCCTCCACGCTCATCACCATCTTCCCGAACTCGGCATCCGTGCTGAACCGGATCCGCACCCCCACCACCGACTTCGGCACCCACCCGCGCACCGGACGCACCCGCCCCAGCTGATGCGCGAAGGCAAGCACAGCTTGCGGCGACGGATCGAAGGTCGCCGTCGGCAGCAGTTCGAACCGGACACGGGAGCGGAGGTGGTGGGAACGAAGGTGTCGGTGGAGGACGAAGACCGCGATCAGGATCGCGACCGCGGCGGTGGTCACCCACCAGAACGCGCCACTCGCGACGAGGTCGCCCAGACGGAGCGCCTTCGGCGCGCTGTTCCCCAGCATGACCTGGCGGCCATGCGTGCCGGGGAACATGTCGGCATTCGGGGCCAGGTCAGGAAAGGGTGACTGACCAGCCGAATGGCGCGGTTGGCTTGAACGTGCGAACGCGCTGCCAACGCAAGGCCCAACGATCATCCTGCTCCGGTCGGTCACCTTCATGGCCGGCCAACCTCTCCTGCTTGCTCTGGTCATGAAGCAAGACAGGTCGCTCAGCCATCAGCTTCCATGCGCGAGATACATCGCTGCCTGGACTACAATTTCAACCGGTACCTTTAACGAGTCCGCTGCCCGCGGAGGTCTGATACTCGACGACCAAGGCCGTTCCGGAACCCTAGACGTAGTGGTCAGGCAAGCTCCACCGATTGGTCGCCGACACCGTTGTGTCACCGACCTCAAGCGAGGTGACGGCGTGCACCTTGCGACGCCAGCGGTCTCGTCATCGCCCTGGTCGTGTTGCGCCGAACGCCCTGCCGATGCTGTCGACCTGGACAGGCTTGCCGAAGTCCGGAGCGTTGATCATCGAACCGTTCGAGAGGACGAGCCCGACGTGCGTGATGTGGCTCGGGCTACTTCCGAAGAAGACGAGATCCCCCGGTTGAAGCCGATCAGTACCAACCCGTGGGCCTGCCACGTACTGGGTCTGCGCTGTACGTGGCAGATCGATCCCAGCCGAGGCGTATGCCGCCTTGGTCAGGCCGGAGCAGTCGAAGCCTCGGTCGCCGTTGGCCGGACCGTTGCCGCCCCAGACGTACGGCAGACCGAGCTGGTCGCACGCGAAGGCGATCGCCAGCTGTGCCGACTGGTTCGGTGTCTGCACTGCTCCGCAGCTGTAGCGTTCTGCCTGGTGGAGCACTTTCTGGACATACCACTCGGCGTGGTTGTAGGCGAAGATCGCGCCGTGGAGGTCTCGGCCGTCACGCGCGCCGGAGTCGCACAGGTAGGCCGCGGCGGCGTAGATCGCGTCGTGTGGGTTGTACCTCGACGGCGGGTGCGCTCCGCCAGGCGGGATCGGGTGACGGGCGACGACGCTGTCGAAAGTGCCCTGGAGGAATTGCATCGGACCGCCGGCTTTGGCGCTGTTGACGCCGCTATGCACGCCAGGGAGGGGCGAGCGGCCGTGGTCGGTTTCAATCTTGCCGATGGCAGCGAGGATCGACCAGTCGAGCCCTGGACAAGTCTGCGCGGCTTGGCGGTAGAGGACGAGGTAGTCGGCTGGGATATCCGCGACCGCGCCGGTCGTTGGCGCGGTCGCCGAGCTGGTGCTGTCCGTTCCGGTGAGCGCCGTCAGCAAGATGACGACGATCAGGACGCAAAGCGTGGGCGGGCCAAATAGGAGTATCACGGCGAGACAGCCCCAGCGGCCAGGGTGTTCACGTACCCGATCGCGGGCGATCTCCGCCGCGCGGAGCGCGAGCAGCGGGTTCACTGTCCGCTTCCCGAACTGCCGAGTCGATCTCGGAGCCGCTGCGCCCATGAGGCGGGCGGCGGGAGCATCCCGGGCGGCAGCGGCGATTCAGGCAACTTCGCAAGTCGGCGATCACCGGCAGGGGCCGCCAGGTCGCCAGTGAACGTCGGTGTCCGGCCGACCGGTGGCGGCGTCGCAGCGGCGATCTTCGCTTCGAGGTGCGTCGGTGCCGGTACCTTCTGCCGAGTCGTGCGGTCGCTGAACGCGGTCAGCACCGTGCTGGCCGCGCGCCACGCCGGTATCGCGCCGGTCGCCGTTCCGAGGTTGCCGGCGTAGGCAGAGCTGTAGGTCTTCGCAGCTTCGGCGCGGCGAGCGAGCGCGGCTTTGGCCGTGCCGGCCTTCGAGGTGAGCGCCGTCTGCGCGCGGTGGGCTGCCCCCGGCCAGGAGACAGGCGCCCCGACGGTGTACTTCAGAACGGCACCCCCGGCATGTCCACCGGCTCGGCCCGCGGTGACCAGCCGCTCCTTGAGCCGTCCGACGGGGGCGAAGGTCTCGGTGAATGCCGAGGTTCCGGCCTTCAGCGTGCGGGCGAGCCGGTCCGGGCCTGGCGGTACGACCGGCGCCGGTAGTGCCTTCGGGCCACCACGGGGTCGTGCGAGTCGCTGGAGCCGGTTGTTGACGTGCGCGCGGACGCGCTGGAGGTTGGCCGTGAGGCGTTTGCGGAACAGGAAGCCGGAGAAGACGACCAGGTCGATGACGGCGAACCGGACGAGCTGGGGTCCGAGATCGGCGAGCATGAGCGTGCGCAGCAGCACGGTCATCACGGCGAGGAAGACCATGCCGGCCAGCAGCCGGGCGATGGTCGCGGCGATCGAGCTGACCCGGTAGGTGAGCTGGTGCCGCATCGACGGCACCAGCGCCGCAACCAGGGCCAGCGCGAGCAGCAACCCCTCGAAGAGCAACAGGTATGGGGCGAGGACCTGGACGGCGTTGAGGCAGATCGTCAGGATCGCGAACAGGACCATCGCGACGGCGTACAGCCACGCGCCGAGCGCGCGGTCGCCGTCGGCGACCTCGTTGTACTTGCCGTAGTCGCCGGGGCAGCCGTCGAGTTCGCGAGCCTTGGTGCTGTCGTCCTTGCCCGACCAGGGCCCGTCGTCGAGGACCTTCTTGACCGAGTACTGGCAAGCACCGGCGATTCCATGGACACGGCTGATCGGCGTGCCGTAGTTCAGCGTCTCCCATGGCGTGACCAGGAGGTTGTCGATCAGCGCCTGGCCGATCGGCGCGGCGGGGTTTCCGGTGCCGCCGGGCTGCTGGCCCATGACAACGCTCGAGACGTCGGCGCCGAGATCGCGAGACAAGGACAGCACACCGTCGTCGCCGATGAGGAAGTCGACCGGGTGCGTGATGATCGCGACGGCGAGGACGTTGACGACGATGGTGGATGCGGTCTCCCGCCATGCCCGGGTGGTCAGGCCGCGGGCGAATAGCAGCCCGAGGTAGCAGGTGGCGATGAGCATCGCGATCTCGCGAAGCCGCAACCCGCCGATGACCGTGGTCGCCCAGATGTCCTCAAGTTGCCGGGCTGGGGCTTTGATCCAGTCGAAGACCTGTGTGGAGGCGGCCCACTCGGTGAACCAGACCGAGAACCCGACCGCGTACTTGCCGACGGCAAAGGCGATGTTGCCCAGCCAGAGCCAGATAGTCGGCATCGGGTTGTTCATCAGCCACGGCAGGTTGGCGAAGAGGTCGTAGTTGTGCAGATCGCGGCCGTAGCCGTCATCGATGCTGAAGATTCCGCCGAGATGAACGTGGTGTGCGGGGTCATCCTGCAGGGGCAGAGGCGGCGCGTCGGGATCGGACTGTGGTGCTGGGCTGTCACCCGGTAGCCACAAGCAGGTCGGATAAGGCTCACACGGATTCTTCGGGCGCGAGGTGGTAGGTTCCGGCTGGTTCGGCGGCAACGGAAGCGTTTGCGCGGCCGCGATTTGCGGCGTGATCAGTCCGATGAGGACGACTACCGCAGCGAGCGTGAGCGCGCGGGTTCCACTGGCCGTGGTCTTCATCGCCCGTCGCCTCCAGCCTCGTCGTGTCCAGTTGAGACACGGCCCGCTGGGCGATGTTCAATGCGCGTGATGGCCGCGGGTGACGGCCGGCGTGGTCAGAACGGCGTCCGGCAGCGTGCGGTACGGCTGGGTGAGGACCTTGACCTTGCCGACGCGGCCGGCGTGGTCGCGGACGAGGAATTCCCCGGCTCGGGCTCGGCGCTCGTCTTCTCCACCGGCTGGGTTCAGCGGCGAGAGGTCTTTGGTGACGATCTCGTGGTAGCGAGCGTCGCCGGGGTCGACACCGAGCCACGCCAGCCCGCCGCGGGCCAAGCCGTTGTCACGGTGGCGGCCGAGGAACCGCACCGCGATCAGTCCCCGCAGGACGTCATCGCCGAGGTCTTGCGGGGCATGTGAGCCGAACGCGGCGTCGGCGCCGTGCTTGCGGCCGTCGCGAACAAACTCGAGCGCGATCTGCTGCCCCTCGGGTGTACCGGTGACGTTATACGCCTCGTCGCAGATGAACTCGCCCCAGCGTCCGGGCGTGAAGCAGATTTCTTTCGCGATCGCCGCGATCAACAGGTGGAACGCGCAGCCGAACAACTTGCGCGGCGGGATCCGCGCGGCCATCCGCTCATTGCTCATCTCCAGCGCGCTCGGGAGCGGGATCTCGTTGGTACAGAACACGACCATGTCCGCACCGAACAGATCGACCGGCGCCAACTCCGGATCAAAGATCGGCCGAGTGATCGGATCGCGCCGCAGCCGCTCGAGCCGATCCGCGAGCGCCCGAGCCGCGGGATCCTGTCCACCCTGTCGGCGGAGCGTGTCGACAAGCCGATTGCTGGACGCATCCGGAAGGCCACTGACGTCGTCGAGGCCCCGGCCCAGAGCGTCTCGCTCGGCGGAGTTCGACTCCAGGTCGAGCCAGGACGCGAAGAACGTCTCAGCGATACCGGTGCTCGACTTGCTGGTGCTGCTGAAGACGCGTAGCGGATCGCACGAATGCCGCAGCTCGGCCGCGGCGGGCCGATCATCGAGGCCAGGGTCGATGATGTCGACGATCTGCGCGTCGCCAGGCAGCGCGGCGGCCACCGGTGCCCATTCGCGGCTGCGGGTGCGATCGATGACGATGACGCGACCGTCGAGCATCAACCGGACGACCGCGGCGACGTTCTTCAGGACCACCGACTTGCCGGCGCCCAGCTCCCCGATGACCGCGATCCCGCCGGACGAGTCGTGGGTCGGGCCATACGTGGGATCGAGCAGGAACGGAGCGATAGCGCCGCCGTCAACGGTCAACCCGAACAGCGCGCCTGCGGGGTCGCCGAAGTCGGTGGCCGACACCGGCAGGAGCATCGCGGCGTCGGTGGCCAGGAGGTTCTGGCTGCATTCGCGCACCACCATCGGCGTCCGGCTGCCCGGCAGCATCGCTTGGTAGAGCTGCCGCTGCCCGCCGAGCGGGCGTTCCCACCGATACTCCCCGCCCAGGAACGCCTGCCGCAGCGCCTTCGCATGGGCATCGACGTCCCGAGCGGTCTGGCCCCAGACGCAGGCGACCACGCCGACCTCGAGGTCTATCTCGGTCGAGCTGGCGCCGAGGCGGGCGTTCTTGTGCTGGATCTCCTCCTGCGCCGAGACCACATCCGCTGGAACACCCGCGGTGTCGCCGGCGTGCTCCTCGTCCTGGCTCATCAGATCCCGCGTGCGACGCCGATTGGCGGCGCGGGCGTCCTCATTGGACCGGGCGGTGATCCGCAGGGCGTAATCGACGCCGAAGCCGATGTCGGCGAGCCGGGCGAGGATCTCGTGGCCGGGGAAGGTGAAGGCCCGGGGCATCTCCGCCAGGACGAGGTAGGCCTGGTAGCTGGCGATCGCGCCGTCGTCGTGCGGGGTCACGCACTTGACGAACCGGCGATTCAGCAACCCCAGCAGCCCCCAACCCGCCCGGTTCTCGGCCGGGTCGGTCCGACCGCCCTCGTCGAACACGCAGCTCCGCAGCACTGTCAGCCGCGCGCGTCCGCTCCCCCGTCGTACCGTGGCGCCGGTGTTGTGCACCGCGGCGCGGTCAAGCTGGGGTTCGTCGACGCCACGGACCGGGGCGCGACAGAGCCACCACAGCAGCTCAGCCTCCGTCGCCGGCCGTATCGGAACGGCACCGCCGAGTTCTTGCGCGGCGACTCGAGCCCGTTCCCGACTAGCCGCGACCGCGGCTGCCGACGTCGACCGGGTCGGGAGACCGAGCTGTTCGCCGAGCGCTGCGCTCGTCGCCCGGAGCAGGGCCTGGGTGGCCTCCCGCCACCCATGCCCGGCCAGCGGCTTGGCGAGCCAGTAGCTGCGGCCAAGGACGTCGAGGGTGTCGAGCTGGTCCCAGGCATTGTGAACGGTCTCCGCCCAGTGCGGGTTGGCGTCCAAATCGATGCCGTCAAGGCAGCGCTGCACGATCGCATGGGCTTGGACCTGCTCGCACAGCGACGCGATCATCACCTCGCCCCGCAGCGACTTCATCAACGTCACCGTGCGGTCATAGAGCTCCCGAAGCTGCTGTCCCGTCGACCGGGCGCTCTCGTGCGGAAGCACCCGCCACACCGCCCAGATCGAGCCGTCGGCGCAGAACAGCAGGTTGCCCGCCACGTCGGTCACCGGGCTCTCCATCACCGCTCCCGACTCCGGGCGAGCACCAGCTGCAGCGGCGACACCGGCGGTGCCTCGACCTCGTCGCGCAGGTGCACGTAGAGCGCGGTGCCGGTCCGTTCCGGTCGCGCCGGCCGGTACGGGCGGCGGCCGAGCGTGCCGGACGTCGGGGCGAGCAGGTGCGTGCCGAGGCCGACAAGCCAGCCGAGCGGGGTGCGCGATTCGATCCGGGCGCGCCGGAGGAACACCGCCGACAGCGGCAGGCCCCAGCGAGCAGGGCCGAGCCAGTCCAGCAGCGGCAGCTTCCACACCACGACCAGCAGAACCAGGAACAACGCGCCCTGGGTGACGGTGTACGGGCCGCCGGGCAGGTAGCCGCCGTCGCGGCCGGGCATCCGCCCGAACATCCGCGGAAACCGACGCGAGCGGGTGTAAGAGCGGCCGACCAGGACGTCGCCACGGCCCTTCGGCGCGGTCAATGCGTGAACCAGGCGCCGAACATGCCGGCCACCCCGTCGAGGTTCAGCAGGATCCCGAGGAAGATCGCCGCGATCACGCCGTACTTGATCGCCCGGGTGAAGTTCCCGCGCGTGCCGATCAGCAGCCCGATCCCGCCGACGACGGCGGCCAGCAGGATCAGCCGGCGAACGGACTGGTCACCCCAGGCCAGGTTGGTGTCGATCCAGGACTTCACGTCCGCAGCCAGCACGATCATCGGACTTCTCCTCGCTTACCGACCCGCCAGCAGCGGCGCCGGATCGATGCGGTTGATCTCCCACCGGCCAGCCCGCGCGACCAGCGCCAGCGCGTAGTCGACCGGCGTGCTCTGCCCGGTGGCATCCCATGCCGAGGCACGCACCAGGCAGTGGACAGCGGTCCCGTCGAGTGGCCTCGCGGCTTGCCCCGGCTCAAACTTCTCGTGCGTCCGCACCTCGACGACCTGCACGGCAGCGAACGGCGCCGGCTCCGGCAGCGCGAGGCTTGCCCCGGGGCTGACGAACCGGTCCAGCTGCCCTTGCCCCGCCAGGTAGGCGCCCAGAAACCCGGCAACCGACTGCCCAACCGGTCCAGCCGGGTCGGCGACCTCGTCATAGGCGAGCGCGGCGGCGCCGAGGGTGCCGGGGCAAGCCACCAGCGAGGGCAACGACGTGGCGACGTAGGCGTCACCGCTCCCGGTCATCGCGACCTGAGCGCACAGCAGGGACGCAGTGCGCTTGCCGTCCGGCTGCAGCATCAGCACGTCCGCGACCACCACGACAGACCACATTCCAGCCGCGGGCGACGTCGCCGATACGACCGCGGTGTCGATCGGCACCTGCGTCCCGATGGCTCGCTGCGGCTTCATGCCGGGCGGGTAGAAGATCTCGAGCTCGGCGGAGTCGTCGCGGGTCGCCGTGAGCCAGGAGCGCACGTACATCTCGGCCCAGCCTTCCGGCGAGGCCGAGCTCGCGGGTGCGCCGCCGTCCCGCGTCGACGGCGCACCCGCTGGATGGACGACAACCAGCCCGGCGATCGTCAGCAGCGGGCTGGCCAGGACGGCCAGCCAGGCCGCCACCCGCCCGGCCCGGCGACTCGCGCCCCGGATCGCGGACTCGGCATCCGCATCCGGCAGCAGCTCTGCCAACGCCTTCCGGCTGGGTTCGCTGCGGCCGCGACGACCAAACACGACACGACCTCCCTTGCCACATGAGCTTGCTGGTCGAAGGCACGCAGCTACCGGCACGGTGTGATTCACACAGCCCAGGGGAGGTCGCGGCCAGGGAACTCCACGACGGCGTCAGCGAGTTGCTCGACGGCGCGTCGACGGTGTCGGGTGATCGTCGGCTGGCTCAGCCCGATCAAAGCACCGATCTGGCGGTCCGTGGCGACACCGTCGCGGCCGACCGGGTCACCGAAGTAGCGCGTGGTCAGGATGGTGGCAGAGTGCTCGTCGAGCCGCTCCTGATCGACTGCCCACGACAGCAGCTCCAGTAGCTCCTCCGAGGCGCCCAGCTCAACCGGAACAGCAGCGAGCGGCCGGTGCACCTCGTCGTCGATGCTGACGAGGTCCGCAGCGGCCTGGCTGTGGTCGACACCGAAGTCCCGCTGAGCCGCGCGCTGCGTCTCCCGCATCAGATTCGCCGCGACGTGATGCCGGCGTCGGAGCGGGTAGCAGCGTGTCTGCTCCCACAGGTGCCCGATCACCGCCGCCTGGATATCGCGGCTCTCTTCCGAGCTCGAGACACCACCACCGGTCACGCCCCTCCGGAGCCCGACGGCACCACCAGCGGCTCGAACCGCCCGGACGACCCGGCCAACGATGCCCGGCACGGCCGGCAGCATCGCGTTGACCACGATTTCGGTCGCGGCGACACCGCGGGGGTTCGTGACGGCGGCCCGGACGAGAAGCTCGTGGAGCACCTCGTCGTGTCGCTCGTAGTCGCGTGTGGCCAGGATGGCAACGAGGTCTTCGTGGGATGCGACGTCCGAAAGTGCAGTGTCCTCGGTGGACCAGCCGTGGAGGGCCTGGTCGAACCGCGCAACGGCGCGGGGGTGGCTGAACTCCTTCTGCAACATGGTCAACGGGCTGTTATCAGTGGACCGGCTGCTCATAGCGCCAGCTCCTTCGCTCGGATGACAGGATCCGAGCCAGCGTCTGAACAGAGGTTCACGCCTTTCCTGGCCCGCGACCTTGCTCCGCCGCGGGGCAAGCCAAGATCACCCGGATGGGTAACTGCACCTCGCTTCCGAGGTCGACGTCGTCGAGGCCGAGCCCGTCGACGCTGTACTAGCTGATGAACCACGGCGATATCGAGCACGTCGCCGGCGGCTCGCGCCGGTTCATCGCCCCGAAAGACCCTGCTCGCGTTCATCGACCGCAACACTCATCGGCTTCCGCCCGACCGGGAACGGCTGACGAACTATGGTCCCCCGCCCTAGGCTTCCGGCATGACCGCTGGCCCGCTCGGGCCGGGACGTCCTGCGCCTTGCCCACCGGCTCGACCTACCCCGGCACTGGACCGAAGCGGAGCTTGCCCGGGCGCGCGAGCTCGCCGCCGACCCGCGGCTGCGCAAAGCGATCGAACAGGCCGCCGAGTTCGGCGTCGGGGAGGTGCTCACCGCAGGCCCTCAACTGCTGGCCGACTGGCATGACGGCTGGACTCTGGGACGGCATCCGCGCGGAGCCGCCATCGTCGCCGCGGCCGTCGACTGCCAGCGGGCCGGCCTGCTCGGCGCGGTCGCCGAGCGGACTCTGCGCAGGCTCCACGAGCACTACCTCGAGGCGCGGGCCGGTGGCTCCGGGCTGCAACCCGAGTCCTTCGAGGACGGCTTGGCCTGGGCGGTCGAGCCGGTCCCCGAGACGACCAGTAGCCTGTTCATCGCCACCGGCGACGGCTACCGCGCCTTCGACTACCTCGTCCGACACGGTCGCCGATCCGGTCCCGGCACCGACCTGGCGGACGTTGCTGGCGAAAGCCTCGCCGGAGCTGAGCTACGACATCAGCCTCACCGCGCACCAGCAGGGGCACTACGACCACGCTGAAGCAGGGCTGGCCAAAGCAGCCGCCGGCGGTGTCCCGGAAGCCCCGGACGCGCTCGCCCGCTGCATCGCCGACGCCTGACGTCCGGCCGAAGCGGCGGCCTTGTTCGCCAGGATGGCCGAGCAGCGCTCCGCAGAATTCGGACCCGCCGACCCGCGCACCCTCGCGACCCGGCGCGACCACGCCGTGCACCTCGGTCTCGCTGGCCGGCTCACCGACGCTGCCTCCCTGTTGGCGGCCCTGGCGGAGGACTGCACGCAGCTACTGGGCCGTGCCCACGTCGAAACCCTCACCACCCGCTACGAGCGGGCCGCCCACCTGGGGCTCGCCGGAGACCCGCGCGGAGCGGCCCGGCTGCTGGCCGCCGTCCTCCCCGAGTGCGTCACCGCATTGGGTACCGACCACGCCACGACGCTGAAGGTCCGGTACCGGCACGCCGACGCGCTCGGCGCAGCCGGTCAGTACGTCAAGGCAACCGCTCTGCTCGGCGCGCTGATCGACGACCGGACGGCCATGTTCGACCTGGGTGACGACCCCGAGACCCTGCTGGCCCGCCACCAGCAAACCGGCTACCTCGGCCGCGCCGGACAGCACGCCGCCACGGCCGTCCGGTTCGAGGAGGTCGTCGCCGACCGGGCCCCGAATCCTCGGCCGAGTACACCCGGACACGATCGTCAGCAGGCACCAGCACGCCACCTACCTCGGGCTGTCCGGCGACTACGACACCGCTGCGGACCTGTTCGCCGAGCTCGCCGCCGACTACCTCGCCACGTCCGGCGCCGCTGACACCGAAACGCTGTTCACCCGCTACCAGCACGCCGCGAGCCTCGCCGCGGCGGGCCGGCGGTCCGACGCCGTCCGCTGCCTGGGCAAGGCATTGGCGGACGCGAGCCGGGGACCAAGAGCCGCCCCCGAGGTCACCCGGTTCCTGCGCAACGCGCAGGCCCAGTGGAGCCCCGCGCCAACGCAGCCCTAGCCCGTTCAGGAATCCGTACGCATGGCAGGCGTACGATTACGAGATGAACGAGAGCTTTGGCGAGTCGGTCCGGAGGGCGCGGTCAGCCCGTCGCTGGACCCAGCGCGACCTGGCTCAGCGTCTCGGCGTCGGCCAGCAGGCGGTCAGCAACTGGGAGCGCGGCAGGTCGTCCCCACCTGCAGACGTGGCGTCCCAGGTCGCAAAATTGCTCCAGCTGGACATCGACGGTGTCGATGAGGTCCGCGACGCGCGCCAGCCCCGCGCGGCGGCCGCCACAGTGAATCCGCCAGCTCGCCCGCTGAGCCCAAGGCTCCCGCTGCATGAGCTCCCGCCCGACGTCTTCGAGCAGTTCAGCGCCGACCTCGCACAAGCCCTGCACCCGAGTTCACAGGTGCATCGATACGGCGGGCAAGGCCACACGCAGGACGGGATCGACGTCATCGTCAACCACGCCGACGGCACGTCAACGGGGATCCAGTGCAAACGCGAGCAGTCGTTCGGTCCCGCGAAGGTGAAGAAGGCGGTCGCCGCGCTGACGACGAAGGTCGATCGGTGCTTCATCTTCCTGACCCGCATCGCGAGCCCGCAGGCACGGCAGGAGATCACCAAGCACCAGCCGAAGTGGGCCCTCTGGGACATCGACGACCTGTCTCGGGAAACGCGATCCCTTCAGGATCGCGACGCCGCCGTCCGACTCGTGGACACCTACTTTCCTGGCTGGCGGGAGCCGTTCCTCGGTGTCTCCTCCCCTGGTCCGTGGCTGACTGCCGACGAGTTCTTCCGTCCGTTCGCGAAGGGCAGCATCTACTCGCACGAGTGGGACCTCGCCGGGCGGGCGAGCGAACTGGTCGACCTGTCGGGTTTCGCCACGGGCTCCGAGTCGGACATCGCCGTCATCGTCGGGCGCGGCGGGATCGGCAAGACCCGGCTGCTCCGCGCGGCAACCGAGGAGTTCGAGACAACAAGGTCAGCCACGGTCCGGTTCCTTTCGACGGGCGTGAGCGTCACGCCGAAGGACTTCGAGGTGCTCCCACCCGACCAGGGGCTCATGGTCGTCATCGACGATGCGCACGATCGGTCCGATGTCGGCACGCTGACCGCAGGGATCAGGCGGTTCCGGCCGAGTGCGAAGGTGTTGCTGTCGTTGCGACCGTACGGGCTTCCGCAGCTACACAGCGATCTCCGGCAAGTTGGTGCGCGACCGTCGGAGGTGCCGACGTGGGAACTCGGCGATCTGACCATCGCCGACGCCGAAACGTTGGCACGCGGTGTGCTCGGACCCGAGCTCGGATCGCGGGTGGCGCCTCGGCTGGCGGCCCTGGCGTCAGACTGCCCGCTCTTGATCGTCGTCGGCGCCGCGTTGATCGCGAAAGGAGACCTGACTCCCGACCGGTTGGAAGCCAGCTCGGACATCCGCTACGAGATCCTTCAAACGTTCGGGGATGTCGCCGCCGCCGCTCCAGGCGGGGATGCGGAACTGCGGCGCGAAGTGCTCAAGCTGGTGGCCGTCCTACAGCCCTTCCGGCTCGATCAGCCCGAATTTCAAGCCGTCGCGGCCGCGGTGATCGGCAGGCCGTACGACCAGGTGGTTCCGCACTTGCGAGCCCTGCAGGACAGTGGCGTGCTACTCCGCCGAGCGCAGTCCGTGCGCATCGTTCCCGACCTGCTCGGCGACGTGCTGCTCGCCGACGCCGCCGTCGACGGGCCGTCGGGTACGTCGACCGGCTATCTGGAGCGTGTGTGTGACGCGGCCTCCGGAGCTCCGCTGGCCCATGCTGTCGTGAATGCCGGCCGGGTGGACTGGCAGACCAGACGCCCCGATGAGAACGCGGCTTCAGCCGTCGATGTTCTCTGGTCCGCGCTGACCCGTGAGTACGAGGCCGGCACGACGTCCGTGCGGCTTCAAATCCTGCAGGCTGTCCGCCAGGTTGCCGTCTTCCAGCCGAGACACGCGATTGCGCTGGTCCACACAGCGTTGAACGTCCGGGCTGAAGCCAGCAGGAGCGCCGATTCGGGCGACGTCTCCCTATACGAGGAGGTCATCTTCGAGATCCCGGCAATCCTGTATCGCGCAGCGTACAGCTTGGACCACCTGGCCGAAGCTGCCGACCTGTTGTGGGAACTGGCACGCGATGACGACCGGCCGCCACACCAACGCCCGGAACACCCGATGCGCCTGCTGACCGAGCTCGCCGAGTACGCCGTCGGTAAGCCTGCGGAGTTCCAGGACGGCATGATCAGCGCGGTTGAGCGCTGGCTGCGCGACGATCGAGTCGCCGAGCACCGCTACTCGCCATTTGCTGTGCTGGAACCCGCTCTGGCCACCGAGTTCGAACAACGACGATCGAACGGGCTGTCCCTCGAGCTACGAGGCTATTCGCTCAACCCGGAGTGGGCTCGTCCCCATCGCGACCGCATCATCGATCTTGCACTGAAGGAAGCACGCGAGGACGATGTCCGTCGTGCCGTGCGAGCCGTAGAGGCCCTGGGCTCCGCGATCCACTACCCGAGGGGAATGTACGGCCGTCAGGTCGACGCCGAGGAACGCGCGAGGTGGACGTCCTCTTTTGTTGACGTTCTCCATCACCTCACAGGACTTGCCGGCCTCCCAGAGCTCGACCCAGTCGTGGTTGTGAAGGTGCGTCAGGCCGTGCGGTGGCACGCGCGCTACAGCACCACGGAAACGCGTCCAGCGGCCCTGGCTGTTCTTGAGGCTCTGCCTGATGGCATCGAGCACCGTCTTGCGCACGTGTTGCACGACGGCTGGCGTCCGTCCAATTATGACTCCGACGACTACGATACGTGGCAGGAGAAGAAGGAAATCCACTTCGAAGAGGTGGCCGACGACGTGACTGGTCGTTGGTCACCAAACGAAGTGATCGATCACCTTGACCGCAGGCTCGCTCTCGATCGTTACGCGTTCGGCCCCACGGCGGCCAGTCCGATTCCGTTCGTGTGGTCGCTCGTGAGACGCCACCCAGAAGTGGGTGTGACGCTGATTCGCCGTCTCATCTCGGAGAGCACCAAGGCGGATCCGGCGGCTTCCGGATCGATCGACATCCTGCGTGATCTAGTCCCCACAGCGCTGGGCATGGTTGCCGACTCCCTTCCCGACGAAGCGATGAACCTTGCGAGGGCACTGGTCGATACACCGAACATTGTCGACACCCGGGCTGTCGCGCAGGCTTTCGGGTGGGGCCGCGGGCGCCGATCCACCTTGCTCGAGGGTGAATCAGCCCTGCTCCTCGACCTGATCGGCCACGACGATCAGGAGGTACGTCGGCTGGCCGTGTCAGCTGCGGGTTCGATCGACGGCGACCAGCAACTAGCCCTCCAGTTGATCACCAACGTCCGATTCGCCGATTCCCCTTCTGTGGCCGCCGAAGTCGCCGCACTGCTCGCGACGCCCAATGCAGCGCGATGGAAAAACCTGACGGACGCAGAGATCGATGACCTCTTCGACCAGCTGCGCCAGTGCCCATCCATCGACGACTACCACATCACCACCCTCCTGGCTGAACTGTCGGCAGCACAACCTGAACAAGTCCTCGACCTTCTTCTCCGCCGCGCCGAGACATACGAACACCACCCGTCACCTACGGACTACGATGCCTTTCCGTCTCATTGGGACACCTCGCTGCACTTCCGGGACAGCAGGGACTTCGAGCGACTGCTGCGACGTGTCATCATGTGGATCGCCGAGGCGCCGCAGTCATGGAGCCGAAGCCAGACGGGCACGGAAATCTTCAACGCAGTCGCTGGACCGTTTGAAGAACAGGTCTCGAAGTTGCTGTCCGACGCCGCAAACTCCGGCGCCGGAGAGCAGATGCTCGCCGTAGCCGCGATCCTGGGCCACGCACCGCGAGATTTCATCTGGAACAACACCGAGTTCGTCGTCGCCTGCATGAAAGCGGCAGACGGCCTAGGGAGCGACTACCTCGAAGCGATTTGCAGCGGAGTGCACTCGGCTTTGATCCGGGGCACCCGCATCGGCACACCTGGTCAGCCGTTCCCGGAAGATGTCGAACAACGTGACAAGGCCAACGAGATCGCCTCCACTCTTCCGCGTGGTTCCGTCGAGCACCAGTTCTACCAATCTCTCGCCTCGGCCGCGGAACGCCAGATCAGCCGGGAGATCGGCCGAGACGAGGAGCTCGATGACAGGCGCACCTGGTAGCACCAGCAGATATCCCGATTCCGTGAGAGGCGAGCTGATGCTCACGATCCCGGAAGACCACCGGTTGATCAACAGTTATGGCCAGCTGCGCGGACAGCATCTGTCGACGGTCGAACGTGACCAGCAGTTGCTCGCGCTCACGCGCGATCTTCTCGCCAGAGGCGAGCCGACCTTCGTGGCCGCCACGGCGCCAAAGCTCAAGGACTCTCGGCGTCTGCAGTCCGCCATGGATGGCCGCCGGTACGTCCTCGAAGTCGTCTGGCCTGATCGACCTGTGTCATCCGGAGGTGACCGGGAGATTCCTGACTCGCGCGGATCGAGCTCCAGCGGACGAGTGTGCTCCAGGAGGGATCTCCGGAGGAGTTGTCCACAGACCTGGATCAACCTGTGGACAAGACGGCTGAACAACGGATGTGGGAGTTCCACAAGGCCGAGTGCCGGGAAGGACGCACCCCACCTGCGCCGACCTCGACTGGATCGCCGGCAAGCACAACCACGGCCGCCGCATTCTCCGCAAGTAGCGCGCCGCCGGGAACGTCTCCTCGGTTGCCTGAGATCAGGGGAATCACCGATCACGGTCGCGACCCGACGACTCGACGGGTGAGATAATTACAATGTTCGTCCCAGTGCGCCCAGGTCGCTATGCCGGATCACGAGGGGAAACGAGGCGTGAATGACGTACGAAGGTCGGGGAGACCTCAGCTGGCGCTCAACTTCATGCCGATCAGATTCACCGCCCTGGCGTTCGAGGGCGGTTTGGTCGACTTCGAGTCGCCCGATCAGCTGAAAGCCTTGAGGGCGGACCTGGCGGAGACACATGGCGTGCTCAGGACCCGGGAAGGAATCGCCTGCGTTCCACTGCGCGGCGATGTCGTGCAGCACGGTACGCCCACGACGTTCGCCGTACCGGAGCACCGGTCGCTCACGATCCGACTAGTCCAAGACGCTCTGCGTCGACTGGTCGTCGGCTGGGGCTACCAGCTACGCCGACCCGATCGAGTGAACTTCGTGTCGCGGTTGCCGGGTAAAGACCTGCTTGTCACGGCGGCGGGTGATCGCCGGCCGAACGGCCTCGTGGATCTGCACGTCTACCCGCAGTACTCGCTGAACAGCCGGATCGTCGGCGCGGCGGGCGCCCCGGGTGTCCTCATCGACCTGAAGACCCGGTACGAGATTGACCTTACCGTCGCGGAACTGATCAACCGCGGCATCGACGTCCGTGGTCTGAGCGTGGTCGCCGATGACGGAACCCGCCAGCCGTTTCCCCATATGGACCCGTACGGCACTCGCCGCTACGTTGGCACCGTCGATCGTGTCGACGGCGCCGAACTGGTACTTCGGGACGCTATCGGCGCCGAGCGGGTTCCTGCCGACGCGGCCTGGCCGGCAAGCCGCCGCGAATTTTTCTCGTCCATGATCACCACTTTGACAGGTGGCGACGGGGCGCGGATCGTCCGTCGGCTCGAGCACGAGACCTTCGCCCTCCTGGGTGCGGCCGGACGGCTGAAGAAGATCACCGAAATCGCCGGCCAGCTGTCCCAGCACCCAATCGACATCGCCCACGGGGTGTCAGTGACCCTGGAACAGCCGATTGGCTCGTCGGACGCGGCGAAGAAGGTCGTCTGGAGCCACTACGACGAGCCGACTTTCTCGTTCGACCAAGCCGGTGACAAGAAGAACCGCTCCGTCGATCGGGGACTTGACGCGTTCGGTCCCTTCGACGTGGAGTTCTTCGCCAAAAAGAAGCCCAGGATCGCGGTGGTGATGCCCCGCGCCCACAAGGGCATCGTGGAGCAGTTCGTGACCAAGTTTCTCCACGGCGTCCCGGGTGGCGGGGTCTTCAGCCAAGGCTTCATCCGCAAGTTTCACCTGGGCGGCTGCGACGTCCACCTGGAGCCCTTCGACGGCGACCTCACCGATGCCCGCGCGTACCACCAAGCGTGTCAAGCGGCCCTGCTAACCGGTGACGTCGACTTGGCGATTGTCATCACCGGCGAGGCTCAGGTTCACCTGACCGGGAACCACAGCCCCTATCTGGTCGCCAAGTCGGCGTTCATGGGCCAAGGCGTCCCGGTGCAGGAGATCCGCATAGAGACGACTCAGTCGCCGACCGTCGCGCACGCACTCAACACCATCGCCTTGGCCTGCTACGCCAAGCTCGGCGGCATCCCCTTCGTGATCTCCGCCCCTCGTACACTCACCCACGAACTGGTGATCGGGATCGGCAGCGCCCACGTTCAGGCGGACCGCACCACTGAGGCCGAACGAATCGTGGGCATCACCACCGTGTTCAGCGCGAACGGCAACTACCTGCTTTCCAGCAGATCTCGCGAGGCGGACTATGACGACTACCCCCGCGAACTCCTGAGGTCGTTGACCGAGTGCATCAACGACGTCAAAGCACGCAACGCCTGGCAAGAAGAGGACGAGGTCCGGCTGGTTTTCCACGTGTTCAAACCGCTGAAGGACACGGAGGCGCAAGCGGTCAAGAACCTCATCACGAGCCTGACCGGCCAGTACACAAAGGTGGAGTTCGCGTTCGTGCACGTGGGCATCGACCACGACTGGGTGATGTTCGACCGTGCCTCCGCCGGTGTCTCCCGAGGGACCAGCAGAGCCAAGGGACACTACGTGCCCGATCGCGGTTACGCCGTGGCGATCGGTCCCAACCAGATGCTGCTTTCGGTCAGCGGGCCGATGGACCTGAAGAGCCCGACGCACGGCGCACCGCGGCCCCTCCTCTTGAACCTTCACCGTGAATCGACCTTCAGGGACATCGAGTACCTGGCACGCCAGGTGTTCCGGTTCACCTCGATGTCGTGGCGCCGGATGTACCCGTCGAGCAAACCGGTCACCATCCTGTACTCCGACCTGATCGCCGACCTCCTGGGTCATCTGAGGCACGTGAAGAACTGGAACGCCGACACGCTTGCGACGAAGCTGCGCTGGAGCAGGTGGTTCCTCTGACATTGCCGAACACCACCGGCCCGATGAACCATCTGTTGGCCGCGCAGGTCACCGACCTGGAACAAGCGATCCTGGGCGCGAACCGGCCGGGCAACCTAGATGGGCTGCTTGCCCACCACGTCCTGGGCGGCCGCCGGATGGGCTTTACCTGGAACGTCGATCCCATGACGCCTGCCTGGTTGCAGGAAAACCGAGGCCGGCTCGGCCAGACCACTGGGCTGGCGATCCTCGGGTTCGGTTTGGCCGGCTTCCCCTCTCGCACTTCGCAGACTGGTCGCGAGCACCTTGCCGACGGCCTTCCGAGGCTCATGCGCAAGGAACCGTTCCCCGCAGACGGCGTCACGTTCGTCAACGATCCTGGTCAGATCGTGGGTCTCGCTCTCGCGGTCAACAGCATCCGCGACACCATGCCCGAGGCACGCACCTGGCTGGCCGAGGTTCTCAGCGCCCCGAGGATCGGGCCGACAACCAGCACGCTCAGCCTGTTCCAGCAGCACGCACGGCACCTGGTCGGCGCCGCCGTCGAACTCCGAGCCGCCCTGAGCACGGTCGAGGACCCGGTGGAACTCGCCGGTCTGCACTGGCTCGCGGCCTCGGCCGACGACATCACGTTGGACACTCCCGACGAGCTGCGTGACTTGCGGTCCCGGCTGCTCAGCAGTCTCGTGCTGCACCGCCGCGAGCAGGTTTCGGCGCCACGAGCCGCGCTGCTGCTGAGCGCCGCCGCGCACATCATCACCGCCAGCGTGGACGACCTGATCCTCAGCCGCAGCCATGTGGGGGTGCTGCTGGGCCGGTTCGAGGATGCCATGCGTCAGTGGCGCTACGACGACGACAGCCTGCAGGATCCGATCCGCTGGCGGATCGAGAATGAGCGCGAGATCCAGAACATCCTCTGGCTCATCCTCCGCCCGGTCTTCGACGACCTCGTCGACGAGGAAACTCTGCGCAAGCTGGGTCACAGTACCTACCGGGCCGATTTCGGCATCCCCTCGCTCGGGTTGCTCATCGAAGTCAAATACGCCCGCAAGGCGGCTGACTTCAAGACGTACGAGAAGGAGATTTTCCAAGACCTGCAAGGCTATTTGACGGATAACGAGCCCTATCGCAAGCTCGCGGTGTTCATCTACGACGAGTCGGCGTCCGTGCAAGAGCACGGAACGACCCGGAACGCCCTGCTGAAGATGCCCGATATCACCGACGTCGTCATCGTGAGCCGCCCCAGCCAGTTGCCGGTGCCAGAACGACCTGTCCGGCGCTCCCGGCGCACGTGACGATCCGGACCGGATGGCGGTAGCGGGTGGCGGTGGCGGTAGGTACTCGCGCGCCGGCTCCCGCTACGGGGCAGATAGCCGGGCAGCGCGTGCGTCACGCCTCCTTGGACAAAGTCATGATCAGCCGCTCGATGAGCAACAGCGGTGCTGCCGAACCGATGGACACGAAGACTCCCGCCAGGAAACTGTTTTGTGATAGAGAGTTCTGTTGGAAGGGACTCACCAGCTGAAATTCAATGTCGGCGAACCCACCTCCGCCCGGCTTCCACGTCAGCGCGTTCGGCGAGACTGTCGGCGGATCCGCCCACTGAACTTGGCGACCGTCGCCCGGATCGCGCGGTTGTGTAGGTGCTCCCGCGCGTCCTGCTCCGTGGTGATGCCGTCCGCGCCCAAGGCGACTGACAGCGCCATCTGCCCGCGGACCTGCCGGATCGCAGCGGGCGCGTCGAGGTGGCTGCTCGCCGTCGCGCACGCACCCTAATCCGCCGCGCCCTGACCGCCGAGGCCGAAGAGATGGATACAACAGCGTCCAACGGCCGGTCTGCCAGCAGCTCGTCGAGGTGATGGGCGCCGGACACCTCTGCCCGCCAGCACTTCCTCGAGTGCTTCGGGGTGCAATCGGCGAGAGCCGGGGCGCCGACCGAGCTATCCGTGGCATACACGACGGCGTCTGGCGGGTAAGCCGCCAACAGCCCGGCGAGCGTCTCGCGGTCAGCGACGTCACACGCCGCGAGCGCCCACTCGAACCCCGGAGGCCTCGAGCTCCGCCGCCAGTTCAGGCGCATCGGACGCGTCCTTGCCACAGCGGCCGAGGAGGACCAGGTACTCGGCGTCAGCACAGGCGAGCCACCGCCAGACGGGCCCCGCGACGCCGCCGGTCACCAGGACCATTCACCCTCTTGATGGCCTGAACACGCGGGACCCGCGCACTCAGACCACCAAGATCGCTATTGCTCATGAATTTCGCTTTGATTCCTCCTGTTCATCGGGAGAAACCGGGGTGGCATCGAGTTGGTTTTTTTCCGGCTTTCGAATAATTTCGACCGGACGGTTTTCCGACTCGACGGACACGCAAAGAATCTTGATCTTCACAGATCGGCCATGACTTGCCGCGATGCGGAAAAGCCACACTGCCGTACCGGATGCGATCAACGCGAGAACGACCGCGATCATCTCGCACCCGCCACTAACGCACGAAGAACTTCCAGGCAGTGGCCCGAAGCAAGGGCCAAGACCGCCTCATGGGGACGGAGCAGCGACTACCTCCCGGCCCGAGCCGCGTTGCCGCGGCTCCGGCGCGCTCGTGGTGTTCCCTGAACTGCAGCACCTGACGGCGCGCCGCCGTGCTGGTGCCCGCAACGCTTCGGCAAAGGGCGAGCAACCCTCACCCGGACACGGCCGACACTCGCCGCGCCTGCCGTGCCCGTTCGTCCCGCCGAGCGAACCGCTGGTTGCGGCAGGCCCAGCCCGGACTGTTCAAGGTAACGCGGCCTCAGAGCAAGGGCAAGGACATGGCGGAGGTCTTGAGCCACGCGGCCGCCCGCTCGGTGATGCAGTCCGAGCCCGGCCGTTGCACGTCGCCGGCTGGCGACGTTGGCCGACCGGCCGGGTGATTGGATGCCTCGTGCCGTTCGCAGCGCCGCCAAGTTCGCAGCCTCCCGCTACTCAATACCGACTGGGTGAGCGACGCGTGGCGCCGGGAGCTGATCGGGCCGATGCCCACCCGGTGGGGCGGGCTATGCCGGTCGCGATCGCGCACCGTACCCACGGCCGCGACACGGGCTCTCTGGCCATGACCTGCCTGCGCCCACCGCATAGTGCAACCTCGACCGAACGCGAGTGCGACCGCTACCTGACGGCGCCCGGCCGCGGGAAACACCGGTCATCGCCGTATGAGTGCCTGCCTACGTTGTCTGTAGACCGTGACCGGCCCCGAGGGCTTAGAGTTACCCGATGTAATGGTGGCAAGCGGGCCTGTGGGCGTTCGGAGGCGGCTTCGCAGTAGAGGCCCTCGACTTCGCAACCGTGCTCAAGCGCGATCGGCTGCGGCCGTGGGAGGTGAACGCCGATCTTGCGCAGGGCCGTTTGGCTTCGAACGAGCCGGGCCACGCCGCCGGGCCGGTCGGGTACTTGATCAGTGAACTCCTCCGACTGACTGTCGGCGGGCTGCTCGGAGCCGCGATGGCGGCCAGATCACCGACGCGCTCCCCGCGCTCGCCATCGGTGCCGCGGCCCCGGTGATCGTCAGAAACCTGGTCAAATTGGTCCCTATGTCCGGAGCACCGCCCGCTGAGGTTCCGGCCGCCCTGAATGAAGACTTTCAGCAACCGGCCGAGTGCGACAGCCGATGGCCTGCCCACGATGAGTACGCACCTTCCGGCGCGAAGGGCATCCTTCTGATCGAGAACCTCGCAGTTTTCGAACGAGTAAGTTCCTTGCCAGAGGTCACGAAATGCTGGCTTTGCTTGTGGGGTCGAGGTTACGTTGGCGAAAACGCCGTCCGGCACCTGCGATCGCGGGATCTCCCCCTGGTCGCCTGGGGCGACCTCGATGCGGACGGCATAAGGATCATCACCGACGTGAGCGCACGCGTCGGCCGTCCGATCCGAACTGTCGGTATGTCGACAGAGTTGTGGGAACGGGCATCAATCGAGAGCAGACACCGAAACAGCTCGCCCGCGCCCGGATGCTGGCGGATTCGCTGCAGAAGAGCTTCGTCCCGGACCTTCGCAACTTGGCCGCAGCAATCGCCATGACGGGCGACGGGGGCGAGCAGGAGGTCTTGTGCGACCAAGTATTGCCGACGTTGGGAGCGGAAGTCGACCGGCCGCTGATGGTCTCGTGAGGCATTGCCCTTTCATCCCCTGGCGGTATTATCGAGAACAGATCAACCGATTTATCCAGGTGAGGACCAAGCGGCTATGCGACATCTGACGTTGCGAGTAGCATGGCACGACAGCGCGTGGAACGGCGCGATTTGCCGCGCCCCTTCAAGAAACCCATACTGTCTCGACCTCGACCGGATCCGCCTCGAACGCGACGACGACAGCGAAGATGCGCACGCCGGGAGGTTCTTCGCCGAACTGGGCTCCCGGCAGCTGCCGGCGTGCAAGGCCGAGAACGGGACGTTCATGAGCCCACGGCCCTGGTCGCGCGAGTTCCGCCATCCGTACGCCGGCATCGAATCGACGCGGTCCACTCACGGCGTCCTGCTGCCCACCACAATCGAGATTCCGCCCTATTCGGCGGTGGCCGTGCCGTTCGCCTGGATGCTCCGCGAAAGCCAGGAACGCATCCAGGATCGGCTCCCCACCGAGCTGGCGCCCGACAGCGACCCGCCGTTCCCGTCTTCGTGGGTGTTCGACCGGACGCGGCAGCGCCAGCTGCTCGACGCGGTCTTCAACCAGGTCACGCCCCGCGAGTCGGTGGCGTTCATGTACACGAAGTCGGGGCATCCGCTCGGCGACGACGTCCCCCGGCTCGTCGTCGGAATCGGACGGGTGGCGGCGATCTCGTCACTCCTCGAGTACCGAAGCCGGGCGCCGTGGACGTACCCCCTCTGGGACCGGATCGTCGAACACACGATCCGTCCCGAAGGCTCCGATGGCTTCCTACTGCCCTACCACGCCTACCTGGAACCCACCGGAGACCCGGCCGAAGACCGGAGACGTCGCGAACTCGTGAACGAGATCATCGTCAGCCCGGACAGCACCGCGGTCTCCCAATTTTCCTACGGAGCCGAACTCGCCACCTCGGACACCGCACTCGGGATTCTCGAACAGGCCTTGACCGCAGTTCGTGCGATCATCCGACACGGCATCGCACCAGGACCGTGGGCCGAGCGCGAACAGTGGCTGTCGGACCGCATCGCCGACGTCTGGACCGATCGGGGTGCCTTCCCGGGAACGGGGAGCGTGCTCGACGGGTTCGGGTTGCGGCTCGGCACGGCGCTGGCGCTCGACTTGCGGCGCAGCGGCATGCTCTCCGCGGATTCCGATCCGTGGCCGCTGGTCGATGACCTGCTCGGCGGTCGGGTCACCCCACCTCGAACGGCGTACACCGCCGACCTCGCGGCGCACGGCTCGACCTGGGCCGCGCTCCCGGCGCAGCGGAAGCAGCTGATGAGGCTCCTGTCCCGGTTCTCCGTGACGCCGACCGCCGCACGCCGCTGGCTCGACCCGGCCAGACGAGCCAAGGCAACCCGGCAGAAGGTCAGTGACCTCGACATCTTGGCCAATCCGTACCGGCTCGCCGAAACGGATCTCGGTGAGTTCGACGACCCGCCCATCACCCTTGGCCTCGTCGATCGCGGTGTGCTGCCCGATCCGACGATCGCGGCGAACCACCCGCTCGACGCACCCGACCCGATCGCGTCACCCCATGATGCCCGCCGGCTCCGCGCTGCCCTGGTCGCCGTCCTCCGGGAAGCCGCGGATCGCGGAGACGCGCTCCTGCCTGTGGCGGAGGCCATCGAAGCCGCCGGCAAGCTTCGGCTCGCCCGACCACTCGCGATTCCCCCGGACTGGGTTGCCGGGAACGTCACGGCGCTGGATCCCGAGGTCGACCTGGTGACGGCGAGCTGCCCCGGCGAGGACGACACCCCCGTCGACGTCTCCTGCCTCCAACTGCACGAGCTCGCCGAACGCGGGGCCTTTCTCGCACGGCGCCTCAGCCAGCGAGCCGGGCGAACACTCGCCAGCTTGGGCGAAGACTGGACCGGCCAGGTACGTGCGGCCATCGCCGAGACTGGCGGTGTCCTCGACGAGGCCGATCCACGGCACGCGGAGGCGCTCGTCGAGCAAGCCAGCGCCCTCGAGACGATCTCGACCCGCAAGCTGTCCGTACTCGTCGGCCGCGCCGGCACCGGCAAAACGACGGTGCTGGGAGCGCTCCTGCAGGCACGTCGCCTGACGAGCGATGGTGTGCTGTTCCTCGCGCCCACCGGCAAAGCACGGGTCCGCATTGTGCAGCAGGCCCCTGGCGCAACCGCCATGACTATCGCGCAATTCCTCTACCGGCTGGGTCGGTACGACGGCGAGCGGCAACGAGCGCTGTTCGACAGCGACCGTGCCTACCGCAAGGAGCGGACCATCGTCGTCGACGAGTGTTCGATGCTCACCGAGGATGTCCTGACCGCTTTGCTCAAGGCTCTCGACCTCGGCCACGTACAACGGATCATCCTCGTGGGTGATCCCAGCCAGCTCCCGCCGATCGGCGTCGGCAGGCCCTTCGCCGACTTCGTCGCCCATCTCGACCGCTGCGCCGGCTCGCCCGACCCTGCTGTCGCGGCACGAGCCGGCGCTCTCGCTCGGCTCACGGTCGAGGTCCGCAGCAGCCAGGGCACCGGCAGTGACACGCTCCGGCTCGCGTCCTGGTACACGGACGACGTGCAACCGGTCAACGCCGACCGGGTCCTCTCCGAGCTCAGCGACCCCACCGACAACAGCGCCGGCGGTCCGTCCAGTGATCTCCGGCTCGCCTATTGGAAGGATCCCGACGACCTGCGGACCCAGGTGCTCGAACAGCTCGCCGACGCGCTCGGCATGGCCGGTCCGGACGACCTCGGCGGCTTCGACCGGGCGCTGGGCCTCACGTCCGAAGGGTGGGTCCCGTTCGGCGACCACGGCGGAGCCGAGCGCTTCCAGATCCTGTCACCGGTCAGGATGCGTCCGTGGGGAACCTTCGAGCTCAACCGTGATCTCCAGCGGCACTTCCGCGCCGCGGAACTCGGCGAGGCGCGTGACCGCCGCCCCGGTGCTATCGCGTACGGCCCCGAGGAGATCGTCGTCCGCGACAAGGTCATCCTGGTCCGGAACCGGAAACGTGACGCCTACGACCACCGCACACGCACGAGCGTCGACGGTTACTTCGCCAATGGCGAGGTCGGACTTGTGGCGACTACGAAGAAGTTGGAAAGAGGCGGGCTGGTCAACGTCGCGTTCGCCGGCCGGGACGGCCTCCGGGTCGGGTTCAAAGCGGTGTCCGGCCGGGCTGAAGCCCCCGACCTCGAACTCGCGTACGCCCTTACGGTCCACAAAGCGCAGGGCAGCGAATTCGACGTCGTTCTCGTCGTCGTCCCGAAAGAGACGCCCTTGCTGTCCCGCGAGCTCATCTACACCGCTCTCACGCGGGCGAAGCGCCGGCTCGTCGTCCTGCTGGAAGGTGACGATTCCTCGGCGTTGTTCGATCTGACCCGCCCGGAACGCAGTGAAACCGCTCGCCGCAACACCAACCTCTTCACCGGAGGTGTGCGCCGGCCGGATGTCTATGTGCCCTACGCCGAGCACCTGGTCCATCGCACGCGCCGCGGAGAACTCGTGCGGTCGAAAAGCGAGGTCATCGTCGCCAACCTCCTCCACGAGGCCGGCATCGAATACCATTACGAACGGCCCTTCGCCGGCCCGGTCACCGGCGGGTCCGCGCGCCCTGACTTCACCGTCATCGATGCCGGCGGAGACGAGATCTTGTGGGAGCACCTCGGCATGCTCCACCGCGACGACTACCGGCAGTCGTGGGAAGTCAAGCGCGAATGGTACGAGCGCAACGGCTTCACCGTCGGACACAACCTCTTCGTTTCGACGGAGAACGACGGGGTCATCGACTCGCACGAGATCGCTCGTCAGATCGAAGCCCTTAAGGAGATCGCCGACTGACTGCCGGTCGAGACGTCTCAGTAACCGCGCGACGGCACACTGTCGGGCAGGTGTCCAAGGAGCACAAAGAACAAGATCAGGCCGAGAATCGCCGACGTCACCAAGATATTGGCCAACACCAGCGCATGCCTACGGATTGCCACCAACTGCGCCAAGATCTCGAGGTTGATCCGAGTGGCATAGTCGGTCGGGCCGTCGGCCTCCGACGACTTCTTCAGTCGCTCAGCGAGGGCGGCGGCATTCAGATCGGCCCCTGCGTGGTAGTGCGGCCGGGGCTTGAGGTCGGCCACGGTGATCTCCTCCAAGAATGTAGCGCGCCGGACAAGCGCGATCATGTATTCGCTGGAGCAGGCACCCGCGTTACAGCGCGTCACCACCCTAGGCTGGAACGGACGGTCCATCACGTGATCGGCCACGCCTGGTCTGATGCTGAACGAGTTGCATCAGCAGCATGTCGGCGATGGCGGCACCGGGGATCGTGGACTGGTCCGCCGTCCGAGCCTCCATCCCCGCCAGATCAACATCACGACGGCGGACCCGCATACGTGACTGCCCTGGCGGACGTCGCTACTGCACCTGCCGCCGAAGAACGTGTAGAACCCTCAATCTGCCGATCTTGCCCGCTCCTCCACTTCCGGAGAATCCGACGGCCGTAGTTGTGCGTTCCGGCCACTCGATCCAGATCGGCGCCCGTCGGCGTTCGGCCGCACGCCCGCTCGTTGACGTAGTACTCCCACATCCGGTCCTCGACTGTCCGCTCAGAGTCCTCCATGACGGCCGCGAGACCATGGTCGTCGGCTGAACCGACCTGAAAGTCTCGCTGTCCGCCGCCGTCTCGAGAGCCTGATCGTACGTCTCGCGCTGAGCACGAACGGGTCTCGGAGCAAGTCTCGCGAGACCGCTGCTTCAACGCACCGTTCAACAGCTCAACCGACAGCAGCAAGACCAGCGGCGGACACGCCGCCACCGTCACCTGCAACACGCTCAACGCCGGCGCCGAGCAGATATTCGCCACCAGCGACAAGCAGATCCCGAACACGAACGCCAGCCAAGCCACCCATCGACCCGCCGGACGACCGCTGCGGTGGGTCTTCCACAACTCGACCGTCGCGATCGTCAGCAAGCCGTCGACCAGCAGCGGCCAGATTGAGGCGGTCACGCCGTCCGCGCCGAACCGGAGCGCGAACTCCTGTCCGTGACGGTACGAGGCGTACGCCGCACCGAGTGCGACCAGACCGGTGCAGATGCACTGGATGGACAGAGCAAGGTCTTGAGCAAGCCAGTCCTTGAGCCGCCTCACGGCCGCACCGCCACGTCATCCTGTTCGGGATAGCCGCCTCGCCCTCTACGAATCGGTCGCTGTCGGCGGCCTGGATCAGCCGACACGACCCGACAGTTGCGAGCCCGAGGAGAGCCCGAGAGCACACGGACGGGACGACAGACCGCGGCACAAGCCAACACCGCCACCACCCGACGGCCGAGGAAAACGAGCCTGCCCGGCATCACTCGACACCATCCGAAACCTCAAGATCACCACTCTTAACCAGCGGGTTGCAGCACCTCCTGGCTGGCATGAGGCGCGGCATAGTCGACCCCAGCCAACTGCTGCGGGCCGGCATCGGTGACGGCTATGCCGCGACCACCACCAGCGCATCGGCCAGCAATTCGCCAGCGCCGCAGAACACGACGGCCGTAGTTGTTCGTACCGGCGACACGATCGAGATCCGCCCCGGTCGGAGTACGTCCCGCAGCTTGCTCCTCAACGTAGAACGCCCACATCCGCTGCTCGGCAGACTCCTCGAGGACCGACACCGGCTCAAGGTCGTCTTCTGCTGAGCGCGGATGCACCGCCTCTCGTTCAGGAGACTCACCGTCGGCATCTATCTCCATGGGCAGCGAGGTCCGGACAGCGGCGCGGCGGCGCTTCAACGCCCGGTTCAGCAGTTCCACAGCAAGCAAAAGAGCCAGCGGAGGGCAAGCGGCGATAACGACCGAGAACACCGTCAACCTTGGAACCGACCCGATGTTTGCACATAACGACAACGAGATCCCGAAGCCGAAAGCCACCCACGCAGCCCACCGACCACCACCATGACTCGGCCGCCACAACTCCACCGTCGCCGTCGTCAGCAGACCATCCACGATCAACGGCCAGATCGACGCAGTCGAGCCATCCGCACCGAAACGCACCGCGAACTCACGACCATGCCGATACGACGCATACGCCGCCAGCACCGCCACCACACCGGTACAGAAGCACTGCACCCACAGTGACCAGCTGACACTCCTAGTCGCCGAGGACGTCATGACCGACCACCTCGCCGATGCCGCTCAATATCGACTACACCGGAAAACTGCAGCTCACAGGCCTTTTCGAGCCGTTGGGTTCTGGACGGAACCGCGCCGGGGGCACGCTCCGGGCCCACGCGGTGGCGATCGCCGGTCGCGCGGCCCTTACCCCGCGGACATCGCCCACCTGATATCGCCGGACCCTTGTTCTCGCGGAACCCCGCCACGACTCCGCCATCGGCACCACGCGCGCCCCGTCCCTGGTGCTCTCTCACTGCGTCACCGCTTCCTCCGCCCCGGGTGATGACGGGCCTTCCGGAACCCGCCACCGTGGGGTGGCCGCCGCCTGTCTCCGGAGGATTCGCATGGTGCGAGCAACGCTCACCGATCTGCCGGCCCGCCGGTTCCGCAAGCCCCGGCGGCGCCGCGTTGCGACCGGCGATCGGGGATCGCGCCGCTCCCTCGGGAGGCTTGCCGACCGGTTCGGCGCCGGCGTGCACCCGCCGTCGGTCCCGTGGCCACCCGAGAACCACTCCGGGACCGGCGGCACCTCCGTGCCCCGCGCGCTCGTCGTGCTGCTCGGGGCCGCCGCCGCCGTGGTCGTGCTCGCCGGGGTGCAGGCCGTCGCCTGGTTTGCCGGGCCCGTCTTCCTCGCTCTCGTCGTCGTGATCACCCTCGATCCGGTGCGGACCTGGCTGCGGCGCCGGGGACTGCCGCGCTGGCTGACCGTCGGCGTGCTGGTCGTCACCGTCTACGCCGTCCTCGTCGGCTTCTTCGTGGTCTTCGTGGTGTCCGTCGCGCAGCTGTCGGCGCTGGTCCCCCGCTACGCCGGGCGGGTCGACGAACTGCTGCGCGACGGGCTGGCGGTCCTCGGCAGGCTGGGGGTCGGCGAACCGGAGCTGCGCGCCGCGCTGTCGTCCCTCGACACCGGGAAACTCGTCGGCCTGGCCGGTTCGCTGCTCGCGGGGGTCGGCGGGCTGGTCACGAACCTGGCTTTCCTGTTCGCGCTCCTGCTGTTCCTAGGCGCCGAAACGGCCTGGGCCGGCCAGCGCCTCGGCCGGATCGCCCGGGACCGGCCGTGGATTTCCGCGGCACTGCGGGGTTTCGCGTCGGGCACCCGGCGGTACCTGGTCGTGACGAGCGTGTTCGGCGGCCTCGTGGCGGCTCTCGACACCACCGCGCTGGCCCTGCTGGGCGTGCCGGGTGCGCTCCTGTGGGGCCTGCTCGCCTTCGTCACCAACTACATCCCGAACGTGGGCTTCGTGATCGGCGTCGCGCCGCCCGCGGTGATCGCCCTGCTCGACGGCGGCTGGGGACACCTGCTCGTGGTGCTCGTGGTGTACGCGGCGCTGAACTTCGTGGTGCAGTCGCTGATCCAGCCGCGGTTCGTGGCCGGCTCGGTCGGACTGTCCACTTTGGTCACGGTGCTGGCGCTGGTGTTCTGGACGTGGTTGCTCGGTCCGCTCGGCGCGATCCTCGCCGTGCCGGCGACCCTGCTGGCCAAGGCCCTCCTGGTGGACGTCGACCCGCGAGCCCGCTGGGCCGAGGCGCTGTTGTCCGCCCCGCGCCGGGAAGACGGGTGACCGGCTCAGGTCAGACCGTGCTGCCGGGCCACCACGACGGCCGAGCGCCGGTTGTTCACGCCCAGCTTGCCGTAGATGGCCCGCACGTGGGTCTTCACCGTGTTGACCGAGACCGTCAGATCGGAAGCGATTTCGTCCAGCGAGCGTTGCGAAGGCAGGCGCCGAAGCACGACCTGCTCGCGATCGGTCAGGTCACTGGACGGGGAGTGCGGGACGAGCCGGCTGCGGACCGCGTGGGCGAACCTGTCCAGCGAGCCGAACCCGCCGGAGTGGTCGATCAGCAGGTGGCCGACCTCGGGCTCGGCGAGGCCGAACGGCCGCACCAAGCCGTTCGGCCGGGCGAGGGCCAGCGCGCGATCGAGGGCGTGCAACGCTTTGGTCCGCCGATGCGAACGCAGCGCCAGTGCGGTTTCCGCCAGGCATCGGCCCACCGCGGTGGCCGGCAGCAGCGCGCTCGCGCCGCCGCTTTCGCGCAGGACCGCTTCTGCCGCGGCCGGTTCGTCCGCGGCGAGGTGAGCGCGGACCCGCAGGAGGGCCAGCTCGGCGCTCGCGGGCAGGCGTTCGTGCATCCACGCGAGCACTTCCGCCGCGTGCACCCCCTCGGCGAGGGTCAGTGCCGCGTGGTACTCGGCAACCGCGCACACCGCGATGATCGCGGGCGGCAGGTCCAGACCGGCGAGCCGGTGCCGCGCCGCGCGCATGCCGTGCGAACCCGCCGTCCGGTCGCCGCTGTCGAGGCGCACCATGCCCTCGAAGAACTCGCGCAGCGGGCTCACCAGCGGCGAGCCACCGGGCACCTCCGCGGACGCCGCCTGGGCCAGCTCGAGGGATGCGGCGGCCGGCTCGGCGCGCATCAGGTCGTCGTAGGCCAGCATCAAGTGGCATTCGGCCACGCCGGGAGACCGGCGCCAGCCGTGCCGTCGCGCGACGGCGAGCGCTCCCGTGCAGGCTCGCCGCATCGCCAGGTGATCGCCGTCGAAGGCGCTGGCGACGGCCAGCACCAGCCGGCTGTGGAGCACGAGGTGGTCCAACCGGTCGCCGTGCGCCAGACGCAGGGCTTCCTGACCCTGGACGACGGCGTAGCGACGGGCACCGCGGCGCAGCGACCGCCAAGCGCGGTCGAGGGTGAACCAGGCGTCGAAGCCCGGCACCCGCTCCGCCGCGAGCACGGCGTCCGGCGGGCGTTTCCCGGTGACCAGAGCCAGGTGGCGCGCGGCGAGACGGCCCAGGCCGTCGTCCGCCGCGCCGAGGTCGGCCGCGGCTTCGGCGGGCAGCCCACGCTGGAGGTTCTCGAGCGCCGAAGCCAGCCGCAGTGGCGGGTTCGCGGCGACCGCGGCGGCGCCGAGGTAGGCGAGCGCCAGCCGCACCGGCTCGCCGTCGCCCGCCAGCACCTGGCGGACGCCGTGATCCCGGGTCAGGGCGAGGACGCGCCGGCGGTCCCGGCCCGCCACGGCATGCCGGAGCGCCTCCCCGAACCGGCCTTCCCCGGCGTACCAGCGAGCGGCGATCCCGTGCAGCCGCGGCACCCGCTGCGGGTCCTGCCGGGCCAGCTCGGCCCGCAGGAACCCGCGCAGCAACGGCGGCAGCCGATAGGTGTCGGCGGGCGTGCGCGCGACGAGACCCGTCGCGCGTTCGAGTTCGTCCAGCCTCGCCCCGGCGTCCGCGCGGCCGGAGAGGCGGACGGCGAGCGTCGCCCCGACGGCGTCGCAGACGCTCAAGCACCGCAGGAGATCCGAAGTCGCCGCGGGCAGCCGCGCGAGCACTTCGTCGGCCAGGAACCGCGCCACGGCGCGCTCGTCGCCGGTGACGGTGGCGACGAGCCCGTCCGCGTCGTCGGCGTCGCGCACCGAAACCGCGGCCCAGCCCAGCGCCGCGGCCCAGCCCCCGGTGCGTTCGGTGAGCTCCCGGACCCGCTCGTCGCTCACCGCGCTCCCGGTGGCTCGCAGCAGGTTCGCCGTTTCCCTTGCGGTGAACCGGAGTTCGGCCGCCTCCACCCGGGACAGGACGTCTTCGACGTGCAACCGGGCCAGCCGCATCCGCGGCTCCACCCGGGTCACCAGGACCAGGCGCACCGCGGCGGGCAGGTGCCGGGCCAAGGCCGCGAGGGCTTCCAGCGGTTCCGCGCGGGAGATCTCGTGCAGATCGTCGAGCACCAGCCGCACCGGCCCCGCCGCCTCGGCGAGCGCGTCGTCCAGATCGGCCAGAAAGGCCCGCCGCCGCCCCGGCCCCGGCGGGTCGAGCCGGTCCAGACCACGGTCGGCGGGTACCGCGGGACACCGGCGCAACGCGTCCAGGATCGCCGCCCACAACCGGGTTTCGTCGTTGTCGTCTTCGTCCAGGGACACCCAGGCGACGTCGTGGCCGTCGCCGGCCCAGCCGGCCAGCGCGGTGGTCTTGCCGGCCCCGGCCGGCGCCCGGACCACCGTGACGGGCCGGGTGGTGGCGCGGTCCAGCACCGCCGCCAGCCGGGGACGGGGGACGAAGATGCCCGGCAGCCGGGGCACCGTGACCTTCGCGCCGGGAACCGGGCGGAACGGGAGCGTCGTTCGATCGGGCACGTGAACCCTCTCGGTGTCGGGAGAAGTCGCCCCGGATCCGCGGTCGACGCCGGGCGGAAGCCACGACTGTACTGATCACGGTCGTGCGACCGGGACGGCAGGGGTCACCAGATCTCGTAGGTGGATTCGTCGCCGTGCACGATGACGGCCCAGATCACGAGGACGTCGAGGGCGATCACGAGGACGCCCCAGAACGGGTACGCGGAGAGGAAGGCCAGCTGCGCCAGTGCGTTGAACCCGGCGAGCGCGACGGTGACGACCCGGGCCCACTGCGAGCCGGTGAAAAGCGCGATCCCCGTCAGCACGACGAGGATGCCGACGATCAGGTGCAGCCACCCCCAGCCGGCCAGGGAAAAGACCAGCAGTCCCGACGGGCCGATCACGTAGTAGTCCCGGTCGAACAGCGCGACCACGCCTTCGACCACGTTGAACAGTCCGGCCAGGACGGTGATCGCCCCGGCGAACCAGATCCAGCCGACCCGCCGTGACCGCGCCACGGCCCGGTCCGGCGGGAGGGGGGTCCGGGCGCCGGTCGTGCCGGTCCGGGGCTGCATGGGTTCGGTCATGATCCTTCTTCCTCTTCCTCGGCTGGCTGCGGACCGGGCGATCATGGTCGGTCGCCGGTCCGCCGGTCCTCGCCCGCCCGAGGTGAGATCGGCCGCCCCGATCGCGGCGGCCACGCGGCTCACACGGCGTGGGCGATGCCGCCCGCCCGCACCCGGGAAACAGTGCGGCACGACCACGATCCGCAGACCGAGGAGGACGTCGTGTCCACGTTGACCGTGTGGCGGTTCCCGACCGTCGAAGGTGCCGAAAACGCATTGGATCTGCTTCGGCAGCTGCAGAAGCAGCAGTTGATCTCGATCGCCGATGCGGCTTACGTGACCTGGCCCGAAGGGCGGAAGAAGCCGAAGACGAAGGACCTGGGCTCCCTGACCGGCGCCGGCGCGCTGGGCGGGGGCTTCTGGGGCCTGCTGTTCGGCCTGATCTTCCTGGTGCCGCTGCTGGGCATGGCCGTCGGCGCGGCGATCGGCGCGCTCACCGGATCATTGAGCCACGTCGGGATCGACGAGGACTTCATCGACACCGTCCGCGCCCAGGTCACGCCCGGAACTTCCGCGCTGTTCGTGATGTCCGGGGACACGGTGCTGGACCGGGTCGTCGAGCCGTTCAAGGAAACCGGTGCCACGTTGCTCAGCACCAACCTTTCCGACGTCGAGGAAGCTCGGTTGCGGGAGGCCTTCGACGAGTCGCCGCGGCGTTAGCAGGGAACGGGACCGCGGCGGCGCCCCCGAGCGCCGCCGCGGTCCCGCGTGGGAGGTTCGCCCGCTCCGCGCGCTCCCCCGAGAGCGCCGCCGGGGCCGGCCGGACGGGATGGCGAAGCGCGGCGCCGGGCCGGCGGGGAGATCCCCGCGGCGCACCCGCCGGCCGCTCGTCGTCCGCTTCGTCATCACCGCACCTCCACGGCTCACCCTGCGGCTCGCGCCGTCGCGGGTCGTCACCCGTGGTGGATGACTCCCCGCTTCACCCCCGGCGGACGACGCCCCGGCGGCCTCCGCGCCCGACGATCCGTCCCATGACTCTCACCGACGCTTCCGACGTGCTGATCGCGCGAGCTCGCGCCGCGCGCGCGGCCGTACCGGTCGACGGCCACGCCGAGTTCCCCGGCTCCCTCCGGCGCACCGATCCCCTCGCGCTGCTGGCCCGCCAGGACCGCGACCGGGTCCCGGAACTGCGGCCGCTGCGGTACGGCCGGATGGCCGCCTCGCCGCTGGCGTACTTCCAGGGTGCCGCTCTCCCCGCGGCCGCCGACCTCGCCTCGACCCCGCGGACCGGCTTCGGCGTCCAGGCGTGCGGGGACGCCCAGCTCGCCAACTTCGGCCTGTTCGCCGCCCAGGGCCGTCGCCTGGTGTTCGACTTCGCCGACTTCGACGAGACCCTGCCCGCGCCGTGGGAATGGGACGTCAAGCGGCTGGCCGCGAGCTTCGAGGTCACCGCCCGGGAGAACGGCCACGCGGCGGCGCAGCGCCGGCGCGCCGTCCTCGCCGCGGTCGAGTCCTACCGCCTGGCGATGCACGACTTCGCGCGCCGCACGTCGCTCGACATCCTGTTCGCCCCCGCGGACGCCGGGACGCTGCGGGTGGTCGCCGCCCACCGGCTGGGACCGGGGAAGGGCCGCGTCGCCGGCGTACGGCGGTTGACCGAAATCCGCGACGGCCACCTCCGCCTCGCCGCACGTCCGCCGTCGGTCGTCCCGGCGGGTCGCCTGGCCGGGGACGGCGACCCGGCGACGCTGACCGACCGCCTCGGTGCCGTGCTCGCGCGGTACAAGCGCACGCTCGGGCCCGCGCGAAAGGCGCTGCTCGACCGCTACCGGCTCGCCGACGCCGCCCGCACGGTCGCCGGACCGGGCGACGCGGGCACCCGGTGCTGGGTGGTCCTGCTCGTCCGGACGGGCACCGGGGACCCGCTCGTCCTGCGGCTGAAGGAAGCCCGGCCGTCGGTGTTGCAGGCGTACACCGGCGCGGCCGCGCCGGCGGACCCCGGCCGGCGGGTGGTCACCGGCCAGCGGCTGATCCAGGCCACCGGCGACGTCTTCCTCGGCTGGGCCCGCACCACCGGTTTCGACGGCCGCGCGCGCGACTTCCACGTCCGCCGGCTGCGCACCGACCCGGCCACCGGCGACGTCACCACGATGACCCCGGACGTCCTGCGGGCACACGCCCGGCTGTGCGGGTGGACCCTGGCCCGGGCGCACGCGCGCACCGGGGACGCGCTGGCGATCGCCGCCTACCTCGGCGCCGGCCCGGCGTTCGCCGAAGCCGTCCGGCAGTTCGCGGTGGCCTGCGCCGACCAGAACGAACGCGACCACGCCGCCCTGCGGCAGGCGATCCGGCTCGGGCACGTCACGGCGGCCACCGCGTCGTGACGCGTCCCCTCGGGCGGGTGAAGGCAACCGGCCCTTCACCCGCTGACGCGGTGCACGGCGACCGGCAATTCCCGGACCCGGTGCACCGACTGCACGTGCATCCCGAGCGCCTCGAGCCGCCGCAGGATCCGCGGCAGGCTTTCGGGGTCGGCAACGGTACCGAAAACTATCGTATCCGGCGGCACGGGCACGACGAGCACGCCGCGGAAATCATCGACCTCTTCGGCCGCCCGTCCCGGAATGGCACCGCCGCCCCGGAAGACGTAATTCGCCCCCGCATCGGGACCGAGGACACCCGCCCGGCTCACCGGGTGCCCCGGCTCCGCCGGGTCCGCCCCGCCGACAGCCACGCCCACCCGACGATCACCACGTCGAACAGCACCACCACCGCCGACCAGCCGCGCACCAGCAGGAAGACCAGCCGCGCGACCAGGTCGGCACCGGCGCGGACACCAGCCCGCAGCTCTCTCACCGGGGTCAGCGCGGACAGCGCGACGGCCAGGCCGAGCAGCACCGAACCGGCGCTGATCCCGCCGGTCCGCACCACGTCGAGGACCACGACCTCACCCGGCCCGAGCCAGCAGAACCGGGAAACGGCGAACCGCCGATTCCCCTTACCCGGAGAATTTCCCAGAATTTTCACCCGGCACACGATTATGGCCGCGGCCGTTGTTCTCTTCGCCCACAGCAGGTGAGCCGAGTCAATTGCGTGGCAAGATCCGCCGGGATTATCCGGAACCGAACACCGAGGAGAAAAGAACATGCGGCAGTGCCACGAGGTCCCGTCCCGAAGACGGGTACCGAGAACCAAGATCACCGTTCCCGGCGCGCCGGCGGACTTCGTGCCCCGGCCGCGGCTGCGCGCCGTCCTCGACGGAGCCGGCGAAGCGGCCATGGTCTTCGTCGGTGCCCCGGCCGGGTTCGGCAAGACGGTGCTCCTCGCCGAGTGGGCCCGACGCCGCGACGGTGGTGCGGTCGCGTGGCTGTCCGCCGACGCCGACGACAACGACGACCGGCTGTTCTGGTCCGCGGTCCTCGAAGCCGTCGGCCGCTGCGGCCGGATCCCGCCGGGCAACCCGTTGCGCGGACTGGCGGTCCCCGACGGGCCGAGCACCGATCTCGCCTTCCTCGCCCAGGTCGCCGACGCGTTCGACGCACTGCGCGAACCCGTCGTGCTCGTCCTCGACAGCGCGCAAGAGATCACCTCCCCCGATCCGTGGCGCGGGTTGCGGGCGGTGATCCGCCACCGGCCGGCGGGACTGTGCCTGGCGGTCGCGAGCCGCCGGGAACCGCCGCTGCCGCTGGGCCGGGCCCGGCTCGCGGGCCGGCTCGTCGAGATCGGCGCCGCCCGGCTGCGGTTCACCCCCGAGGAGGCGGACGCGGTGCTGGCGGCCGCCGGGTCGGCGATCCCGCGGGACCAGGTCGCCCGGCTCGCCTGCCAGACCGGCGGCTGGCCGGCCGGGCTGCGCCTCGCCGCGGCGTCCGCCGCCCGGTACGGCAGCCTGCGTGAGTTCTCCACCGGCCGCGACGGCTCCGTGCTCGGCTACCTGACCGACGAGGTGCTCGCCGCACTCGCTCCGGCGCAGCGCGAGCTGGTGCGGACGATCAGCATCTGCGACGAGGTCCCGGCCGGGCTGGCGACGGTGCTCTCGGGGCGCACGGACGCCGAAGCGGTGCTCCGCGAGCTCGGCGACCCGGCCCAGGTGGTCGAGTCGGCCGGCGCCCCGCCCCACCACCGCGTGCTGCCGCTGCTGCGCACCTACCTGCGGGCGGACCTGCAACGCCGGGAGCCGGACCGGACGCACGCCCTGCACGCGAAGGCGGCTCGCTGGTTCGCCGAACACGACCGGCCCGCCCCGGCGCTGCTGCACAGCGTCCGCTCGGGTCATCCCGCCCGGGTCGGCGAGCTGCTGCGCGAACACGCCGTGACGCTGTTCCTCGCGGGCGAACACCACGTTCTGCGGTCGGCTCTCGCGCTGCTGGACGATCGCCGGATCACGGCCGATCCGGCGACCCTGCTCATCTCGGCCGCGCTGTGCCTGGAAGCCGCCGAGACGTCGGCAGCCGGTCTCCAGCTGGCTCGGGCGGAAGCATCGTGGCCCGACCGGCCGACGCCGGAGCTGGCCGTGTTGCGGCAGCTGACGTACTCCTGGCAGGCCCAGCTCGACCACACCCCGGCCAAGGCCGCCCGGGTGGCCGAACAGGTCGACGAGGAGCTGGCCGCCGACGCCGGCCTGGGCGGCCTCGCCAGCCTGCACCGCGCCGGTGTCCTCATCGCCCGGGACGAGCGCGAGCCTGCCAGGGAAGCGCTGCTGCGGGTCCTCGGCACCGCCGAGCGGGTCCACCAGGACTTCATCGTCGCCCACTGCCTGACCATGCTGGCCGAGCTGGCGTGCCGCGACGGCGACTACCGCGCGATGGAGACGCTGGCCCGCCGGGCCGGTGCCCGCCTGCCGCACCAGGACCCGCCGCGGTCGCTCCAGGGAGCGCAAGCCGGGGCGTTGCTGGCGTACGGAGCCTTGCTGGGCGGCGAACCGGCCGACTGCGTCATGCACGCCAAGCGCATCGGACTGCTCCTCGGTGACGCTCCCGCGCGGGCGGCCGGGGAACTGCGGCTGCTCGCCGAGACGCTGCGTGGCGCCGCGGAGTTCGAACTCGGCGGCTGGCACGCGGGACTGCGGCGGATGCGACGGGCGCGCACCCGCCTCGGCACCGGGCGAGCCCGTCCACCCCGCCACGCGGCGCTCTGCGCCGTTCTCGAACAGCGCGCCGCCCTGCGCCTGGGCGCGGCGGGTCAGGCCAGGGAAACCGTCCGCTGGGCGTTGCCGATCCTCGTCGGCTCCGGGGAACTGCTGCTGATGCGCGCCCGGACCCAGCTGCGGCTCGGCCGCCACCGCGCGGCCGGTTCGGTGCTGCGGTCCCTGGTGGACGGCGAGGCCCCCCTGGAGCTGGCCTGGGCCGCGATCGAAGCGTCCCTGATCGGGGTGCAGGCCGCGTTGGCGGCCGGGGCACGCGACCGGGCGGCCCGGCTGCTGGACGAAGCACTGCGCGCCGCCGAACCGACCGGCGTCCGGTTCCCGTTCGTCTTCGCCCCGCCCGAGCTGATCGGGTTCCTGACGAGCAGGCTGGGCGGGCTGGGCGCCGGCGAGCGGTTCGCGGGCGAAATCCTCGCCGTCCGGCGCCGGCTGCGCACCCCGCCGATGCCGGCGCCGCTGACCGAGCGGGAACGCGGCGTCCTGCGCCTGCTGCCCACGCAACGGTCGATCGACGAGATCGCCGAGGACCTGACCGTCTCGCCGAACACCGTCAAGACCCACGTCCGCGGCATCTACGCGAAGCTCGGCGTCCGCAGCCGGCGCGAAGCCGTGGCGATCGCCCAGGAACGCGGGCTGCTCGACGCCGAAGTCGCCGACTTCACGGTTTGACGCCCGCTCGCCCCACCCGGCGCGGGTGAGGCGGGCACGGCCGGGATCCGGTCGAGTGGGCCGGGCACGCGCGAGCGTGCCTGGCCCCCGATCCCGGACGAGGAGATGTCATGGCCTTGGCGAGCGCGGAATATCCGTTCCTGAATCTCATGTGGACGATGCTGGTGTTCTTCTGCTGGATCGCCTGGTTCTGGCTGCTGTTCGTGGCCTTCGGCGACCTGTTCCGCCGCGCCGACCTGTCCGGCTGGGCCAAGGCAGGCTGGACGGTGCTGCTCATCGTGCTGCCGTTCCTCGGCGTCCTGCTCTACCTGATCACCCAGGGCCGGCACATCGTCGAGCGGCAGCGCGCCCGCGACGCGGGGTATGTGTCCACACTGGACAGGACCGGCGCGGCGCAGATCGCCGAAGCCCGGCGGCTGCTCGAAGAGGGTGTCATCGACGACGCGGAATACCAGGCGCTCAAGCGGAAAGCGCTCGCGCGGTGAGCCGCCGGTGGCGGTTCGTCCACCTCGCGGTGCTCCGGCCGCTGCTCACGGTCACCGCGCTGGTCTGCGTGTACTACGTGCTCCCGGTCGACCGGGAGCTGCGGCCGTGGACGGTCGTCCTGTTCGCCGCCGGGCTCGCCGTCGTGGTGCTGCTGGTCGTCGGCGAGGTGCGGATGATCCTGCGCTCGCCCTTCCCGGCCTGGCAGGGCGTTCAGGCGCTCGCCCTGATCCTGCCGCTCTTCCTCCTGCTGTTCGCCAACGGCTACTACGTGCTCGCGCAGGACGGCGCGGGCTCGTTCGGCACGGCGCTGACGCGGACCGACGCGCTGTACTTCACGGTCACCGTGTTCACCACCGTCGGCTTCGGCGACATCGTCCCGATCGCCACCGGCGCCCGGGTGCTGGTGACCCTGCAGATGGTCGCGGACCTCGTGGTGCTGGGCGTGGTCCTGCGGGTGATCGTCACGGCGGTCCGGCGGTCGTCCACTGGGGACGGTTCACTCGGGCAGCAGCAGCGCGGCGACCAGTCCGGCCACCGCCACGACGGCCAAGGTCGCCAGCGCCAGCGCGAAGGAGCGGCCGCCGAGGTGCGGCGTTCCGGCCAGGACGGACCCGGCGAGCGCCGTCCCCACCGACGAGCCGAGGTTCGACACGCTGCGGGACACTCCCGAAATGTCGCCCTGCGCGGAGTCCGGGAAGCGGGACTGCACCAGGTTCACCGAAGCCGTCAGCATGATCCCGACGCCGGCGCCGAGCAGGAACAGGCCGGGCACCGCGCTCGCCACGCCGGAGCCGGCGCGGACCAGGAGCAGCACGAGGACCAGGCCGGCGACGGTGACGAGGAAACCGGCCCGCACGAGGCCGCGCTGGGAGTGCCGGCGGGCCATCCGTCCCGCGGCCGCCGAGGCACCCAGGATGCCGATCGTCGCGGGGGTCAGCATCAGCCCGGTCTCGATGGCGTCGTAGCCGCGGACCTGCTGCAGGAACACGGCCACCACGAAGAACGATCCCTGCAGGACGAGCCACTGCACGTGCTGGGTCGCCAGGCCGAGCCCGGTGACGCGGTCGCGGAAGAGCCCGGAAGGCACGAGCGGCTCCCGGCCCTTCCGCTCCCGCGCGCGGACGTGTGCGAAGAACACGATCAGGAAGGCGGCGCCGATCCCGGCGAAAAGCCACACCGGTGACGCCAGCCAGCCGTAGGTGCCCGCCTGCAGCACGCCGAAGACGACGAAGAACAGCCCGGCCGCCGAGAGGATCGCGCCGGTGACGTCGAACCGCCGTTCCCGGGGCGGGGCGGGCGGCTCGGTGATCCGCAGGGCCAGCACGACGATCAGGCCGACCAGCGCGACCTGCAGGAGGAAGGACGCGCGCCAGCCGAGCCACGTCGTGACCAGGCCGCCGACGAGCGGACCGGCCGCGGCACCCAGGGCGCCCGCCCCGCTGACCACGCCGAAGGCCCGGGCGCGGGCGGTGAGGTCGCGGCTGGTCACGGTGACCAGGATGTAGATCGGCGGGATCATCAGGGCCGACCCGGTCCCTTCGAGCACCGAGTACCCGAAGATCAGCAGGCCCGGCCCGCGTGCGGCCGAGGCCAGCAGCGCGCCGGCGCCGTAGACGGCCAGCCCGGCCAGGAAGCAGCGCTTGCGGCCCAGCAGGTCGCTCAGCTTGCTGCCGGGCACCATGAGCGACGCCATGGTGAGGGTGAACACGGTGATCGCCGTCTGCACGCCGATCACCGTGGTGCCGAGATCGGCTGCGATCGCGCTGACGGCCACCGTCATGGTCGTGGCCGCGTAGCTCGCGACGAACTGGGCGAGGGCCAGGGGCAGCACGATCATCGGCGGGCCTTCCTGCTGGGGTGCCGCACACCGTGGCGTGCCGCCGGCCGGGCCACCTCACCCCGCGGGGATGAGGCAGCGCCGGCCCGCCGCGGCGACGGTGCACCCGAGGAGATCCCCGCCGCCCCAGGGAGGAACGATGACCGAGACCACGATCGCCGAGCACGGGCTGATCGGTGACCTGCAGACCGCCGCGCTGGTGACGACCGACGGGTCGATCGACTGGTTCTGCGCCCCGCGGTTCGATTCGCCGTCGATCTTCGGTGCGCTGCTCGACGACGAACGCGGCGGCCGGTTCCGCGTCCGCCCGGCCGGCGCGTGCGCGAGCTCGCAGATGTACCACCCGGACACCGCGGTGCTGATCACCCGGTTCTCCGGCCCGGCGGGCATCGGCGAGGTGGTCGACTTCATGCCGCCGGCCGACCGGACCGCCACCACCCGGCACCGGATCGCCCGGCTCGTGCGCTGCGTCCGCGGCCGGATGACGTTCGACGTGGTGGTCGCGCCCCGGTTCGACTACGGGCGCCGCCCGCACCAGGCGATGCTCGTCGCCAACGGGGCGATGTTCGTCGCGCGGGACACCGCCCTGGCGCTGCACGCGGTCCGCGAGCCGGGCGACGCGCACCTCGCCGAGGTGCGCGTCGAAGGCGGTGACGTCCACCTGAACCTCGCCTTGACGGCCGGGCAGGTCCGCGGGGTCGTGCTGGAGACCGACGCCGCGGAGCCACCGCGCGAACTGCGCGTGGCCGAGTTCGAGACGCTCTTCCGGTCCACTGTGGACTGGTGGCGCGCGTGGCTCGCGCGGTCCACCTACCGCGGCCGCTGGCGGGAGATCGTCGCCCGCTCGGCGATCACCCTCAAGCTGCTGACCTACGCGCCCACCGGTGGGCTGGTCGCCGCGCCCACCCTCGGGCTGCCCGAGGAGCTGGGCGGCGAGCGCAACTGGGACTACCGCTACACCTGGGTCCGGGACGCGTCGTTCTCGGTCTCGGCGTTGCTGTCACTCGGGTTCGCCGAGGAGGCGGCCCGGTTCGGCAGCTGGCTCGGCGACCGCATCCGCGAAGGCGGCGGCGGGACGAGCGGGCCGCTCGCCGTGCTGTACCGCGTGGACGGCACGACGGACCTGCGGGAGGAGAGCCTCGCGCACTGGTCCGGGTACCGCGGGTCGGGCCCGGTCCGGATCGGCAACGACGCGGCCGGGCAGCTGCAGCTCGACATCTACGGCGAAGCCCTCGACAGCGTCTTCGCCGCCGACCGCGCGGGCTTCGAGCTGCCCCACCAGGGCTGGGAGGCGTTGCGCGCGGCCCTCGACTGGCTCGGCGAACACTGGGACCAGCCCGAAGAAGGCATCTGGGAGACCCGCGGCGGCCGCAAGCGGTTCACCTACGGCCGGCTGATGAGCTGGGTCGCGTTCGACCGCGGCATCCGCCTGGCGGCCACGCACGGCAGGCCCGCGCCGGTCGAGGACTGGACGTGGCAGCGCGACAGCATCCACGGCCAAATCCTCGCCCGCGGCTGGCACCGGACGCGCAACGCCTTCGTCCAGCACGACACGGGCGAGGAGCTGGACGCGGCGCTGCTCCGCATGCCCCGCACCGGTTTCCTGCCGCCCAAGGACCCGCTGTGGCTCTCGACGCTCGACGCGATCCAGGACGGCCTGGTGACCGACAGCCTGGTCTACCGCTACGACCCCGCCGCGTCCCCGGACGGGCTGGCCGGCTCCGAAGGCACTTTTTCGTTGTGCAGCTTCGCTTACGTCGACGCGCTGGCCCGCGCCGGACGGCTGGAGGAGGCGCGCACGGCGTTCGAGAAGATGCTGACCTACGCCAACCACGTCGGGCTGTACGCCGAGGAGATCGCCCCGACCGGCGAGCAGCTGGGCAACTTCCCGCAGGCGTTCACGCACCTGGCGCTGATCGACGCGGCGGTCACGCTCGACGCCGCGCTCGGGTGAGCGGCCGGTCTCGCCCGCCAGGGGTGACCCGGCGGGCGTCCACCCGGAACACGATGAGGCACCCGTCGAGGCGAGCCCCTGGAGGCCGACTGCCATGACCACCGCCAACCGACCGCGCCGGTCCCCGGAACCCGCGGGGCCACCACCCGCCGGCGCAAGCCGGCCCGCCCGGCCGCCGGCCGCCGCGTGGATCTCCTGGGTCGCGCTCGCGCTGATGACGACCGGTTCCGTCGCGAGCCTGCGCCCGTCGCCGACGATGGCCGGCTACGGCCTGGCGGCCGTTTTCCTCTACGTCGTCCCGGCGATCGTGTTCCTGCTGCCGACCTCCCTGGTTTCCGCCGAGCTGGCGTCCGGCTGGCCCGGCGGCGTCTACAACTGGGTGGCGCTCGGGATCTCCAAGCCGGCGGGCTTCCTGGCCGTGTGGTGCCAGTTCGCGATGACGATCTTCTACTACCCGAGCCTGCTCGGGTACGTGGCCAGCACGCTCGCGTACGTCTTCGACCCGGATCTGGCGTCCAGCGGGTGGTGGACGGCGGCGGTGATCGTCGTCGCGTACTGGTCGGGTGTCTGGATTTCCTCCCGGGGCACGAAGGGCGTGGCCGGGCTGGCCGGCGGCGGGCTGGTCGCCGGGACGCTGCTGCCCGGCGCGCTGCTCGTGGTCCTCGGTCTCGTCTTCCTGGGGCAAGGCCACCCGTCCGCGGCACCGATGTCGGCGGGCAACCTGCTCCCCGCCTGGGCCGGCCTGGCGAGCCTCGTGCTGATCGTGAACAACTTCCTGTCCTACTCGGGCATGGAGATGAACGCGGTGCACGTGTCGTCACTGCGCGAACCGGGCAAGGAGTTCCCCCGCGCCATGTTCCTCGCGATGGGGCTCGTGCTGCTCGTCTTCGTCCTGCCCGCCCTCGCGATCAGCTGGGTGGTCCCCGCCGACCGGCTTTCGCTCACCGCCGGGGTGATGCAGGCCTTCGACGCCGTCTTCGCCGGTTTCGGCATCCAGTGGCTGACGCCGGTGATCGGCGTCCTGCTGGTGCTGGCCTCCCTCGGCGGGATGCTCACGTGGCTGGCGGGCCCGTCGAAGGGGCTGCTGCTGATCGCCCGGCAGGAGGGGTACCTGCCGCCGTACCTGCAGCGGCTCAACAGCCGGGGCGTGCAGCAGAACATCCTCGTCGCCCAAGGTGCGATCACCACGCTGATCGCGCTGCTCTACGCGTTCGTCCCGGACGTGTCGAGCGCGTACTGGATCTTCTCGGTCATCACCACCCAGGTGTACCTGATCATGTACCTGCTGATGTTCGTCGCCGCGGTGCGGCTGCGGCGGAAGTTCCCCGACCACCCGCGCGGCTTCCGCGCGCCGATGCTGCTCGGCCTGTGCGGGATCGGGTTCTGCGCGTCGCTGGCCGCGCTGTTCGTGGGATTCGTCCCGCCTTCGCAGTTCGGGTCGGGCAGCCCGTGGGTCTACCTGGGAATCGTCGCGGGCGGCGCGCTCGGGCTCGGCCTGCTGGTGCCGTTCCTCTTCTACCGCCTGCGCAAACCATCGTGGCGGCGACCGGAAGTGAGCGTGTCATGACCACTGTGGACGAATGGTCGACCCGGCCACAGCGGGTCTCGCTCTACGTCGTCGTGGGCGTCGTGGTGAGCGGCCTGCTCGTGGCCGGGTACCTGCTCTTCCGTCCCGCGCGGGTGGACGCCGCCGCGGTCTGCGCCGACCCGCACGCCGCGCTCGTCCGGGCGGCGAACGTGAGTGCCGGCGGCCCCGGGATGCCTCCGCCGGAGGCCGTGCGCCACGCGCAGTTGCGGGCGCTGCTGGCCCACTGCCCCGAGAAGGCCGGGTGAGCGCGATGGACCTGCGGAAGCGAGTCGACGAGCTGATGCCGCGGGCCCGCGGCGAACTCGCGGACCTCGTGGCGATGCGCTCGGTCGCGGACCCGCGGCAGTTCCCGCCGTCCGAGTGCCGCCGCGCGGCGACCTGGGTGGCGGAGGCCTTCGCCGGGACCGGGTTCGCCACCCACCTGGCCGACACCCCGGACGGCAGCCAGGCGGTGCTCGGTTTCCGGCCGTGCGGCCGGGAGGGCGCCCCGACCGTGCTGCTGTACGCGCATTACGACGTCCAGCCGCCCTTGACGGACGACGAGTGGCGGACACCGCCGTTCCGGCTGACCGAAGTGGACGGACGCTGGCACGGCCGCGGCGCGGCCGACTGCAAGGGCAACATCGTCATGCACCTCACCGCCCTGCGGGCACTGGGTGACGACGTGCCGGTCGACCTCAAGCTGGTCGTCGAGGGGTCCGAGGAGCAGGGCACCGGCGGGCTCGAGGCGTTCGTCCCCGAGCACGCCGAGCTCCTCCGTGCCGACGCGATCCTGGTCGCCGACGCCGGAAACGCCGCCGTCGGGCACCCCGCCGTGACGGTCAGCCTCCGCGGCATGGTCAACGTCGTCGTCCACGTCGAAGCGCTGCCCTCCGAGCTGCATTCCGGCATGTTCGGCGGCCCCGCCCCGGACGCGCTCGCCGCGTTGGTGGCGGTGCTGGCCACCCTGCGCGACGAAGCCGGCGACACGACCGTCCACGGACTGCCGGGCGACGGCCGCTGGTCCGGCGCCCCGTACCCGGCGGCGCGGTTCCGGGCGGACGCGGGCCTGTCCCCCGGCGCCGTCCTGCTCGGCAGCGGCGAAGTCGCGGACACGCTGTGGGCACGTCCGGCGGTGACCGTGCTCGGCATCGACTGCCCGCCGGTCGTCGGCTCCGCGGCGGCACTCGTCCCCCGTGCCGCGGCCCGGCTGAACCTGCGCATCCCACCCGGCGTCGACCCGTACCGGGCCGCGTGCGCACTGAGCGAGCACCTGATGGCCGCGGCACCGTGGGGAACCGACGTCTCGGTCGAGGTCGAGGCGATCGGCGAGCCGTTCCGCGCCGCCACCGGCGGGCCCGCCCACCAGGCCATGCACGACGCCATGCGGACCGCGTTCGGCCGTCCGGTGAGCCGGCTCGGGCAAGGTGGGTCGATCCCGCTGTGCACCGTCCTGGCCGAGACCTACCCGGAGGCCGAAATCCTGCTCATCGGCGTCGAGGAACCGCAGGCCCGCATCCACGCGCCGAACGAGAGCGTCGCACCGGCGGAAATCGCGAACATGGCACTGGCCGAAGCGTTGTTCCTCAGGAACTACGGCGCCGCGGGCCATCCGTAGGCTACGTGGCCGGCTCCAACCGGATCCGGACGTCGAGGTTCCGCTCGACCTCGCTCCGGCTGTACAGCAACGGGAAGGAACCACCCGAAGCCCACAGACCGTTCAGATCGCTGTAGTGCGGGCTCCGCGGATCACCGGACTGGCCGGGCGCGTTGATCGCCGCCGAGCCGTTCCAGTTGCCCACGTCCAGGGCCATCTTGAACGTCGCCCCGATGATCTGCTGGTAGGTCAGCGGGTGGAAGAACGACGGGTGGATCGTGTGGTACGAGCCGCCCACCGGGGTGGGGCCCACGTTCGGGCCGCCCAGGGGGTGGACGAACTCCTGGTGGTGCAGGGAACCCCAGTGCCACGTCGACGTGTCGGTGCCGAGCTTGGCCGCCACGTCGCGGAACGCGACCGGCAGCGTGTCCAGGATCAGCTTGTCGCGCACCGCCGCGCCGTCCGGGCCGAGCCAGCCCGCCGGGTCCTTGAACGACGCGATGACCAGGCTGAAGTCCGGGTTGATGGTCTGCACCAGCGCGTCCGCCGCGGCCTTCGGGAGCACCGCGTGCGCCCACGCCCAGTGCAGGTACTTCATGATCCACGTCTCGAACAGCGCGGCGCCCGGCGAATCCACCGACGCGACACCGTCGTAGCCGCGAAGCAGGTCCAGCGCCTTCGCGGTGTCCGGGTCCGCTGAGGACAGACCGCGGACGAAGTCGAGGATCTGCGTGGCCACCAGCGACTTCTCGTCCTTCTGCAGCGCGAGCGAATCGGCGACGGTCGCGTCCGGAGTGGACTTGATCAGCTCGTCGATGCGCTGCTTGCGGTAGGGCAGCTGCCATTCGTAGTTGGACACCACCGGCCAGCCCGGCGGGATGTTGAAGTCGTTGGCCGAGGCGAAGAACCCGGACGGCGGGTTGTACTGCCCCGGCAGCTCGCTGTTGGCGTAGAAGCCGTTCCAGTCGTAGCGCCCGTCACCGGGGACGGGCAGCAGACCGTCGTAGCCGGCGCCCGTGCGGCGCGGCGTCAGGCCCGCCGGGACGTAACCGATGTTGCCGCGCACGTCGGCGTAAGCGAGGTTCGAGCCCGGCGTGCCCCAGTTCCGCATGCCCGCGGTGAACTCGCCGAAGTTCTTCGCCCGCTGGTAGTTCAGGCTGCCCAGGTACGCCGAGCTGCCCGGCTGCGTCCACGCCGTGCGGACCGCGAACGCCCGGTGCGCCGCCTCGTCGACCTTGACGACCGGGCCGTGCCGGGTGAAGGACAGCTCGCCGGTGACCGGCGCGCCGCCGCGGACCGGGATCGGTTCCTCCACCGTCGTCATCTTCTCCCAGCCCGTGCCGTAGCGGTAGCGGGTGGGGTCGTTCGGGTCGAGGTCGTAGACGTAGAGGTCGGTCTGGTCGATCGGCAGGTTGGTCAGGCCGAACGCGATGCTTTCGTTGTGCCCGATGGCGATCCCGGGGTTCCACGGTTCGCCCGCGCCCGCGAGGTTCAGCCCCGGTGCCGACAGCTGCGCGACGTACCGGCCCGAGGGCAGGGCGTCCGCGCCGCGGTGCGGGTCGTTGGCCAGGATCGGCCGGCCCGACGCGGTCCGGCCCGGCCCGATCGTCCACGCGTTGCTGCCCGACGTCGCGTCGGCGATGTCCTTGGTCTGGAACCCGCTGCCGGTGAAGGACACCGCGGCGGTCGCGAGGTTGTACACCTTGAGCACGTCGTCCGGCACCGAGCACGGGTCGAGCCCGGCGGGCACCGCGGCTTCGTGCGCCGGGTGGAGGGCACGGAGGTAGCGGCTCGCGCCGGGACCGGCCAGGCAGACCAGCTTCGCACGGGCGACTTCCCACATCAGGTTTTCGCCGATGGCGTGCGTGCGGATCCGCACGACGTCCTGCGGGCGCCAGCGCGCGGGCTGGTAGCCGAGCTTGCCGAACTCCGGCGGGACCGCGGCGGGGTTGCGGCCCAGCCAGTCGAGGTAGGAGTTGATGCCTTCGGCGAACCGGGTCGCGGCCAGCCTGCCCTCCGGGCCGTAGGACGCCCACTCGGCGGCCATGTCGCCGCGGTAGAGGAACAGCCGGGCGGCCCGGTCCTGCTCCACATAGGACGGACCGAGCACCTCGCTGAGCGTGCCGAGACCGCGGCGGCGCCAGGTGTCGATCTGGAACAGCCGGTCGCGGGCGATGTTGAAGCCCTGCGCGAAGAACAGGTCGCTGGTGTCGGCCGCGTAGATGTGCGGCACGCCCCACTTGTCGACGAGCAGCTCGGCCGGCCGGTGCAGCCCGGCGACCGCGTACTTCGGGCCGGTCACGGCCGCCACGGCCGGAACCGGCGCCAGGCAGAGCACGACCAGGGCGAGGATCAGGCCGCGAACGGCCGGCCGGCGTGTGGCCATGGGTGATCTCCTCGTTCGGGACCCGGGGATCGGGGTGGCCGTTCGAGTTCTACCCGCCGCCGGCGCGGGTTCACGAGCCCCTTAGGGGTACGTCCCGGAGCAAGCTGTGGCCTGGCTCCAGCAGTAACCGGAACACCCATCTCCGTTTTCCGGTACGGTGGCGGCAGCACCGCCGAAGGAGGCAGCCATGGGATATCGAGGTCCACTCCCGAAGAACACCGTCGACCGCGTCAACAACTGCGTCGGCTCGCTCCGGACGTCGCCGCGGTGGGGGCGGCTGGTCCGCCGGCACCTCACCCAGGTCACCTACACCGGCCGGCGGTCGGGCCGCACCTTCAGCACCCCCGTCGGGTACCGGCGGGCCGGCGACGTCGTCACCATCGGCGTCCGGCTGCCGGACGCGAAGTCGTGGTGGCGCAACTTCACCGGCGACGGCGGCCCGCTGTCGCTCGAACTCGACGACACCGAACGCACCGGCCACGCCGTCGCCCGGCGCGACGACAAGGGCCGCGTCACGGTGACCGTCCGGCTGGACGAACCCGCCTAGCGGGCCATCCCGTGCCAGAGCAGGTCGGCCAGGCTCGCCGCTTCGCCGCGCCAGTCGCCGCCCGGGTCGAGCAGCAGCAGGCCCGCCAGGCCGCGCAGCACCACGACGGGGTCGAGGTCCGGCCGCACCGTGCCGGCCGCCGCGTTCGCTTCGAGCAGCTCCGCCATCGCGCCGATCATGGCTTCGTAGGCGCTCGCCGGCAGCTCGCCGCGGGAGGCCGTCGCGCGGCGCAGGGCGTCGGCCAGCCCCTTCTTCGTCATCATGTAGTGCGCCAGGTGGTCGGTGACCCACACCCGGAACGCCTCGGCAGGCCCGTGCTTGTCCAGCAGCACCGGCACGATGTCGACGATGTGCCGCACCTCGCGCTGGTAGACCGCCAGGATCAGCGACTCGGGCGTCGGGAAGTGCCGGTACACCGTGCCGACGCCGACCTCGGCCTGCTTCGCGATCGCGTTGAAGGAGACCTCGCCCGTCCGGGCCAGCGACTCCCCGGCCGCGACGAGGATGCGCTCGTGGTTGCGCCGGGTGTCCGCGCGCCGGGGGCTGACCGATCCCGTCGTCATCGTCCCTCCCGTCTCGTTCCGTGCAAGCGCCGTCCGCCGAATCTAACCCAGACCTGGAGCAACTCCAGCGTGACCGGTTCGTTGCGAAGCGGATTGTAATCCGCTAGCCTCGCGAACGGGTGAAGCGGATGACTATCCGCTCCCCTTGTTCGCCGCCACCACCACCGTCAGGCACCGATCCGGACGAGCTGCGGAAAGAGACCAGTGGAAATCTCACTCGAAGTGAACGGCAGTACCGAACACCTGGACGTCGAGCCCGGCGTCACCCTCCTCGACGCGCTGCGCGAACGCCTGGACGTCACCGGCCCGAAGAAGGGCTGCGACCGCGGCCAGTGCGGCGCCTGCACCGTGCACGTCGGCGGCCGGCCCGTCCTCTCGTGCCTCACGCTCGCCGCCACCGTGCGGGAGCCGGTGACCACCGTCGAAGGACTGTCCACTGAGGACAAGCTGCACCCGGTGCAGCAGGCTTTCGTGGACCAGGACGCCCTGCAGTGCGGGTTCTGCACCGCCGGGCAGATCATGTCGGCGGTCGCCGCCGTCGAGCAGGACGTCGAGGACGTGCGGGAGTTCATGTCCGGCAACCTCTGCCGGTGCTCGGCCTACCCGAACATCGTCAAGGCGGTCGACCAGGCGAGGCGGGCCGATGCGTCCGTTTGAGCTGACCGCGCCCACCACCGTCGAAGCCGCCCTCGCGACGCCGGGCACGTTCCTGGCCGGCGGCACGACCCTCGTCGACCTGATGAAGCTCGACGTCCTCACGCCGCGGCACGTCCTGGACATCAACCAGGTCCCGCTGCGCGGCATCGACACCGGTGACGGCCTGCGCATCGGCGCGCTGGAGCGGATGAGCGCCATCGCCGCGCACCCGCAGGTGTACCCGGCGATCTCGCGCGCCCTGCTGCTGAGCGCTTCGCAGCAGATCCGGAACATGGCCAGCATCGGCGGGAACCTGCTGCAGCGCACCCGCTGCTCGTACTTCCGCGACGTCGCGATGCCGTGCAACAAGCGCGAGCCCGGCAGCGGCTGCTCCGCGATCGAGGGCGCCAACCGGATGCACGCCATCCTCGGCACCAGCGACTCCTGCGTCGCGACGCACCCCAGTGACGTCGCCGTCGCCCTCGTCGCCCTCGACGCGCGCCTGAAGCTGGCCGACGCCGACGGCACCCGCGAAGTGGCCCTGCGCGAGTTCTACCAGACGCCCGGCGAAACCCCGGCGCTGGAGAACGACCTGCGTCCCGGCGAGCTGATCACCGAGGTGGTCGTGCCGCGGCTGGACTGGGCGGCGAACTCCACCTACGTCAAGGTGCGCGACCGGCAGTCCTACGAGTTCGCGCTGTGCTCCGCCGCCGTCGCGCTCGACGTCCGCGACGGCGTCGTCGCCGACGCGCGGGTCGCGGCCGGCGGCGTCGGCACCGTCCCGTGGCACCTGCCCGCCGTCGAGGACGCCCTGCGCGGTGCCCCGGCGACGCAGGCCTCGTTCGAGGCCGCCGCGGCCGTCGCCGCCGACGGCGCCCGGCCGTTGCGGGACAACGCCTTCAAGGTGCCGCTGCTCAAGCGGACCATCGTCCGCGCGCTGCTCGAACTCACCGAAGGGGGCTCCCGATGATCACCCGGCTGGACGCGCCGCTGAAGGTCACCGGCGAAGCCAAGTACGGCGCCGACCACACCTATCCCGGCATGGTCTACGGCTACCTCGTGCTCAGCACGATCGCCCACGGCGAGATCGAGGCCATGGACTTCTCCGCGGCGCGGGAAGCCCCGGGGGTCGTCGCCGTGTACTCGCCGTTCGAATCGCTGACCCTGCACACGCCGCAATCGATGCTCGGCCGGACCTGGGTCCCGTTGCAGGACAAGGAAGTCACCTACTACGGCCAGCCGATCGGTTTCGTGGTCGCGGAGACGTTCGAGCAGGCGCGCGACGCGGCGGCGCTGGTGACCGTCGCCTACCGCGAGCTGCCGGCCAAGACGTCGCTCACGGACGGCCTGGCCACCGCCGAGGACGCGCCGCCGGCCCGGGACGGCGCCCCGCCGCAGCTGGAGGTCCTCGAGGACGGCGTCGAGTCCATCGACGACGCCTTCGCCGCGAGCCCGGTGGTCGTCGAGGCGACCTACACGACCGCGACCCAGAACCACGCCGCGATGGAACCGCACTCCGCGGTGGCGGTGTGGGACGGCGGCGAGCTGACCGTGCACAGCGGGAACCAGGCTTCCAACATGCAGGCATCGGACCTGGCCCAGGCCCTCGACGTGCCGGTCGAAGCCGTGCACGCCGTGAACCCCTTCGTCGGCGGCGCCTTCGGCGGCAAGGGACAGACGTCGGCGCCGGCGTTCCTGGCCGCCGCCGCGGCCCGCGACCTCGGCCGCCCGGTGAAGTCCACGCTCGCCCGCGAGCAGGTCTTCACCGCCACCGCCGGGCGGGCCGCGACGGTCCAGACCATCAAGCTCGGCGCGGAACGCGACGGCTCGCTGGTCGCGCTGAGCCACGACTCGTGGTGCAGCACGGACACCGCGCGGTCGTTCGTCGAACCGACCTCGCACGGCACCTCGCGCGAGTGGTACACGACGCGGAACCTGGCCATCAGCCAGAAGATCGTGCCGCTGAACATCCCGCCGACGACGTTCATGCGCGCCCCCGGCGAGGCCCCCGGCTCGTTCGCGCTGGAGAGCGCGATGGACGAGCTCGCCGAGGCGCTCGGCATGGACCCGGTCGAGCTGCGGATCAAGAACAACTCGATCGCCCCGCCGGGCAAGGACCTGCAGTGGGCGAGCAAGCACCTCGACGAGTGCTTCCGCGTCGGCGCGGCCCGGTTCGGCTGGCAGCACCGCCGTCCGGGCGGGCGCACCGACGGCGACTGGCTCGTCGGCATGGGCGTGGCCACCGCGATGTTCCCGGCCCTGCGGTTCCCGGCCACCGTCGGCATCACCCTCAACGCCGACGACACCGCCGTGGTCGCGACGAGCGGCGCGGACCCGGGCACCGGCCTGCTGACCGTGCTGTCGCTGATCGGCGCCGAATCGCTGGACATCCCGGCGGACCGGATCACGCCGAAGCTCGGCGACTCGGCGCTCCCGCCGGGCGGCCTCTCGGGCGGCTCGACGGCGACGGCGAGCGCGGGCACGGCGATCATGATCGCCGCGACCAAGGCGATCGACGAGCTCGTCGCCCTGGCGGCCGACCCGGGCGGCCCGTTCGAAGGCGCCGAAGTCACCTACGCCGACGGCCGCGTCTTCGCGAACGGGCGGAACATGACGTTCGGTGAGCTGCTGCGGACGCTGGGCCGCGAAAAGCTCGAGGTGACCGGCTCGTCGGCGCCCGGCGAGGAGCTGACGAAGCACTCGTTCAGCTCGTGGGGCGCCCAGTTCGTCGAGGTCCGGGTGCACAAGTGGACGCGCGAAGCCCGCGTGTCGCGGATGCTCGGCGTCTTCGACGCGGGCCGGATCATCAACGACAAGGCGGCCCGCAGCCAGCTGATGGGCGGCATGATCTGGGGCGTCTCGGCGGCGCTGCACGAGGGCCTGGAGATCGAGGCGAACGGCCGGCTCGCCAACGGCGACTTCGCGAGCTACCTGCTCCCGGTCAACGCCGACATCCCGGAGGTCGACGTCCAGTTCGTCGAGTACCCGGACACGCTGCACAACGCGGTCGGCGCGCGCGGGCTCGGCGAGATCGGCACGGTCGGCATGGCCGCGGCGGTCGCCAACGCCGTGCACAACGCCACCGGCATCCGGGTCCGGCACATCCCGATCACCATCGAAGATCTGCTCGAAGACTGACCGGCGGCGCCGGTGCGTTCGGCCACCTGGCCGAACGCACCGGCGCCGTTACCCATCCGCGACAACTCCCGCGACGGTCGCCCATGACGGCGGCCCGTCCCCGGTCCTAGGCTGACGGGCGCTCGTCCGATCATCCTCGAAGGGACCACCCGGCATGACCGACCCCGTCGTCCCCACCACGTCCGGCGCGGTCCGCGGTCAGGTCACCGCCGCCGGCTTCGCGCTGTTCCGCGGCATCCCGTACGCCGCCGCGCCGGAGGGCGACCTGCGCTTCGCCGAACCCGTCCCGGCCCCGCCGTGGGAGGACGTGCGCGACGCGAGAAGACCCGGGCCGACCGCGCCGCAGCGACGGCACGACGTGCCGGGGCTCGACCTGACGCCGCTCACCGGCACCGGCTGGCGGCCCGGCCCCGAATACCTGACGGTCGACGTCTGGACGCCGCGGCTCGGCGCGGCCGGCCTGCCCGTGCTGGTGTTCGTGCACGGCGGCGCGTTCCTCGGCGGCACCGGTTCGGCGCCGGTCTACGACGGCACGTCGTTCAACCACGCCGGCGCGGTGCTCGTGACCGTCCAGTACCGGCTCGGCGTCGACGGCTTCCTCCCGCTGGAGGGCGGCACGACGAACCTCGGGCTGCGCGACCAGCTCGCGGCCCTGCGGTGGGTCCGGGAGAACATCGCCGGGTTCGGCGGCGACCCCGGCAACGTCACCTTCTTCGGCGCGGCGTCGGGTGCGGTGAGCGTCGCCTGCCTGCTCGCTTCCCCGCTCTCGCAAGGGCTCTTCCACCGCGCGATCGTCCAAAGCGGACATCCGGACATGGTGCGCGACGGCGTCCAGGCCCGCCGGCTGGCCCGGGTGATCGCCGACGAGCTCAAGTCCGAACCGACCGCCGAGGCGTTCCGGAAGGTGTCGACCGAGCAGCTGCTCGACGCCCAGGACGCCGTCCTGCGCCCGGGAGGCGCCCCCGACCTTCGCGACGCGCTCGGCTACGACCGCGGGTACGGGCTCAGCCCGTTCCTCCCGGTGGTCGGCGACGACGTCCTGCCGCAGCACCCGGCCAAGGCGATCAAGGCGGGCGCCGGCCGCGACGTCGACCTCGTCGTGGGCAGCTGCAGCGAGGAGATGCGGCTCTACCTGGTGCCCACCGGCGCGCTCGAAGCCGTGACCGACGACCAGGCCGTGGCGTCGCTGGCGGTGTCGCACCCGGACCCGGCCGGCGTGCTCGCGCGGTACGGCCTCGGCTCGGACCGGCCGGCGGGCGAGGTCCTCGTGGCGGCGCTGACCGACCTCGTCTTCCGCGACGGCGTGCGCGATCTCGCGGAGCACCACGGCGGCCGGACCTTCCGGTACGAGTTCGAGTGGGGCTCACCGTTGCACGACGGCGCGCTGGGCGCGTGCCACGGGCTCGAACTGCCCTTCGTGTTCGACGCGCTCGGGCCGCTGTCCGGGCCGCGGGGACTGCTGGGCGAGCACGCACCGCGGGAACTGGCGCACGACCTCAACGGGGCGTGGTACCGCTTCGCCGCCACCGGTTCGCCCGGCTGGCCGGAGTACACGGGCGAAGACACGCTTTTCCACACGTACTGACCCCACCCCGCAAGCGGTTGACGACTCCCCCGCCGCGCTGCCAGGCTCAGATCGCCCGGACGGCCGGACGAAATGGGGACCACCGATGCCCGAGGCGGGCTCCGCCGCACCGCCGCGCGCGCTCGTTCGCACGCTGTTGCGCAGCGGCACACCTCCGGAGCCCGCGGAGCCCCCGGACGAGAACAGCGACCTCGCCGCCGTCGGCGACGCGACGCTCGCCCGTGCCGCGCGCTACTGGGTCGTCGTGCCGCTGGCCTACCGGATCGCGGCGTTCGTCAAGGTGTTCATCGGGTTCGCCGCGGCCAACGGCGAGCTCGGGCTCGGCCCCGTGCTGGCCGCCACCGTGTTCGCCGTCGCGGCCAACACCGCCGCGGTGGCCTGGGTGCTGCGCGCGGGCGGGCTGCGGGCCCGCGTCACCGGCCGCGCACTGGGCCTGGACCTGGCGGTGGGAGTGGCGCTCAACTTCGCCGTCGCCGCGACGGCCCCGGCGCCGGTGCAGCCGTTCGCGGTCGACGTGTCGTGGACGTGGCTGGTCGGCGCCGTCGCCATGTGGGCGGGCACGTCCGGCCTGCCCTCGGCGTTGTGGCTGCTGGTGGCGGCCGCCCCGCTCCGGGCGCTCCTCACGCTGGCCGGTGGCCTGCCGCTGGGCAACCAGCTCGCGGTGACGCGCTCGATCGGCTGCATGGTCGCGCTGGCGGTGGCGATCGTCATCGCCGCGGGCATCCTCATCCTGCTCGGCGCCGGCACCCGGTTCGCCGTCGACATCGGGATCCGGCGCGGGCGCGAGGCCGAGCGCCGCCGCACCCGGCGGCTCATGCACGACAGCGTGCTGCAGACGCTGGAAGCGCTCGCCATCTCGGCTCCCGGGGACGACACACACGCCGTGTCCCGGCTGTCCGAGGTGCGGTCGGTCGCCAAGGCCGAGGCCGCCGAGCTGCGCCGGCAGATCACCGAGCCGGTCCCGACCGGGACGACGCGCGGTTTCGCGGTCGAGCTCGCCGACGTCGCGACCGAGATGGCGCGCGACGGCCTGCGCACCCAGCTCGTCGCCGCGGACTTCGCCGACGACCACAAGCTGTCCCAGGACCGCCGAACCGCGATGTGCGAGGCGGTGCGGGAAGCGTTGCGCAACACGGTCAAGCACTCCGGGACGAAGCAGGTCGTGCTGCGCGTGGAGGAGCGAGACGGCGGGATCGCGGTGGTGGCCCGCGACCAGGGCCAGGGTTTCGACGTCCGCGAGCGGCCGCCGGGCTTCGGCATCACCCAGTCGATCGTGGCCCGCCTGGCCGAGGTCGGCGGGCACGGCACAGTGGACTCCCAGCCCGGCCGCGGCACCCGCGTGACGATGTGGGTGCCGGGCTAGGCCGCGCGCCGGGCCTCGCGCTCGGCGGCCAGGCTCGCGCGGCAGGCCGCGGTCAGCCGGGTGGTGGCGGCGCTGCCGCCGTGGCCGCAGCGCGGGCAGGTCATCGCGACCCGCTGCGTCAGCTCGTCGACGGCGACGCACAGCTCGGTGCGGCAGCCGCGGCACCAGCGGTGCCGGGTGACCGGGCTGACGTGCGCGGGCGAGGCGACGCACTGGTGGATCCACCGGCCGTGCACGTGGCAGGTCAGGCGGTCGTCCGGCGCCAGCAGGCCCATGTCCTCGGCGTCGTCTTCGGTGGCGAGCAGGACCGGCAGGCTGCGGACCCGGGTGGTGGTGCACGTCGTGGCGGTCATCTCGGTCCCCTTTCTCCACCTGTTCGTCGAACCGGAGCCGGCGGATTCGACATCCGGACGCGATTGGCCGGATCCCGGCGGTTTGTGGCATTCCAGCCACTCCCGGGGCCCGCGGGGAGCCAGTAGCTTCGGCGCGTGTCGAAATTCCTGCTCTCGGTCCACGTCCTGGCGGCGGTCCTCGCCGTCGGCCCGGTCGCCGTCGCGGCCAGCATGTTCCCCGCCGCCGTCCGGAAGGGCGACGTCAAGGTCGCGACCATGCTGCACCGGATTTGCCGCGTGTACGCCTACGCCGCCATCGCGGTGCCCGTCTTCGGCTTCGGCGTCGCGGGCACGATGCACGTCATGGGCGACCCGTGGCTGCTGACGTCGATCGGGCTGACCGCCGTCGCCGCCGCGGTCCTGGCGCTGCTGGTACTGCCGAGGCAGAAGCGGTTCCTGGCCGCGGAGTCCACTTCGGACAAGCTCGGCAGGCTCGCGATGGTCACCGGGGTGTTCAACCTGCTCTGGGCGGCGGTGACGGTGCTGATGATCGTGCGGCCGGGCTCCTCGACCGGCGCCTAGCCCGGTACGCGCACCGCGACGAAGTCCGGCCGGCGCCGCAGGGCGAACCCGAGGGAGAGGTAGAGCCGGATCGCCGGGGTGTTGCTCGCGGCGGCGTGCATCATCGGCGTCTCGCCGCGCTCGCGGATGCCCGCCGCCACGGCGAGCACGAGCCGCGTCGCGAGGCCCTGCCCGCGGTACGCCGGGTCGGTGCAGACCGCGCTGATCTCGGTGTGGCCGGGCGGGTGCAGCCGCTCCCCCGCCATCGCCACCAGCGCGCCCCCGCGCCGGATCCCCAGGTAGGTGCCGAGCTCGATGGTCCGCTTCCGGAACGGGCCCGGCTTCGTGCGCTCGACGAGGTCGAGCATCTCCGGCACGTCCGCGAGGCCCAGCCGCACGGCCTCCGGGTCCGGCGCGGCCGCCACGCCCTCGTCGACCAGCTGGACGCCGGGCAGCGCGTCGAGCACTTCCCAGCCCGCCGGCGGCCGCGCCGCGGCGGCGGCGAGCACGACGACCGCGCCCGGCCCGCCGAGCTCGGCGACGTCCCGCCAGTCCTGCTCGTCCGGGTCGTCGGGCAGGCCGAGGAAGGGAGCGACGTCCTCGGGGTAGCGCAGCACACGCCCGCGCCGTTCGGCGAAGCGGGCGTGCGGGCCGTTCAGTGACGTCCACGTCGGGTTGTCCAGCGGAGAAGCCATGGCTCCAGCATGCGCAGAACCGCCGGCCGTCCGGCGGTGCTCCCACATCCTGAGCAAGCGCTCAGCCGACCGTCGTCAGCTCCTCGTCCGAGAGCACGCCGGACCCGGCCGACACGACCAGCCTGCCGCCACCCACCTGGTAGGTGTAGTCGCCGTTCTTCGCGACGAAACCGTCGCCCGAAGCCTGCGCCGGCAGCGTGATGTGCGTGTCGTCCGAGGCCGCCTGCCCGCGCGCCTGGCCGTCGTAGAAGATCCGGCCGTCGGGCACCCGGCAGATCGTGATCAGCGACTTCGGCGTCTGCGCGACCAGCAGCGCGGTGCCCTGCCCACCCGGCAGGTAGCGGGCCGCGTCGCCCGGGCACGGCTTCTCGGCCGGTGTCGCGGAGCTCGTTGTCGCGGAGGTCGTCGTCGCCGGCGGCGGGGTCAGGGCGTTCGCGGTCGTGACCACGGTCTTGGTCGTCGGCACGACGGGCGTGGTGTACGACGGGAACGGCCCGGACGCGTCCGGCGCCGGCTTGGCGCGCCCGGTGAACAGCAGGACCCCGGCCACCGCGACGCCGGCGACGAGCATCAGGGTCAGCAGCACCCACAGCGCCCGCGCGCGGGCCCGGCCCGGTGCCAGGCTCGCGCACGTGCCGCACCGGCCGGCGGCGGGGTCGTTGACCGCGCCGCACTGCGCGCACGTCCAGGGGGAACCCGCCATCGGGCCTCCTTCGCCCCGGCGCGGAAGCACGCCGGCACCCTCATCGTCACCGACGCGGGCGCGGGCTGCAACGCCCTGTCACGCCTGGTGGACGACGTTCACCAGCCACGGGATGCCGAACCGGTCGACGCAGGAACCGAATTCGTCGCCCCACATCTGCTTTTCGAACGGAACCGTCACGGTCCCGCCTTCGCTCAGCTTGTTCCAGTAGCCGCGCAGGATGTCGGCGTCGTCGCCGCTGAGGCTGACGGTGATGTTGGTGCCCGGGTTGTACTCCATGCCCGCCGGGGTGTCGGCCGCCATGAGCGTGTAGCCCTGGTCGGTCTCCAGCTGGGCGTGCATGATCTTGTCCGCGTCCGCTCCTTCGGGTGACCCGAATTCCCCGAACGTGTTCACCTTCAGGGTGCCACCGAAGACGCTTTTGTAGAACTCCATGGCCTGCCGCGCTTCGGCGCGGAAGCTCAGGTAGGGGTTGAGCACGGAAGCCACTGCGATCTCCTTCTGCTCGAACGAGAGCAGCATCCTCGCAGAAGCCGGTGACCTCGACAAACGCGGGAATTTCAGACGACGAACCGGCGGTGGGCGTGCGGTTCCAACGGCAGTGCGCCGTGCAGCGCGGCGCGGGCGCGCAGCTCCAGCGCGCGATCCAGCGGCGCGGCCCCGGCCGCCGCCGCGGCGTGGAACGTGCCGCGGTCGAACAGGTACACGAGCGCGAGCTTGCGGTCGCGGCGGCCGGTCTGCTCGGCGAACTCGACCGTCGCCGAGCGCAGGCAGCCGCCGTAGCCCGCCCGGGCCAGCCGGTCGGCGACGTCGACGAGGTCGGCGGTCAGCACGCGCAGGTCGCGGTTGCGGCGCCAGCACCGGACCGTCGAGCGGCCGTGGAGATCCTGCGTCACCAGCGGGTGCACGGGCAGGCGGGCCGACGTCGCGGCGATCAGCTCCGCCTCGGTGCGGGCCAGTGCGTCCCCGTCCACCTTGAAGCCGACGGTGCCGCCGCCGGTGGGCGCCAGCCCGAGCGCGGCGCGCATCCGCGGGGCGGCCGCGGCGAGGGTGTAGAGGGACTGCAGGTGCGGGCGGGAGGTCCAGCACCGGACGAGCTTGCTGCCCAGCAGAGTCATGTGTCCTGTCTCCGGTTGCGGAAGACCGCCGGGCCGGGCGCACTGGCAATGTCCACTGTGGACGTCAGGCGCGGGGACGCGGGGTCGGAAAGGACAGCATGCGCTCGTGCCCCCCGGTTCCCGGGGAGAACCACGCGATCACGCGGCGAACGGCAGCACTTCGCCGCCGAACGGTCACTCCGGGTCAGGTTCAGCCGATCAGCGGTATCCCTTTCACCTCACGCGGTGGTGATCACGACCTTGCCGAAGTTCTCGCGGCTGCGGAACCGCTCGACGGCCGCCGGGGCGTCGTCGAACGCGAACACGCTGTCGACCACCGGCTCGATCGGGCGAGCCGCGAGCTGCCGCACGAGGTCCTCCGTGTCCTCCCGGCTGCCGACCCAGATCTTCCGCACGGTCGCGCCGCTGCGGAACAGGTCCATGAACTCGACCGGCGGCCCCTCGGCGCCGACGAACCCGACGAGCGCGATCTCGGCGTGGTGCGTCCCGGCGGCGACGAGCGACTGCGCGAACGTGCCGGGCCCGCCGACCTCGACGATCCGGTCCGCGCCCCGGCCGCCGGTGGCGTCGAGGACGGCCTTGCCCCACTCGGGGGTCGCCCGGTAGTCGAGCACGGTGTCCGCGCCGAGCGCCGACAGCTTCGCCGCCTTCTCCGGGCTCGACGTCGTCGCGACCACCCGCGCGCCCAGCGCCTTGGCCAGCTGCAGGGCGAACAGCGACACCCCGCCCGTGCCGAGGGTGAGGACGACGTCTCCCGGGCGCACCCCGGCGAGCGATGTCCACGCCGTGACGGCGGCGCACGGCAGCGTCGCGCCCTGCTCGTAGGTGAGCGAATCCGGCAGCGCGACGAGCGCGTGCTCGGAGACGGCGCGGTACTCGGTGAGCCAGCCGTCCTGGGCGTTCCCGTAGCCGGCCAGCGTCGCCGGCAGCCTGCCGGCGATCCAGTTCGAGTGGAAGGCGTTGACCACCCGGTCGCCGGCCGCGAAGCGCGTGACACCTTCGCCGACCGCGGCGACCTCGCCGGCGGCGTCGGAGAGCGGGATGAGGCCGCCGGGCCCGTTGGTGAAGTGGGCGCCGTCGAGGATGAGCAGGTCGCGGTAGTTGAGCGACGTCGCCCGGACGCGGACGAGCACCTCGCCGCGCTGCGGTTCGGGGACGGGCTCTTCGCGCCGGACGAGCTCGCCGGAGCCGGGACGGTAGACGTGCACCGCTGACCTCCCTCATGTTAACCAAATGGCTAACATCGACCATGGCACAGCTGCCCGCGCTGGGGCAACCGAGGGATACTCGGACCATGGCCAGCCGCACCGCGACCCCCCTGGAGCACCCGGCCCTCGATGACGTCTCGTTCGCCACGGCGCTGGAAGCCCTGCGCGACCCGCACCGGCTGGCCATGGTCGCCGCCCTCGCCGGGGAACCCGGCCAGTCGTGCGGCGCGATCATGCCGCCGGTCAGCAAGCCGGCGGCGTCACGGCACTTCAAGATCCTGCGCGCGGCCGGATTGCTGAAGCAGTGGGACAGCGGCACGCAGCGGCTCAACGCGTTGCGCCGCGAGGAGTTCGACGCCCGCTTCCCCGGCCTGCTCGACCTGGCACTGGCCGAAGCCGCCCGCTGATCCGGGATCTTCCGCACCAACCGGACATTTAGCATTGCTAATAGTTCTGAGTCAGAGCTACCTTGGCGGCATGACCGAACTCGCCGACCGGCTCCTGGGCGCCGTCCAGGGGATCCGCCGCGTGGTGCGCCGCCGGGTGCGCGCGGACGTCCCGGGTTTCCCGCTGCCCGGCGCGCAGGTCGAAGTCCTGCGCGTGGTGGCCGACCAGCCCGGCATCGGCGTCGCCGCGGCCGCGCGCGAGCTGCACCTGGCCGCCAACTCCGTCAGCACGCTGGTCAACCAGCTCGTCGAGGCCGGCCTGCTGCGGCGCGAACCCGACCCCGCCGACCGGCGCGCCACCCGGCTCGAGATCACCGGTGCGGCGCGCGAGCGGATGGCCACCTGGCGGCGCGCCCGCACCGGGCTCGTCGCCGACGCGCTCGCCGGGCTGTCCGAAGAGGACACCGCGGCGATCGAACAGGCGTTGCCGGCACTGGAAAAACTCATGGGCATCCTGAAGGAGCAGCCATGACCGAACCCGCGGTGCGGTGCACCGGCCTGAGCCACTCGTTCGGCACGACCCGCGCGGTGGACGGCGTCGACCTGGAGATAGTGCCCGGCGAGGTGTTCGGGTTGCTCGGCCCGAACGGCGCCGGCAAGACCACGACGCTCCGGATGATCACCACGCTGCTGCCCACCGCGCCGGACCACATCACCGTCTTCGGCATCGACGTGGCACGCCGCCGGATGGCCGTCCGGCGGCTGATCGGCTACGTCCCGCAGCAGCTGTCCGCCGACGGCGCGCTGACCGGACGCGAGAACGTCGCGCTGTTCGCGCGGCTCTTCGACGTGCCCCGCGCGCGGCGCGACGGCGAGGTGCGGCGCGCCCTGGACCTCGTCGGGCTGGCCGACGACGCCGACCGCGTCGCCAAGGGCTACTCCGGCGGCATGATCCGCCGGCTCGAACTCGCCCAGGCCCTGGTCAGCTCGCCGAAGCTGCTGATTCTCGACGAGCCGACGATCGGGCTCGACCCCGTCGCCCGCTCCGCGGTGTGGGAGCGGATCACGCAGATCCGCACCGACACCGGCATGACCGTGCTCGTCACCACGCACTACATGGACGAGGCCGAGCAGTACTGCGACCGCGTCGCGCTCATGCACGCCGGCCGGATCCGGGCGCTGGGCACCCCCGCCGACCTCGAAACCGACCTCGGCCCCGGGTCCACATTGGACGACGTGTTCCGCGCGGTCACCGGCGACCGCCTCGAAACCGACGAAGGAGGGATCCGCAGTGTCCGTTCCGCTCGCCGCACCGCCCGCCGTCTCGGCTGACCCCGGCCCGCTGCGCCAGGCGCGCATCCTCGCCGCCCGCGTCGGCGCGATGTGCCTGGTGGAGCTGCAGAAGCTGCGCCGCGACCAGACCGAGCTGCTCACCCGGGCGATCCAGCCCGCGCTGTGGCTGCTGATCTTCGGCGAGACGTTCACGCGGCTGCGCGCGATCCCGACCGGCTCGACGCCCTACCTCGACTACCTCGCGCCGGGCATCCTCGCCCAGTCCGCGCTGTTCATCTCGATCTTCTACGGCATCCAGATCATCTGGGAACGCGACGCGGGCGTGCTCGCCAAGCTCCTGGTGACGCCGACCCCGCGGGCCGCGCTCGTCGCCGGGAAGGCGTTCGCCGCCGGGGTCCGCGCGCTCGTGCAGGCGCTGATGGTGCTGGTGCTGGCCGCGATCCTCGGCGTCGGGCTGACCGTGAACCCGTTGAAGCTGCTCGCCATGGCGGTCGTGCTCGTGCTCGGGTCGGCGTTCTTCTGCTGCCTGTCCATCGTGATCGCCGGGATCGTGCTGTCGCGCGAACGGCTGATGGGTATCGGGCAGGCGATCACGATGCCGCTGTTCTTCGGCTCGAACGCGCTGTACCCGGTGGACCTGATGCCGTCGTGGCTCAAGGTGCTCAGCCACGTCAACCCGCTGAGCTACCAGGTCGACGCGCTGCGCGGGCTGCTGATCGGCACGCCCGCCCACCTCGGGCTCGACTTCGGCGTGCTGGCCGCGGCGACGGCCGCCGGGGTGGCGGTCGCTTCGGCCCTGCTCGGCCGGTTGGCCCGGTGAGGCACATGTCTCACCGAACGGAAGCTTCATTCCCCGATGGCTAATCTCGGTTCCGTGAATGGTCGTCCTGGCGTGTTCTCTTTGGTCGGATTGTGCGTTCTCGCCGGAATTCTCGTGGCGGGCACGATGGCGCCCGTCGCGCTCGGCGCCGGCTTGCTGTCGAATCAGGTCAGCGATTCCGTGGACGCCATTTCGGCGCAGCTCGCCGCGGCCGACCCGCCGCTGACCACGACGGTGACCGACCGCGACGGCACCCCGATCGCGACGCTCTACGCCCAGTACCGGCTGCCGGTCACCGCGGCCGGGATCGCGACGACGATGAAGGCCGCGATCATCGCGGTCGAGGACCGCCGGTTCTACACCGAAGGCGGCGTCGACCTGCAGGGGATGCTCCGCGCGGCGGTCAACGACAGCACCGGCGGCGCGCTGCAGGGCGCGTCGACGATCACGCAGCAGTACGTCAAGAACTACCTCGTGAACGTCGTCGACCGCACCGACCCGGTGGCCCAGGCGGCCGACCGCGAAGATTCGGTCGCACGCAAGCTGCGGGAAGCCAAAATGGCCGTCCAGCTCAACGACACCATGAGCAAGGACGACATTCTCGCCGATTACCTGAACGTCGTGGAATTCAGCGGAACCGTGTACGGGGTCGGTTCCGCGGCGAAAGCCTACTTCGGGACGACAGCGGACAAACTGACCGTTCCGCAGGCGGCGCTGCTCGCCGGAATGGTGAACAACCCGAGCATCTACAACCCGTACACACACGCGGACAAGGCGCTGCAGCGGCGCAACCTCGTCATCGACGACATGGTCACCAACGGGTCGATCCCCGCCTCCTACGCCGCGACGGCCAAAGCGGCGCCGCTCGGCGTGCTGCCGAACGGGCCGGTGACACCGCCTTCGACGTGCATGGGCGCGGCCCCGGACGCGGGGTTCTTCTGCGCCTACGCAGAAAGCTACCTCGTGCACGCCGGGTTCACCGCGGACCAGCTGGCCACCGGCGGCTACACGATCAAGACGACGCTCGACCCCCGCGTCTCGCAGGTGACGAAGGACGCCGTCGACGCGAACGTGCCGACCACCCAGGACGGCGTCGCGAACACCTTCGCCGTCGTGCAGCCGGGTTCGGCGGGCCACCAGGTGCTCGCCATGGTCGCCAACCGGAACTACGGCACCGATCCCGCGCGGGGCGAGACGTCGACGGACATCGTCGCGGACGCGAGCAACGAGTTCGGCGCCGGCTCGTCGTTCAAGATCTTCACCTCGGCCGCGGCGCTCGTCACCGGCAAGGCGGGCCTGGAGACGCCGCTGCCGAACCCGGACAGCCAGTGCTTCCCGGTGCCGGACTCGCATTCGGCGTGCTACACGGTGCACAACGATGGCCACTACGCGGACCCGATCAGCCTCGCCGACGGCCTGGCGACGTCGCCGAACGTCGCGTTCGTCGGGCTGGAGAGCCAGGTCGGGATGCCCGCAGTGCTCGACATGGCCTACAAGCTGGGGCTGCGGAACACCCTCGCGACCAACGACGCCGGGGCCGCGCCGAACCCGGCGTCGGGCAACCCGCAGTACAGCGAGCCGCAGTCGCAGTACTTCCGGAACCTCCTGTCGTTCACCCTGGGCAACAGCCCGGTGAGCCCGCTGGAGATGGCGAACGTGTCGGCGACGCTGATGAGCGGCGGCGTCTGGTGCCCGCCGAACCCGATCCTGTCGGTGACCGACCGGAACGGCAACGCCGTGCCGGTCGCGCAGCAGGCGTGTGAGCAGGTCATCCCGACCGGCGTCGCGAACACCCTCGAAGCGGGCCTGAGCAAGGACACGACGAGCGGCACGTCGGCCGAAGCGGCCCGCGCGGCCGGCTGGACCCGGCCCGACATCGGCAAGACGGGCACGACGCAGCAGAGCGAGTCGGTGGCGTTCGTCGGCGGCGTCGACGGCTACGCGGTGTCGTCCATGGTCTTCGCCGACGGGCCGCACCCCCGCGAGATCTGCCCGGGCACCCCGGTGCACCTGGGCAACTGCGGCCACGGCGCGTTCGGCGGCACGGTCGCCGCGCCGCCGTACTTCCACGCGATGAGCCAGCTGCTGGCGGGGGTGCCGGACCAGCCGATCCCGGGGCCGGACCCGGCGTACCTGACCGCGCGGAACTAGCGCGGTTCGAGGAAGACGAGCGGGATCTCGCGCTCGGTCTTGGTCTGGTACTGCGCGTAGTTCTTGAACCGCCCGGCGATCTCCGGCCACAGCCGCGCACGCTCGTCGGCGTCGGCGACCCGGGCCTTCATCGGCCGCTTCGGCGCGCCCTTGAGCGACACTTCGACGTCGGGGTTGTCGCGCAGGTTGAGGAACCACGCGGGGTGGGTGTCGTCCCCGCCGCGCGAAGCGACGACGACCAGCGTGTCGCCGTCCTGGTGCGGCGAGGTCAGCAGCACCGACCGCGGCTGCCCGCTCTTGCGGCCGATCGTGGTCAGCTCCAGCACCGGCATGCCGGCCTGCCAGCCGGCCCGGCCGCCGGTGAGCTTGATCAGGCCGCGGTGCACGGCGTTCATGGTCTTCAGGGCGAAGTCGCTCGGCATGATCACAATCTAGTCCCCGAGTTCGCCGAAACCGCCACGCGGCGGCGTACCGGTGTGCGAGGCTGCCCCGCGAACGGAAGACCTGGGAGAAAGAAGTACCGATGCTGATCTGGGGCTGGCGAACGCGGATCTACGTGCTGGCGATGACGACCTTCCTGTGCGGCCGGTGCGGCAACCCCGCCTCGCACGCGGTGCGCAAGGCGGTCACGAAGTTCACTCTGTTCTTCATCCCGCTCTTCCCGATCAGCGTGAAGTACTCGGCGCAGTGCACGTTCTGCGGGATCGAGAACCGGATCCCGAAGGAGGACGCCGTTCGCCTGCAGGCGCAGGAGGAGGGTCAGCAGGGCCAGCAGGGTGGGCAGCCGGGTTACCCGCAGCAGCCGCCTTCGCAGGGGTTCCCGCAGCAGGGGTTCCAGTCGCCGCACCCTTCGCAGCCGCAGGGGTTCCCGCAGCCGCAGCACCCGTCGCAGCAGCAGTACCCGCAGCAGGGGCAGTTCCCCCAGCAGGGCAGCTGACTCAGCAGAGCCGGTTCCCCCGGCGAGGCAATTGGTCTCGCCGAGGGCCTGCTCGCCGGGCAACCCGCGAGTCGGCAACCCATGCGCGTCGCCGGCCCGCACTCAGCCCGCCGACAGCCGGCCCCGGGCGCGTCACCCATTCGCGCCCAGTCCGCCCATACCCGCCACCCGGGCGCGTCACTGACCGGCGCACCCGCCTATGCCCGGCCGCCGCGGACGCGTCCTTTTCGGACATTCAAGCAGTAATCGCAACAAACCTCGCGGCCCGGCGCGCAATCAAGGCCGCAGTCCCGGCGAACCGCGCCTGGGCCGCGGCGAGCAACACCACGTCGACCGCGGCGGCCGCCCCGTGCGGCCAGGCGATCCCGCCCGTCTCCGTGCGCAGTTCCCGCTCCACGGCGCCGGCCAGCGCGACCGCGTCGGCCACCCCGGAGCCGTCCTCGCCGGCGAGCTGCCCCCGAAGCGCCCGTGCCGCGGCCACGGCATACTCGCCCAACCGCCCCAGCGCCGGCCGCAGCTCCACCGGCACCCGCCACCGCGGCTCCGCGACCTCCCCCGCAAGACCACCCATCCGAGTGAGATCCGCGGCGATGTGAACGGCCGCGACAACCGCCTTCACGTCCTCCTCCCGCGGCGCGTGCAGGACCAGCAGCGCACCCGCCTGCTCCTCGCAAGCGGCCCCGAGCGCGGCGGCCGCGGCGACGTCTTCCCGCACCCGTCCGCCCAGCGTGCGGTCACTTTCCAGGGCGCACCGCGTCGCCTCTTCGAACGCGATCGCGACCAGCGCGCAGAGGTCCGCCAGCCGCTGGGCGAGCGTGCCCAGCTCCTTCTGAAACGCCGTCGGCATGGCGGCAGGAAACCAGCACGGACGGGCGCCGGCACCTCGTCGCCCGGCCTGGAACTGTCGGACCCCCGTGCTCTCCTCATCGGCGAAAGCGGTGCACCCCGCACCCGGAGGAGAAGGAGGAGCCCGATGGCAGGCGAAACGCTGGTGACCGTGGTCGGCAACCTGACGTCCGACCCCGAGCTGCGGTTCACGCCGTCCGGCGCCGCGGTCGCGAACTTCACGGTCGCGTCGACGCCGCGCACGTTCGACCGCGAGACCGGCGGCTGGCGCGACGGCGAAGCGATGTTCCTGCGCTGCAACGTGTGGCGGCAGTCCGCGGAGAACGTCGCGGAATCGCTGCGGCGCGGAGCCAGGGTGATCGTGCACGGACGGCTGAGACAGCGGTCGTTCGACACGAAGGAGGGCGAGAAGCGCACGGTGACCGAGCTGGACGTCGACGAGGTCGGCCCCGCCCTGCGGTACGCCACGGCCAAGGTGACGAGGCTGAGCCGGGCCGCGAGCGGCGAGGCGACCAGTTCGTGGACCCCGGAGCCGGTGCCGGTGGCCGCCGGGGTGGACCCTCCGTTCTGAGTCGACCCGGGCTCGACCGCGGCCGGTGAGGATGGCCGGAAGCCTTCTGTCGAAATCCCGGCAGCTGGTTCGACGCATGAGCAGACGAGGTCGAACCACGAGCGGGAGGGACCGAGATGAACGAGCAAACCGGAACACCGGCCGTGCGCCCCCTGGTGAACCACCGGATGCTGGCGATGCTGCGAGCGGTGGCGGCAGGCCGAGGCCGGATGTCGTGCAGCAGCGAGCCGGACTTGTTCATCGACGGAGTCTCCTGCGGCGACCAGTTCGCGGCCCACGCGCTGGCCCACCTGGGCCTGCTCCACACGGCCCGCCCCGGCCTGCCGGGCGAGCTGGTCCCGGCAGTCCTGACATCGGACGGCCAGGCGGTAGTCGCAGCACGCCAGCAGCACCACGCCGCCTGAAGAGGCGACGCGAAGCTTGACAACTCAACAAAGCAAAGCGGCCGCGACGGCTGGTCCGCCGGGCGGTCTCGGCCCGCCGCCGCCCGGCGGGGGTTCGCCCGGGGACAGCGACGGGGGCGCGGCGGCGCCGAGCCAGCGGCGCCGCCCGCCGGTTCCACCGCGGCCGGCCGCTGTCCGGCGACCCGGGCCAGCCGATGCAGCCGCCACCCGGCATATATCGGCCCCGCGCCGGCCCGGTTGCCTCGGCTGGCCCGGCTGGCCCGGCTGGCCGACGCAAGCGCAAACCCCGCCGCACACCAGCGCCACCACCGGCTCCACCCCAACCCGCGACCGGCCCACCCGCCACCACTCCCTCCGCCCGGCACCCGAGCCCCACCGAGCGACGCGACTACCGTGGCGGACATGAGCAACACCGAGGCCGCCCCCGCCGAGGTCGCCTGTGGCGACCACCCCACGGCCGCCGATCCCGAGCACCCCGCCGTCGACATCCTCACCCCGCGCGAGGTGCCCCTCGGCGGCCCGCGCGCGATGCGGGTCCGGCGGACGCTCCCCCAGCGGTCGCGGTCGCTGATCGGCGCCTGGTGCTTCGCCGACCACTACGGCCCGACCGAGGTCACCGGCGCGATGGACGTCGCCCCGCACCCGCACACCGGCCTGCAGACCGTCAGCTGGCTGTTCGCCGGCGAGATCGAGCACCGCGACAGCCTCGGCACGCACGCCATGGTCCGCCCCGGCGAGCTCAACCTGATGACCGGCGGGCACGGCATCTGCCACTCGGAGGTCTCGACCCCGGCGGCGAAGACGCTGCACGGCGTCCAGCTCTGGGTCGCGCTGCCCGAACGCCACCGCCACACGGCCCGCGCGTTCGACCACTACGTGCCCTCGGTGAACCGGATCGAAGGCGCGGAAATCCGGGTGTTCCTCGGCTCGCTGGCCGGGCGCACCTCCCCGATCCCGACCTACACCCCGCTGCTGGGCGCGGAAATCGTGCTGGGCCCGGACGCCCACATGTCCCTCGGCGTCGACCCCCGCTTCGAGCACGGCGTCCTGGTCGACACGGGCGACGTCGTCGTCGCGGGCACCAAGGTCCGCGCGGCGGAGCTGGGTTACGTCGGCACCGGCGTGCGCTCGCTGACGTTGAGCAACCGCGGCACGGCACCGGCCCGGTTCCTCCTGCTCGGCGGCACCCCGTTCGACGAAGAGATCTTGATGTGGTGGAACTTCGTCGGCCGGACCCACGAGGAGATCGCGGCCTTCCGCGAGGCGTGGGAGGCGGAGTCCGACCAGTTCGGCAGCGTCACCGGCTACACGGGCACGCCGCAGCGGCTCCCGGCACCCGCGCTGCCGGCGGTCCGCATCAAGCCGCGCCGGAACCCGGCGTCACCCCAGGAAACCCGCGAGAGCTGACCCGAACCCGGCGGGGTCGTCCAGCCAGGGGTAGTGCGCGGCGCCGGGCAGGACGACGACCCGGCCGTCCGGGAAGAGCCCGGCGAACTCACCGGCGACGGCCGGGCTGGCGATCCAGTCCAGGTCGCCGGCGAGCACGAGCACCGGAGCGTCGACGGCCCCGAGCGCGGCCCGCGTGACCTCGGGTTCGAAGGCACCGTCGGAGTTGTAGCCGCGGGCGGCGGCACCGTTGCGCTGACCCGGCTCGGTGGCTTGGTGGCGGCGGGCGGCGTCGTCCCAGCGGCCGTAGTACATCGGCGCGACGGCCGCCCAGTCGGCACTGGTCGCCCGCCGCGCGGCGATGGCGTCGTAGGCCGCGGCGGCGGCCTCGAACCAGGGCGCGCCGGCCCGCCGGGCCATGATCCGCCGCCGGTCGTCGACGGACAGCTGCAACCCGACGGCCCGCGGGCTCGGCGCGACGAGCGCGAGCCGCCGCAGCCGGCCGGGATAGCGAGCGGCGTAGAGGACGGCGAGGCTGGCCCCGGCCGAGTGCCCGAGCAGGTCGAGGCGGTCGAGGCCGAGGTGCTTGCGCAGCGCCTCGACGTCTTCGACCTGCCGATCACACCGGTAGGTGCCGGGGTCGGCGGGTGCCTCGGAGTCCCCGGTTCCCCGCAGATCGAGCACGGCGAGCCGAGCGCCGAGCCCGCCGAGGTCCCCGAGGTACGCCCCGGCGCGCATGGGGCCGCCCGGCAGGCAGACCACGGGCTCGCCACCGGAGCCGAGAAGGCGAAAGGAGAGCGCGGTCCCGTCGGGCGCGGAGAAGATCGGCATCCCCGACCCTGACACTCCGAAGGCGGCTCGGGCAACCTTCGGGCGAAGGTCACCGCTCCCGCGCGAGATAGGCGTCCAGGGTCGCCAGCCGGTGGGCCCGCGCGCACTGCTCGACCTCCGCCGGCGCACCGCCACCCTCGATCAGCGCCAGCAACCGCTCGTGCTCCTCGACCGACGCCGGCGCCCGGCCCGGGACCGACCCGAACGTGCTGTCCCGCACCGCCGCGAGCCGCGTCCAGCAGCGCTGCACCAGATCCACCAGGTTGGGGTTCGGGCAAGCGCTGAACAGCACCTCGTGGAACTCCGCGTTCAGCGCGGTGAACGTCAGCGGGTCGAACTCGGCCAGGCTCCGGCGCATCCGCTCGTTCAGCGCACGGGCGCGCGCCAGGTCCGCCGGCGTGAGCAGCGGTGCGGCGAGGCCGGTCGCGGCGCCCTCGACGATCGCCACCGTCTGCATCGCGTGCCGGTACTCCGTGGGGTCGATGGCGACCACCCGGGCGCCGACGTTCCGCTCGAACTCGATCAGCTCCTCGGCCTCCAGCCGGCGCAGGGCCTCGCGGACCGGCACCGCGCTGACCTCGAGCTCGCGGCCGATCTGGTCGAGCACCAGCCGGTACCCGGGCCCGTACCGGCCGTCGAGGATCCTGGCCTTGATCGTCTCGTAGGCCAGCTGGGACTTCGTGACAGGTCTTCCCGAGGACGCGCTGATCATGTAGGAAACCATATATGGTCCCGCCGACGGATGACGCCCAGGAGGCCGCGCCGATGCCGAGTACCCCGCCCGCCCCCACCGCGGCCGACCTGATCGTCGACGGCCTGCGGGCCCACGGCGTCGACACCGTCTTCGGCTTGCCCGGCGTGCAGACCTACGACCTGTTCGACAGCCTGGCGCGGGCCGGCGAGGACATCCGGGTGATCGGCGCCCGGCACGAGCAGACCGTGGCCTACATGGCGTTCGGCTACGCGCAGGCGACCGGCCGCCCCGGCGTCTACACGGTCGTGCCCGGCCCCGGCGTCCTGAACTCCTCGGCCGCGCTGTTGTCCGCGCACGGCGCCGGCGCCCCCGTCGTGTGCCTGACCGGCGAAATTCCCCGCGCGTACCTCGGCCGCGGGCTCGGGCACCTGCACGAAATGCCCGACCAGCTGGCCACGCTGCGGACGATGACCAAGTGGTCGGCGCTGGTCGAGCACCCGGCGGGGATCCCGGACGCGCTGGCGACCGCCTTCCGCGAAGCCACGGGCGGGCGGCCGAGGCCGGTTTCGCTGGCGGTGCCGTGGGACGTGCTGGGCCTGCGCGCCCCTGCCGAACCCGTCGGTCCGCGGCCGCTCCCGCGTCCGGTCGTCGACCCGGTCGCCGTGGAGCGGGCCGCGGAACTCCTGGCCGGCGCGCGGAACCCGATGATCATGGTGGGCGGCGGCGCGCGGCACGCGGCTGCCGAGGTCCGGGCGCTGGCCGAACGGCTGCAGGCGCCGGTGGTGCCGTTCCGCGGCGGGCGCGGCATCGTCGGCGACGACCACCCGCTGGGCTTCACCTGCGTGTCCGGCTTCGAGCGGTGGGCGGAGACCGACGTCGTGATCGGCATCGGCTCGCGGATGGAGCTGTCCTGGTTCCGCTGGCCCGGCAAGCCCGCCGGTCTGAAGACGATCCTGCTCGACATCGACCCCCGGCAGGCGACGCGGCTCGAAGCGGACGTCGCGATCGTCGCCGACGCCGCCGATTCGGCCGCCGCGCTGACCGCGGCCGCCGGTCCACAGAGGACGGACCGGACCGCGGAGTTCGCCGCGGTGAAGTCGGCCGTGGCCGAACGGTTCGCGGACGTCGGCCCGGAGCTGGAGTACCTGCGGGCGATCCGGGACGTGCTGCCGCGCGACGGCTTCTTCGTCGAGGAGATCTGCCAGGTCGGCTTCGCGTCCTACTTCGGGTTCGAGGTCTACTCGCCGCGCACCTTCGTCACGTGCGGCCACCAGGGCACGCTCGGCTTCGGCTACCCGACGGCGCTCGGCGTGCAGGCGGCGTTCCCGGGCCGGCCGGTGGTGTCGGTGGCCGGGGACGGCGGGTTCATGTTCGCCGCCCAGGAACTGGCCACGGCTGTCCAATATGGACTTAACGTGGTGGCGGTCGTGTTCGACAACGGCTACTACGGCAACGTCCACCTCGACCAGGAACGGCTGTTCGAGGGCCGCGCGTTGGGCGGGCGGCTGCGCAACCCGGACTTCGCCCGGCTGGCCGAGACGTTCGGCGCGCTCGGCCTGACCGCCCGCACCCCGGACGACCTGCGCGGCGCGCTGGACAAGGCGTTCGCCGCGGGCCGGCCGGCCCTGGTGCACGTGCCGTGCGAGCTGGGTGCCGGCGCCTCGCCCTGGAAGTACCTGATGCCGAAGTCGGACCGCAGCTAGCCGGCGGCCACGCGCTCGAGCGCGGCGAAGACGCGGTCGACGTCGGCCGCGGTCGTCCGCCAGTTGCTGAAGGCGGCGCGCAGGGCGGGGCGGCCGTCGTACACCGTCGGGGTCAGGAAGGTGGTGCCGTCCTCGGCGATGGCCCGCACGAGGGCGTCGATGTCGCGTTCGACAGCCGGGGCGAAGCAGACGACGTTGAGCCGCACGGGGGCGAGCAGCCGCCAGTTCGGCGAACCGTCGAGCCGCGCGCCGAGGTCGCGGGCGAGCGACACGCAGCGCTCGACGATCTCGCGGTGCCCGTCCCGCCCGTAGGCCACGAGCGAGAACCAGGCCGGGAGGGCGCGCAGCCGGCGGGAGTTCTCCGGGTGAGGTGCAGGAAGTCCGGCGTCTCGCCGATCTCGCCGAGGTAGGCGGCCTTGTTGCCGAACACGCGCAGCTGCAGGTCGCGGCGGCGGGTGAACTGGACGGCGGAGTCGTAGGGCACGTTGAGCCACTTGTGCAGGTCGACGACCACCGAGTCGGCTTGGTCGAGGCCGGCGGTCAGCGCCGCGTGCTCCGGCACGAGGGCGGCGAACCCGCCGAACGCGGCGTCGACGTGCAGCCAGAAGTCGTACCGCTGCTTCAGGGCGGCGATCGCGCGCAGGTCGTCGAAGTCGACGGTGTTCACGGTGCCCGCGTTCGCGACGACGACGGCCGGCCCGTCGAGCGTCTCGAGCACCTCCGCCAGCTTGCCGACGTCGACGGCTTCGCGGCCCGGCAGCACCGGCACCTTCCGCAGCGCCGACCGGCCCATCCCGAGGAACGACAGGGCCTTCAGGACACTCGAGTGCGCCGAGCCGGACAGCACGGTGACCGGGCCGAGCGCGGCGGCGCCGTCTTCGGACACCGGCACCCCGGCGCGTTCGCCGAGCCATTCGCGGGCGATGGCGAGCCCGGTGACGGTGGACATCGTGGCACCGGTGACGAACGCGCCGGAGAACTCCGCGCCGAGCCCGAACAGCTCGGCCAGCCAGCCGACGGTCTCACGCTCGAGGTCCGCCGCCGTGGAATCCAGGCCGCTGGCGGGGTTCTGGTCGTAGGTGGTGGTGAGCCAGTCCCCGGCGAGCGCCGCCGGGGTCGTCCCGCCGGTGACGAACCCGAGGTAGCGCGGCCCGGCGCTGCCCGCGAAGCCGGCTTCCCAGCGCTGCGAAAACTCCTCCAGCGCGCCCCGGGCCCCGGCGCCTTCGAGGGGCAGCGACGCCCGGGCGACGTCCCGGGGCGGCACGGCGGCCGGGCGCTCGGGCAGCCCGGCGAGCGCCTCGCCGGCGAGCTTCCGCGCGGCGTCGAGCAGGTCGGGCAGGGAGTTCAGGTCTTCGGCGAGCCGTGGATGCACGTCCCCGACGCTAAGCGCCGAATACCCCGCTGTCGCGGGCCAATCCGCCGAAACTGGCCCGGCTCAGCGGCGCAGGAGCCGCCGGACGCGGGCCTCGGCCGGGTCGAACGCCACCCGCCGCAACGGCCCCACCAACAGCACCACCACCGCCATCGCCGACAGCCCGGCGAGCACCATCGCGGCCACGAACTGGGCGGCACCGGACGTCGCCGTCCCGAGCACCAGGTAGCCCACCAGCACCAGGGCGACCGGTGCGAGCAACCCGCACAGCACCGGCAGGGGCGGCACCCGGTCACCGTCGGGGCGGCGGGCGGACACCACCGCCGCCCCGGCGCAGGTGACCGCGGCGACCAGGAGGCAGCCGCCGACGGTGTCGCTCAACCGGTGCCAGCCCAGCGCGACCGTCGCGGCCGCGACCCAGGCGACGCCGAGGCCGCCGAGCACCAGCGCCTGCGGGCGGTAGCGGCGCGGCAGGACGATCGCGAGCGCCACGAGCACGGCCATCGCCGCGCTGACGTGCCCGCTCGGGAAGCTGTTGTGGCTCGCGACGCCGAAGCGGTCGCCCGTGCTCGGCCGGTCCAGGACGTACAGCTTGAGCAGCTGGGCCACCACGAGCGGCGCGGTGAGCAGCACCAGCGCCGTCACGCCGAGCGCCAACCGGCGCCGCACCAGGGCGATCACCACCAGCAGCACGGCCACGCCGCCGAGCAGGACCACCTGGTCGGACTGGCGCAGCGGGGCCGCCCAGTCCACGGTGTTGCCCGCGGACTGGGCACTGCGGACGACGCCGTTCTCGACGCTGCGGCCGGCTTCGGTGCGGACGAAGAGCACATAGGCCGCGACGAAGGCGAAGGCGAACCCGGCCGCGCTCGCCGCGAGCACGGCGGTGCGGGACACGGCGCTCGTCACGAGCGCGTGGCGGACGGGAACGGGGCGCGTCTCGGAGATAGTCACTGCCATGTCCCCGAGTGTGGTGACGGCATTTCGGGATCCCGTCAGCGCGATGTCATGGTTTTGCTACAAGATCCGCCCGGGTCGCCACGACGTGCGCTTTTCCGAATAATGGCGCCGTGGCCGAGGTACTGGTGGTAGAAGACGACGCGGCGGTGCGGGAAGGGCTGCAGCTGGCCCTGCGCCGGCAGGGACACGTGGTGCACACGGCCGAATCGGGCGAGCTCGGCATCGAGGTGCTCGTGCGGCACCGGCCCGACATCGTCGTGCTCGACCTGATGCTGCCCGGCATGGACGGGTTCGAGACCTGCCGCCGGATGCGGGCGTCCGGGCCGATCCCGATCATCATGCTCACCGCGCGCAGCGACGACTTCGACGTCGTCGCCGGGCTCGAAGCGGGCGCGGACGACTACGTGGCCAAACCGGTCGAGCCGCGGGTGCTGGACGCGCGGATCCGGGCGGTGCTGCGGCGGGCCGTCGCCGAGCGGCCGGGCGAGCCGCCGGAACCGGAGGAACGCCACGGCGACCTGGTGATCGACCGGGCCGGGCTCGAGGTGAGCAAGCGCGGCGCCCCCGTGTCGCTCACCCCGACCGAGCTGAAGCTGCTGCTGGAGCTTTCGCGCACACCCGGGCAGGTGTACAGCCGCCAGCAGATCCTCTCCGCCGTCTGGGACCACGACTACCTGGGGGACTCGCGGCTCGTCGACGCGTGCGTGCAGCGGCTGCGCGCGAAGATCGAAGACGTCCCGGCGAAGCCGGAGTACGTGCAGACGGTCCGGGGGTTCGGCTACCGGTTCGGCCGGTCGTGATCCGGCAGGTCCGCTCGTGGCTCGCCGGGCTGCGGCCCCGGCTGGTCGCCGCGTTCGCGGTCATCATGATCCTCGGCGCCACCGCCGCGGCCGGCGCCAGCTACGTCTCCGCGCGCAACGCCATCCTCGAGGGCATCCAGGACCAGACGATGCTGAAGCTGCGCGACCAGATCGTCGCGTACCTGCCGACCATCACGCTGCCGCCGACCCAGGCCACGCTCGACGCGTTCGCGGCCGCGCTGAAGCCCAGCGGTGCGCTGGTCGTGTACCGCAACCTGCACTCGTCGTCGGGCATGACGCCGCAGGACGTGCCCGGGTCCCTGCGCGAGGCCGTGGCGAACAGCACGAACATCCAGTTCCAGCGGGTGGTCACCCAGGGGTTCCCGATGTTCTTCGTCGGGATCCCGGTGCAGACCGGGTCGGGCCGGACGAGCGGGCTCGAGGTCTACGCGGGGACGCCGCTGGGCCAGCAGCAGGCGGCGATCGACGAACTGTCCCGGACGGCGTGGCAGACGTCCGCGCTGACCCTCCCGTTCGCGGTGGCGGTGGCGCTGCTGGCGGCACGGCAGGTGCTGCGGCCGGTGCGCGCGCTCAACACCGCGGCGAACCAGCTCGGCCGCGGCCGGCTCGACGTGCGGCTGCGCGTCAAGGGTTCCGACGAGCTGGCGCAGCTGGTCACGACCTTCAACCACACCGCAGCCGAGCTGGAGCGCACGGTCGGAACGCTGCGGGCGATGGAGGCCGACGCGCGGCGGTTCGTCGCCGACGTCTCGCACGAGCTGCGGACGCCGCTGGCGGCGATGAACGCGGTCACCGACGTCCTCGACGAGGACGCGGGCCAGCTGCCGGAGGACACCGCCGTGGCCGCGCGGCTGGTCTCGGCGGAGACGAAACGGCTGACGCGGCTCGTGCAGGACCTCATCGAGATCTCCCGGTTCGACGCCGGCCGGGCCGAGCTGCGCCGGGAGGAGGTGGACGTCGCCGCCGCGGTCACCGACAGCCTCACCGCGCGCGGCTGGGAACCCGGATCGGAGAGTTCCGGCCTCGTCGCCGACCTGCCGGCGGGCATCACGGCCGCGCTCGACCGGCGGCGGCTGGACATCGTGGTGGCGAACCTCGTCGGCAACGCGCTGCGGCACGGCGCGCCGCCGGTCGAGGTGGTGCTGCGGGCCGAGGGTGGTCACGTCGTGCTGACCGTCACCGACCACGGGCCGGGCATCCCCGAAGAGGCGCTCCCCCGGGTCTTCGACCGCTTCGCCAAGGCGGACACGTCCCGGGCGCGGTCCGAGGGCAGCGGGCTCGGGCTGTCCATCGCGCGCGAGAACGCGCGGCTGCACGGCGGCGACATCGTCGCGGCCAACACCGGCACCGGCGCCCGGTTCGAGCTGCGCCTGCCCCGCGAAGGGGAGGCGCGGTGAAGAAGCTCCTCGCCCTGGCCGTGGTTCTGCTGGCGAGCGCGTGCGGCGTCCAGCCGACCGGGGTCGTCGCGGCCGGGCCGGCGCCGACGCTGCGCAACCCGGGCAGCCCGGGGCGCGACGCCGAGGTGATCCTCTACTTCGTCCTCGACGGCCGGGCGGCCCCGGTGACGCGCCCGATCGGCACGGACGTGGGTGTCGAAGCGGCGCTGTCGATGCTGCTGGACGGACCTTCCGAGGCCGAGCGGGCCGACGGGTACGTGTCGGCCCTGCCGCGCCGGGCCGGAGCGATCTCGCTGGTCCCCGGTCCGCCGGCGACGATCACCGTCCCGTTCCCGCTGAAGCCCGTCGGCGCCGTCGGGGTCAACCAGCTGGTCTGCACGGCGTTCGCGGCGCTGGCGGCCGACGGCCGGTACTCGATCGAGGGCACGATCGCCGTGTCCGGGCCCGATGTCCAGCTGCCGTACCAGGCGTGCCAGGCGTCCTGACCACTGTCTACTGTGGACTCTTCGTCGCCGAGGCGACGAAGATCGGAACGGCCAGGAAGAACCGCCCGGCGCCGGCCCGCGCCGACTGCTCGCTCAGCCAGGCGTCGAGCTGCGCGTCGGTCGCGATGCCGGCAGCCCGGGCCGCGGCGGCGAGACCGTCGAGCAGGGGCCGGAAGCCGCCGTCGGTGTCGACGACCGTCCTGACTTCGACGGCGACCTCGGTGAACCCGGCGTCGACGAGAAGGGTCCGGTACTGCCGGGCCGCGCGGGGGCCGGCGATGGTGTCGGCGCGGGCGTGGACGATCGCGCGGGTCAGGGCCGGCCGGTCCGAGTCGAGGACGAGTGTGTCCCAGTCCTGCCCGCACAACACGATCCGGCCCCCGGACGCCAGCACCCGCCGAGCCTCCGCGACGGCCGCCGCCGGGTCGGCGAGTTCGTGCAGCACCTTGTCGGCGCGGTAGCCGCGGAACCCGCCGTCGGCGAACGGCAGCCGGAGCACGCCGGCCTCGACGAACCCGGGCGGCGCGAAGAACCCGCGTGCCTGGGCCGCGCGGAAAGGCGGCGCGGCATCGGCCGCGACCGGACCTCCGCCACCATGCGCCCGAGCCGCGAGGCCCTGCGCCGGTCTGGGGGCCGGCGCCGCTGTCTCATCAGCCGCCGAGCCGCCGAGCCGCCGGCACTCCGCGCCCGGGCCGCCGCCAGCATGCGCGGGTCGCGGTCCGCCCCCACCGCGTGCACACCGCGGGCGCACAGCTCCGCGACCGCCCGCCCCCTGCCGCAGCCGACGTCCAGCACCCGGTCGCCCGGAGCGCAGCGCAACAACTCGTATGTCGCTTCGCGTAGCTCGGCCGCGCCCGGCAACTCGTCCGCCCGGTCGAGGCGAGCCAGCAGGTCCGGCTCCGGTGTCATGCCCGCCATCGTCGGCCTTCAAGTGCACGTGAAGTCAAGCTCCGGGGTACGGCCGGACCGCGCGGGCCTCCTTCAGCGAGCGCGCCCACCAGCCCAGCTGGTCGAGCATCGCCTTCGCCGCGATCGCGGCGGCGTCGTCCGTCGGGGTGCCGTCCGGGCCGAAGCGCGTGTGGGCACCGTGGAAGCTGACCGTCTCGCGGATCGTGACCGCGTGGAGCTCGGCGAAGACCGCCCGCAGGTGCTCGACCGCGCGCAGGCCGCCCGACATCCCGCCGTACGAGACGAACGCGACCGGTTTGGCGGCCCATTCGCCGCGGTGCCAGTCGATCGCGTTCTTCAGCGAGGCCGGGTAGCTGTGGTTGTACTCCGGGGTGACCACGACGAACGCGTCGGCCGCGTCGAGCCGCGGCGTCACCTTCGCCACCTCGGCGACCACCGCGGGCGGGGGCGTCGCGCCGAACGCGGGCAGCACCATCGGCAGGTCGGGCTCGGCGAGGTCGACCACGTCGACCGCGAACCCGCCGTGCTCACCGGCGACGCCGGCCAGCCAGTCCGCGACCACCGGGCCGAACCGTCCTTCCCGGACACTTCCCACGATCACCGCGACCCGCACGGGAGCTTCGGACACACTTCCTCCTTGGCACAGCGGCGTTGTTGCCGTCCGGGCCAGGATCAGACTTCAAGCTCGCTTGAAGTCAAGCGCGCGCCTGTGGTTGGCTGGGAAGCATGGTGAACGCCACAGCCCGGCCCCTGCCCGACCTGAGCGTCGGCGAACTCTCGCGCCGCAGCGGGGTGCCCGCGTCGGCCCTGCGGTTCTACGAGGACGAAGGTCTCATCCGCAGCCGGCGCACCGCGGGCAACCAGCGCCGCTACTGCCGCGACGCGCTGCGGCGGGTGACCTTCATCCGGATGTCCCAGCGGGTCGGCATGCCGCTGTCGGCGATCCGGGAGGTGCTCGCGCTCCTGCCCGACGACCGCACGCCGACCCGGGCCGACTGGGCGCGGATCTCGAAGTGCTGGCAGGAGGACCTCACCGCGCGGATCCGCCAGATGGAACAGCTGCGCGACCAGCTCACCGACTGCATCGGCTGCGGGTGCATGTCGCTGGCCAAGTGCCGGCTCGCCAACCCGGGCGACCGGCTCGGCGCCGACGGGCCCGGCCCGCAGCGCCTGGCCGACCACCGGGGCGACGGCTACGAGGACTAGCGGCGGTCCAGCACGCCGCGGACGAACATCGCCTGCCCGGCGTGCTGGATGTCGTCGTCGAGGACGCTGATCAGCCGCACGCCCAGGGACACCGGCGGGTCCCACGCCTCGTCGACGATCCGGTCGAGCGCCTGGTCGTCGAGGTTCTCCACGAACCGGACGGTCTGCTCGTGCACCGCGTCGTAGTAGCCGGTGAGCAGGCCGGGATCGTCGACCCGGACCGCTTCGACGTCGGCCGGGCGGTGCCCGTAGCCGGTGTCGCCCGCGGGGAACGGGAGGCCGAACCGCGAAAGCCAGTCCTGGCCGGTCCACACCTGCTCGACCCCGGCCACGTCCGCGACGTGGTCGTCCTGGACCCGGGTCAGGTGCCACACCAGCCAGGCGATCGAGTTGGCCTCGTCGTCGAGCCGGGTCCGGAGCTGCTCGGCGGTGAGTCCTTTCACCGCCGCGTGCACCGTCCCCCGGACCCGGCCGAACCCGTCGACGAGCAGATCGGCCACATTCATCGGCTGCCTCCCGTTGCTGAACCCGTTCACCGGCGTGCTACCCGATCATGCCCGCCGGCAAACGGGTCCGGCCACCGCGGCGGCCCTCAGTGCGGCAGCAGCTGGTCGAAGAACGAGCGGTAGCGGCGCAGCGCGATCCGCAGCTCTTCGGTGGCCGGTTCGCCCTGCTGCCACTGGGCTTCCAGCTCGCTCTTGTGCTCGGCGAACGTCGTGGCCAGCGCGCTGATCACGGCAGCGACGAGCTCGTCGGCCTGCCGCACGGCCTGCTTCGGGTCGTCGACGAAGCCGGTCTGCACGTTCTGCCAGCGGTCGCGGAACCCGGTGACCTTGTCCTCGTCGATCAGCGGCGGCGTCTCCACGTCGCCGCCCGACTGCGCGGGACCGGTGTCCGCGGTGGAGCCGGCGGTGTCCGGACCGGCCGAGGCCGAGGCCAGGTCGGCGGTGCTCAGGTTCTGGTCCTCGCCGGTGCCACGGTCCAGGTCGTCGGTGCCACGGTCGGTGCCGGTGCCGCGGTCGGTGTCGGTGCCCGGCTCGCGGAACTCGGTCCGCTCCTGGTCGGGGACCTCCGCGGTGCCGTCACGGGCGTCGTCGCGGGACACGTCGTCACGGGCGTAGTCGTCGTCGTGGTCGGTGCCGTGCCGCGTCAGGTGTTCGGTCATGGTCAGCGTCCTCCGTTCCACTCGGTCCGCGGCTGCGCGGACGCCTGGTGCTCTTCCTTGGCGGTGTCGCGACGGTCGGCGCCGTCGTGGTCGTGACCGTTCCGGCGGTCGTGGTGGTCGTGCCCGCGGTCGTGGTCACGGTCGCGCTCGTCGTCGGCACCGTCGGTCAGCAGGTCCTCGAAGACGGTCCGGTAGCGGACCATCGCGTCGCGCAGGTCCTCAGTGGACGCTCCGTCACGCTTCTGCTGCGTGGTGTGCGCGGCGCGGTAGTGCTCCAGCGTCTTGGCGTGCCGCACGGAAAGGTCGGTCACCTGCTGCTCGTAACCCTCGGTCGGGTACCCGCGCTCGGCCATCAGCGCCACGAGGAGCCGGTCGGCTTCGCTGACCGCGGCGGACGGCTGGTCGACGAACTTTTCCTGCACCTGCGCCCAGTCCCGGGCGTAGCGCTCGCGCGCCGACGCCGAGAGCGGCCGGATGTCGAGCTCCTTGTGCCGGCGCTCCCGCTCGGCGAGTTCCCGTTGCGCCGCACGGGGGTTGTCGCTTTCCTTGACGACCCGCTCGTACTCCGGGCCGAACCGCTGTTGCAGCCGCTTCCGCTGCATCTCCTGTGTCACAAGCCAAATCACGGCGCCGAGCACCGCGACGGCCACGACGACGATCACGACGATCAGCCATGTGGGCATTGCGCAAACTCCTTCACGGATGTCGCCCCCGATGCGACCGGTGTGCCCGCAACCGGAGAGCCGAAAACCGCGTTTCTCCGCGATTCGGCCGACCGGCCGCGCGGATACCGCCGGATGCCGATGCTCCCACCAGCGATGTAACGACGATAACATCCAACGACTAGCGTTGTTACCACCGGAGTGCTATCGTCGATAACAGCAAGACGGAAGCAGTGTTACCGACAGGAAGAAGGCATCCGATGAGCACCACCGGAACCCGGGTCGCGATCGTCACCGGCGGCTCGCGCGGCATCGGCCGCCAGGTCGCCGAGCGCCTAGCCGCCGATGGCATGGCCGTCGTCGTCAACTACGCCGGCAACGAGAAGGAAGCGAAGGCCGCGGTCGACGCCATCACCGAGCGCGGTGGCCAGGCGATCGCCGTCCGCGCCGACGTCGCCGAACCCACCCAGGTCGCGGAGCTGTTCGACACCGCGGAGGCCACCTACGGCGGAGTGGACGTCGTCGCCCACCTGGCCGGCGTGATGAACGCGCCGACGCCGATCGCCGACACCGACTTCGAGGTCCTCGACCGGGTGCACCGCACCAACATCCGCGGCACGTTCGCGGTGGCCCAGCAGGCCGCGCGGCGGGTGCGCGAGGGCGGCGCGATCATCACGACGTCGACCTCGGTCCTCGGCCTGAACCTGCCCGGCTACGGCATCTACAACGCGACCAAGGGCGCGGTCGAGGCGATCACCATGATCCTGGCGCGCGAGCTGCGCGGCCGCGACATCACCGTCAACACGGTCGCGCCCGGCCCGACGGCGACCGCGCTGTTCCTCGACGGCAAGGACGAGGAGACGATCGCCCGGATGGCCAAGCAGCCGCCGCTCGAGCGGCTCGGCCGGCCCGAGGACATCGCCGAGGTCGTCGCGTTCCTCGCCGGTCCGGCCCGCTGGGTCAACGGCCAGGTGCTGCGCGCCAACGGCGGCATCGTCTGAGGAGGACAACCGTGATCATCGTCGTCACCGGCGCCTCCAGCGGGATCGGCGCCCTCTCCGCCCGGGCGCTGGCCCGCGCCGGGCACACCGTCTACGCGGGCATGCGCGCCACCACCGGCCGCAACGCGCCCCAGGTCGACGCGGCCGCCGCGTACGCGCGGGAACACGACGTCGACCTGCGCAGCGTCGAACTCGACGTCGCCGGCCAGGAGTCGGTGGACGCCGCCATCGCCCGGATCGTCGCCGAGCAGGGCCGGCTGGACGTCGTCGTGCACAACGCCGGGCACATGGTGCTCGGCCCGGCCGAGGCCTTCACGCCGGAGCAGCTCGCGCAGCTCTACGACACCAACGCGATCGGCACCCAGCGCGTCAACCGCGCGGCCCTCCCCCACCTGCGCGCGCAGGGCGACGGGCTGCTGGTGTGGGTGTCGAGCAGCAGCGTCCGCGGCGGCACCCCGCCCTACCTCGCGCCGTACTTCGCGGCGAAGGCGGCGATGGACAGCCTCGCGGTCTCCTACGCCGCCGAGGTGGCCCGCTTCGGCATCGACACCACGATCATCGTGCCGGGTGCGTTCACCGCGGGCACCAACCACTTCCCGAACTCCGGGAAGCCGGCCGACGAGGCCGTCGCGAAGGCCTACGAGAAGCACTACGCGGGCCTGACGGACCAGGTCGCGGCGAAGCTGGCCGAGATCACCCCGGCGGACGCGGACGTCTCGGTCGTCGCGGACGAGCTGGCGCGCGTGGTCGACCTGCCCAAGGGGCGGCGGCCGTTCCGGGTGCACGTCGACCCGGCCGACGACGGCGGGTGGCTGGTCGCCGAGGTCGGCGACCGCATCCGGAGCGAGTTCCTGCGCCGGATCGACCTGGGCGACCTGCTCAGCCCGGCGGCCGGCGGAACCGGGTGACGATCACGTGGTCCTTCGCCGGGCCGCGGACCGCCCACTCCTGCCGCCAGCGGCGCGCGTCGAGCACGCGGTAGCTCCCGCGGTAGAAGTCGTCGCGGCAGGGGTGGTCCGCGTCCCAGTGCCCGGCGCGCAGGTCGACGGCGTGGAAGAACCCGCCGTGGTCGAAGTGCACGTCGGCGCGGCCGGGCGCGGTGGGCCGGTAGTGCAGCTCCCGGGTGACCGGTCCGGTGTACCCGCCGAGCCGCAGCTCGCCTGCTTCGCGGTAGACGAGGACGCCGTCCTCCTCGGTGAAGGTGGCGGTGCCGGTGACGTCGCCCGCCGGATCGCCGTCGGCGGTGCGGATCTCACGGTCGAACCGCCACGCACCGGCGAAATGCGCGGCGAGATCGGGAACCGGCCAGTACTCCACGGACCCAGTCTGCCACCCCGCGGCGGGCCGGGCCGGAACTGTCGGACCCCCGCTCTATAGTCGGCCGGGTGGCAGACACCGAGCTCGCGACCGTGTCCGACGCGCTGGAGACCCTCCGGCGCGTGTTCGGCTACGACAGCTTCCGCGGCGACCAGGCGGCGATCGTCGAGCACGTGGTCGCCGGCGGCGACGCGCTCGTGCTGATGCCCACCGGTGGCGGGAAGTCGTTGTGCTACCAGATTCCCGCGCTGGTGCGGCCCGGTGTCGGCGTGGTCGTCTCGCCCCTGATCGCGCTGATGCAGGACCAGGTCGACGCGCTGCGCAACGCCGGGGTCCGCGCCGGGTTCCTCAACTCCACGCAGGACTACGCGGCGCGCCAGGAAGTCGAGTCGGCGTTCCTGTCCGGCGAGCTCGACCTGCTCTACCTGGCGCCGGAACGGCTGTCGATGGAGTCCACCGCGCGGCTGTTCGACCGCGGGAAGATCGCCCTGTTCGCGATCGACGAAGCGCACTGCGTCTCCCAGTGGGGCCACGACTTCCGGCCCGAGTACCTGGCGCTGTCCTCGCTGCACGAACGCTGGCCGGACGTGCCGCGGATCGCGCTGACCGCGACGGCGACCGAGGCCACGCACCAGGAGATCTCCGCCCGGCTGAAGCTCGACGAAGCCCGCCACTTCGTCGCCAGCTTCGACCGGCCGAACATCCAGTACCGGATCGTCGGCAAGAACTCGCCGCAGCGGCAGCTCCTGGAGCTGCTGCAGGCCGAGCACAAGGGTGACGCGGGGATCGTCTACTGCCTGTCGCGCAACTCGGTCGAGAAGACCGCGGAATTCCTGGTGCAGAACGGGATCCCGGCGGTGCCGTACCACGCGGGCCTCGACGCGCGCACCCGCGCGAAGCACCAGTCGCGGTTCCTGCGCGAGGACGGCCTGGTCGTGGTCGCCACGATCGCGTTCGGCATGGGCATCGACAAACCGGACGTCCGGTTCGTCGCGCACCTCGACCTGCCGAAGTCCGTCGAGGGCTACTACCAGGAGACCGGGCGCGCGGGCCGGGACGGGCTGCCGTCCACCGCGTGGCTCGCGTACGGGCTGCAGGACGTCGTGCAGCAGCGCAAGATGATCGACACGTCCGAGGGCGACGAGGCGCACCGGCGGCGGCAGGCCGCGCACCTGAACGCGATGCTGGCGCTGTGCGAGACGGTCGAATGCCGGCGCGTGCAGATCCTCAACTACTTCGGCCAGAAGGCCGAGCCCTGCGGCAACTGCGACACGTGCCTGAGCCCGCCGGAGAAGTGGGACGGCACGATCCCGGCGCAGAAGCTGCTGTCGACGATCGTGCGGCTGCGCAACGAGCGGCGCCAGAAGTTCGGCGCGGGCCAGGTGATCGACATCCTGCTCGGCAAGTCGACGCCGAAGGTCACGCAGTTCCAGCACGACACGCTCAAGACGTTCGGCATCGGCACCGAGCTGCGCGAGCCCGAGTGGCGCGCGGTCGTCCGGCAGCTGCTGGCCCAGGGCCTGCTGGCCGTCGAAGGCGACTACGGCTCGCTGGTGCTCACCGAAGCCAGCGCCGAGGTGCTGTCCGGCGGCCGCGAAGTGATGCTGCGCCGCGAGCCCGAGCGCGCCGCGGCGGCCCGGGTCCGCAGCGCGCGGAAGGCCGCCCCCGCGGCGGACATGCCGGCGGAGGCGGCCCCGCTGTTCGAGCGCCTGCGTGCCTGGCGGGCCGGCGTCGCGAAGGAGCAGGGCGTGCCCGCGTACGTGGTTTTCCACGACGCGACCCTGCGTCAGATCGCGACGCAGCGGCCGTCGTCACTGGCCGAGCTGGGCACGGTCAGCGGCGTCGGCGAGAACAAGCTCGCCAAGTACGGCGAAGGCGTCCTCGAGGTCCTGACGGCGGAGTGACCTACCGGGCGGCCGGACCCGGGCGGCCGTCCGGGCCGGTCACCGAGTTGACCTTGCGGACCGCGCCGGCGATCTGCTGGTGGTACTTTCCCTTGGTCTTGTCGTCGACGAACTTCGCGGCCTTGCCGACGACCTGGTTCACCTTTTCGGGGTTCTTCTTCGCGTAGGCACGGGCCGCGCCCGCGGCCCCGGCCAGCATGGTCAGTTTGCGCATCAACGGCACGGTGGTCCTCCCTGATCGGGTTTCCGGTCGTCCTGACAACGCGGACGAACCACCCGGAGGTTCCCCGTGTGACGACGGCCAAACCGCCGCACCCCCGAAAATCACGCGCCCGGGACCCCCGACGCGGCCTACGCTCGCGATCATGCGCGACCTCGCGGCCCTGCCGAAGGCCCACCTGCACGTCCACCTGGAGAGCACGATCCGCCCGGACACGCTCCGCGAACTCGGCGAGGCCAACGGCGTCGCCGTCCCCGCCGAGCCGCCGGTGTTCGACGGCTTCCGCGCCTTCGCCGACTACAACGCGCTCATCCGTTCGTGCCTCCGGCGTCCCGAAGACTTCGAACGCATCGCCCGCGAGTACTGCGAAGACGAAGCCGCCCAAGGCACGCGCTACGCCGAGCTCACGTTCACCGCGGCCTCGCACGGGGAACGCCTCGGCGACCTCGCGATGCCGCTGGAGTCCGTCCTCAAAGGACTGAACGCGAGCACCGCCGGCCTCGACTGGCGGCTGCTGCTGGACCATTCCCGACGTCGTCCGGTCGACCGCGCCGAGCGCACCCTCGACCTCGCGCTGAAGTACGACGAAGTGTTCGCGATCGGGATGGCGGGCGAGGAGAACCACTCCCTCCGTCCCTTCGCGACGGTCTTCGAGAAGGCCCGCGCGGCAGGCCTCCACCTGCTGCACCACACCGGCGAGGACGCCGGCCCGGACAGCATCCGCGAAGCCCTCGAAGTCGGCCGCACCGAACGGCTCGGCCACGGCATCCGCGTCCTCGACGACCCCGCGCTCGTCACCGAGGTCCGCGAACGGGGGCTCGCGCTGGAGGTCTGCCCGTCGTCGAACGTGACGCTCGGGCTGGTCCCGTCCCTGCCGGAGCACCCGCTCCCCCGGCTGGTCGAGGCCGGGCTGACGGTCACGCTCAACACCGACGTCCCGTCGGTCACCGGCGCGAACCTGGCCGCGGAGTACGCGCGCGTCCGCGACGCCTTCGGTTACGACGACACGGCGATGGCCGGCTTCGCCCGGGCGAGCGTCACGGCGTCCTTCGCGCCCGAAGCGACGAAGGAGCGGATGCTGCGCGACATCGACGCGTGGCTCACACCGGCAGCAGGCGGGTGACCAGCGCGCCCAGCTGGTGCACCGTGCGGCACTCGTGCATCTCGACGACCTCGGCGTACTCCAGCGCCGCCGAGTCGCCGGTCGACCACAGCGACCGCCGCTCGGGATTCAGCCAGTAGACGTGCCGGGCGCGGGCCTTGATCTCGCGGACGGCGTCGAGGTTGGGGTCGCCGCCGTTGGTGCGGGCGTCGCCGAGGATCAGCACCGACGTCCGCGGGCCGACCGCGTCGAGCCAGTTCGCGGTGAACTGGCGCAGGGAGCCGCCGTAGTCGCTGTGGCCGTCCCAGCGCACCAGCGCCGCTTCGGACAGCATGCGCGCGCCGAGGTGCTCCGGGTCGGCCGCGCCGGTGGTGACCAGGTGGGTGACCTCGTCGGCGCTGTCGACGAACGCGAACACCCGGATCTTGCTGAACTGGTCGCGCAGCGCCTGCACCAGCAGCATCGTGAAGTTCGCGAACCCGGCCACCGAGCCGGACAGGTCGCACAGCAGCACGATCTCCGGCCGGCCGGGCCGCCGGTGGCGGTAGGCGGGGCGCACCGGGACCCCGCCGGTCGACAGCGACCGCCGCAGCGTGCGGCGCAGGTCGATCTGCCCGCGCGTCATCCGGCGGCGGCGCGCCGCCAAGCGCGTCGCCAGCTTGCGGGACAGCGGCTGGATCGTGCGCCGCAGCTCGGCGAGCTGGGTGCGGCTGGCGATGAGGAAGTCGACGCGGTCGGGCGCGGGCGCGATGGCGTGCTTGGCGACGCGTTCGCGGCCGCGGACCTCGGCCGCGCGGCGGCGCGCCTCGGTACGCACCTGGCCGCGGAAGCCTTCGACGCGGCGGCGGATCTCGTCGCGGTCGAGCCGGTCGGTGAACTCTCCGGGCGCGCCGCCCCCGCGCACCGCGGCCAGCACCCGCGCGATGAGCGTCTGCGGCTGGAGCCGCTCCAGCGTCTGGTGGGCCGAAAAGCCGCCACCGGGCCCGGACGCCGAGCCGTACTGGCCCAGCATGTCGACGGCCAGCCCGGCGAGCTGGGCCAGGGCCTGCTGGTCGCCGTCGGCCAGTGCCGTCGCCAGTTCCGCGCGCAGCTCCTCCAGGGTCGTCGGCCGGTCTTCGCGGGCCCGCTCCGGCGCGCCGATCCCGGCCGGGAAGTACAGGTCGAACGCGGCGTCGAACACCGCGCGCTGCCCGCCGCGGCGCACCAGGGCCGCGGCCAGGCCCTCCCGGACGAGCGAACGGTCGTCCATGCCGAGGACCTCCAGCGCGGCCGCGGCGTCGACCGTCTCGGCGGGGCCGGCCGGGATGCCCTGGGCCCGCAGTGCCCGGACGAACGACGCGAGCCGCTCCGGCACGCCGCCGGTCACGACGCGTCCAGGACCTGTTCGAGCTTCAGGCCGGCGCCGGCCTTCGCGATGTCGTCCTGGTGCTTGAGGACGACGCCGAGGCTCTCCCGCACGACGTGCTCGTCCAGGGTCGAGGCGCCCAGCGCGAGCAGCGTGCGGGCCCAGTCGATGGTCTCGGCGACCGAGGGCAGCTTGCGCAGGTCCATCGCGCGCAGGGCCGCGATCACCCGGACGACGGAGTCGGCGAGCGCGGCGTCGATGCCCGGAACCTTCAACCGGACGATGTCGCGCTCGAGCTCTTCGTCCGGGAAGTCGATGTGCAGGAACAGGCACCGGCGGCGCAGCGCCTCGGACAGCTCGCGCGTCGCGTTGGACGTCAGCACGGCGAACGGCGCGCGCGTGGCGGTGATCGTGCCCAGCTCCGGCACGGTCACCTGGAAGTCGCCGAGCACCTCCAGCAGCAGGCCCTCGACCTCCATGTCGGCCTTGTCGGTCTCGTCGATGAGCAGCACGGTCGGCTCGTCCGACGAGATCGCCGTCAGCAGCGGGCGGCGCAGCAGGAACTCCTCGCCGAAGATGTCGGTGCGGGCCTGCTCCCACGTCTCGTCGCGGCCGGCGGTGATCCGCAGCAGCTGCTTCGCGTGGTTCCACTCGTACAGCGCGCGGGCCTCGTCGATGCCTTCGTAGCACTGCAGGCGCACCAGCCGTGCGCCGCCGACCTGCGCGACGGCCTTGGCGAGCTCGGTCTTGCCGACGCCGGCGGGGCCCTCGACCAGCAACGGCTTGCCGAGCCGGTCGGCGAGGAACACCGTGGTCGCCACGGCCGTCGACGCCAGGTAACCGGCTTCGGCCAGCTTGGCCGACACGTCGTCGACGGAGGTGAAGAATCCGGTGCCCACCACGTGCCTCCTAAGCGGTCGCTCACCAGGAGCGTACCCGACCTTCGGGCTAGCATCGGCCGCGTGACCTACGTTGCGGCTTCCGGCCGATACGAAACGATCCCCTACCGGCGCTGCGGACGTTCCGGGCTCAAGCTGCCCGCGATCTCGCTCGGGCTGTGGCACAACTTCGGCCACGACCGGCCGCTGCAGACCCAGCGCGACATCACGCGCCGCGCGTTCGACCTCGGCATCACGCACTTCGACCTGGCCAACAACTACGGCCCGCCGTACGGCTCGGCGGAGGAGAACTTCGGGCGGCTGCTGGCCACCGACTTCCGGCCGTACCGCGACGAGCTGGTGATCTCGACCAAGGCCGGCTACGACATGTGGCCCGGCCCGTACGGCGAGTGGGGCTCCCGCAAGTACCTGCTGTCCTCACTGGACCAGTCGCTGGCCCGGATGGGCCTGGACCACGTCGACATCTTCTACTCGCACCGGTTCGACCCCGAGACGCCGCTGGAGGAGACGGTCGGGGCGCTCGACTCCGCCGTCCGCGCCGGGAAAGCGCTCTACGTCGGGATTTCTTCGTACAGCTCGGAGCGGACCGCCGAGGCCGCGCGGCTGCTGCGCGAGCTCGGCACGCCGCTGCTGATCCACCAGCCGTCGTACTCGATGCTGAACCGCTGGATCGAAGAGGACGGGCTCCTCGACACCCTCGAAGAGGCGGGCGCCGGCTGCATCGCGTTCTCGCCGCTCGCGCAGGGGCTGCTGACCGACAAGTACCTGAAGGGCGTCCCCGCGGATTCGCGGGCGGCGCAGGGCAAGTCGCTCGACCCGGGCACCCTGGACGAGAACCGCCTGAACCGCGTCCGCGCGCTCAACGACATCGCGGCCCGGCGCGGCCAGTCGCTGGCGCAGCTGGCGCTCGCGTGGGCGTTGCGCGACAGCCGCGTGACGTCGGTGCTGATCGGTGCCAGCAGCGTCACGCAGCTGGAGGACAACGTCGGCGCGCTCGGCAACCTCGACTTCTCCTCCGAGGAGCTGACCGAGATCGACGGGCACGCGACCGACGCGGACATCAACCTCTGGAAGCAGTCCTCGGACGGCTGACCCCGACGGCGGGACGCGGCGTGCGTCCCGCCGTTTTCGGTTCGACGTTTGACCAGATTTCGAAATTGGTCATATGATGGCCGGGTGCCTCCAGCCGAAGACCGCGCCGAGCGGGCCGAGCGGATCCTCGACGCGGCCGCCGAGCTGCTGCTGCGGGCCGGCTACCGGCGGACGACGATCGAAGACGTCGCCGAGCGCGCGGGGGTCGGCAAGGGAACCGTCTACCTGCACTGGAAGAACCGCGAGGAGCTGTTCCTCGCCGTCCTGCTCCGGGAGTCCGTGCGCAGCATCGAAGACCTCGTCCGGGCGGTCGACGCCGACCCGCTCGCCGCGCGGCTGTCGCGGCTGACCGAGGTCCAGTACGCGAACGTGCTGGGGCGGCCGCTGCTGCGGGCGGGGTACGCCGATGATGCCGACACGCTCGGGAAGCTCCTGCCGAAACTGCACGCCAAGCTCGACCCGCGGCACGACGAGGCGTTCGTCGAGTACCTCGAACTGCTGGCGGCCAACGACCTCCTGCGCACCGACCGGCCGGCCCGGGAACTCGCCGTCGCCTACCGGGCGGTGCTGCACGGGTTCCTCGTCGAGACTCCCCCGCCGGCCCCCGCGCTGCTCGCCGACACCGTCGCGCACGCCTTCGAGCCGGTCGCCGTCTCGACGATGCGGCTGCGGGCCGTCGCGCCGCGGGTGGTCGCGCTGTTCACCGAATCCGTCGCGCTCGACCGGAAGCAGCTCGAGCGCGCGTACTGAAACTGGGAGGACACCATGCGCACCGGCATCCTGATCGACGAACTGGGGGTCGGCTTCGACGACATGCGCGCGCAGGCACGCGAAGCCGCGAAGCTCGGTTACAGCACGGTTTGGCTGGCGCAGCGCGGCGGCTGGGACGCGCTCACGGCGTTGCCCGCACTCGGCGTGCCCGGCGTCGAGCTGGGAACGTGCGTCGTGCCGACGTACCCGCGCCACCCGATCACGATGGCCGCGCAGGCGCTGACGGTCCAGGCCGCGACCGGCGCGCCGGTCCACCTCGGCGTCGGGCTGAGCCACAAGTACGTCGTCGAGCAGGAGTTCGGCTACTCCTACGACCGCCCGCTGCGGCACCTGCGCGAGTACCTCGAAGCGCTGAACCCGCTGCTGCGCGGGGAAAAGGCGGACGTCCACGGCGAATCCCTGACGGCCGCGGGCGGGCTGAAGACGCCCGGGGCGTCCCGGCCGGCGGTCCTGGTCGGCTCGGTGAGCCCGGGCTCGACGCGGCTGGCGGGCGAGCTGGCCGACGGCGTGATCACGACGTGGGCCGGCCCCCGGGCGATCGGCGAGTTCGTGGCGCCGACCCTCGCTGGCGGCCGGGTGGTGGCCGGCCGGCTGATCTGCGTGACGTCCGAAGTGGACGAACGCCGGTCGTGGGTGGAGGAGACCTACGGCGCGGCGGCGCGGGTGCCGGCGTATCGGTCCATTTTGGACCGCGACGGGCACGCACGCGTGTCGGACAGCGTCATCGCGGGCGACGAGGAAACCGTGCGGCGCCAGGTGAAGTCGCTCGAGGACGCCGGCGCGACCGAGCTGCTGGTGATCCCGTTCGGGTCGACGGCGGAGCAGGCCCGCACCCGCGAACTGCTCGCGGCGTGACCCGCCTCTGGGTGGACGACCTGCGGCCGGCCCCGCCGGGCTGGACCTGGGCGAAGACTAGCGCGGCGGCGATCGACCTGCTCGCCGCCGGCGAGTTCACGGCGCTCTCCCTCGACCACGACCTGGGCGGCGACGACACGACCCGCCCGGTCGTGCTGTGGTTGTGCGAAAACGACCGCTGGCCGCCGGAAGTGCGCGTCCACACGGCCAACCCGGTCGGCCGGGAATGGCTGGTCGGGATGGCGCGCCGCTACGGTCCGGGCGTCCGCTAACCGGCGCCCCGGGCGCGCCGGGCCTGGATCAGGTCGTCGCGCGCGCGGGCGACGCGGGAGCGGACCGTGCCGACCGGGCAGCCGCAGACGTCCGCCGCCTCGGCGTAGGACAGGCCGAGCACCTGAGTCAGCACGAGGACTTCGCGCCGCTCCGGTTCCAGGCCGTCGAGCAGCAGGCCCAGCTCGACGAGCTCCTCGAAGCCGGCCGCCGGGTCGCGCGTGCGCTCGGCGGCCGCTTCCCAGTCGGTGTCGGCGATCTTCGGGCGGGCGCCCGCGGCCCGGATCTGGTCGACGACCACCCGGCGCGCGATGGACAGCAGCCACGTCCGCGACGACGAACGTCCGGCGAAGCGGCGAAGGCTGCCGAAGGCGCGAAGGTACGTCTCTTGGGTCAGGTCGTCGGCCGCGGCGGCGTCGGTGAGGTGGGCGAGGAAGCGCCAGACATCGGCCTGCGTCGCGCGGACCCACTCTTCGAGGGCGCGCCGGTCGCCGCGGCCCGCGGCCATGGCCAGGCTGGTGACGCGTTCGTCGTCTTCACCGCGGGTCATGGTCCGGAACCTAGCAGTAACCGGGAACCGCCGGGACCCGCCGTCCGACTACTGGGAGGTGAAGTGCGAGGAGTGCCGCGAAGGGCTTTCGGCCCGGTTGGACGGCGAGGACGAGCCGGTCGGCGTCGACCGGCACCTGGAGGGCTGCGCGGCGTGCCGCGAGTGGTTCGCGGCCGCGGCCGGGCTGCGGCGCGCGATGGTGCTGCGCCCGGCGCCGCCGGTCCCGGACCTCACGGCGGCGATCCTCGAGCGCACGCCGGCGCCGTCGGGCGAAGGCTGGGGCCCGCGGATCGCGCTGGCCGTGGTGGCGATCGGGCAGCTCGGCCTGGCGTTCGCGCAGCTGCTGGGCACCGACGGCGGGCACGGCCTCGCCCACCTCGGCCACGAGAGCGGCGCGTGGAACCTGGCGATCGGGATCGGCCTGCTGACGGCGGTGGCGCGGCCCCGGACGGCGGGCGGGCAGCTGCCGGTGCTGGCCGGGTTCGTCGGGGTCCTGCTGGTGCTGTCGGCCGGCGACCTGGCGGCGGGCCAGGTGACGCTCGCCCGGCTCGCGACGCACGTCCTGGTTGTGCTCGGCCTGGCGCTGCTCTGGACGGTGCACCGCGGTCACCGCGACCACGGCGGCGCACCACTACCGGCGGCGACGGCCGACGACGGCGGCTCGACGGTCTCCGGGTCCACTGTGGACGCCCCGGCCGGACGGCCGCGGCCGCGCCCCTTCCGCCGCCAGGCCCACGGCCGGCACGCTGCCTGAGAGAACCGCCGAATAGGGCGTTATACGCCGGTCATCCGATCTGCTTGACCGCCCACTCCGCCCACTCGCGCTGCATCGCCGAAAAGCGCTTGCCCCACTCCAGGACGAGCCGGCCGTAGACGGACTGGTTGTCGTCGCCCCAGTCGACCGTGTCTTCCAGTTCCGCCAGCCGCTTCTCGCGCTCCGTCGCCGTCTCGCCCATCGCCGCGACGTAGCCGCGGGCCTGCTCCGGGGAGACCGAGCCGAGGAAGTAGACCCGCAGCAGCCCCGCACTGCGCGGGGGGCCGCCCGGGTCGACCTCGACCAGCCAGTGGCGCAGCTCCGCCAGCCCGCCGTCGGTGATTTCGTACTCCTTGCGCCCGCGGGGGCCTTCGGCGTGGACGCGGATCATGCCCGCCGTCTCCAGCTTGCCGAGCTCGCCGTAGAGCTGGCTCTGCGTCGCCGGCCAGACGTTGGCCATCGCGCGCTCGAAGCGTTTCAGCAGGTCATAGCCGCTTCCCGGCTCGTCGGCCAGCATGCCGAGCACCGCGTGTCGAAGGCTCATGCGCCCATCATGACATTCCACTCTTGACATGTCGACTCAGGAGCTTCTAACTTCGACATGTCACAACTGGAATGTCGAGACGGGGACTCGCCGTGAACTACTTGAAAAGCCTCCTGCCGTGGATCGCGTTCGCCGTGGTCGCGACGCAGTTCGACTGGCGCTGGTCCGGGCTCACCGGCCTGGTGATCTCCACCGCGCTCCTCCTGCCGGCCCGCCGCCGGGGCCGCAAGGCCGACACCCTGATCCTCGAGTGGAGCGGCTTCGCCTTCTTCGCGCTGCTCACCGCCGTCGCGTTCGCCTTCCCGGCGTCGCCGCTGAAGACCTACACCGGCGCGCTCACCGACGCGTGGCTGGCGCTGACCGCCTGGGGCTCGCTGGCCATCCGGCAGCCGTTCACCCTCGGCATCGCCCGCACGACGACCCCCGAAAGCCTCTGGGACAACCCGATCTTCAAGCGGGTCAACGTGGTCATCACGCTCGTCTGGGCGATCAGCTTCACCGTCGGCGGCCTCGCCGGCATCACGCTGCTGAACTACGCGCCGCACGCGACGGTGGCGTTGATCGCGCTCAAGGTCGTCTGCTTCGCGGTCCCCGTCGCCTTCACCGTCCGCTACCCGCGCATCGTCCGGGCCCGGGCCGCCGCGTGACGACCTCCGCGTTCCACCTCACCGGCGCCTACGCGCCCGTCCACGACGAGCTGACCGCGTTCGACCTCCCGGTGACCGGCGCCCTGCCGCCCGAGCTGACCGGCTGGTACCTGCGCAACGGCCCCAACCCCCGGACGGACAGCCGGCACTGGTTCACCGGCGACGGCATGGTCCACGGCGTCCGCCTCGAAGCGGGCCGCGCCGCCTGGTACCGCAACCGCTGGGTGCGCACCGACAGCTTCGCGAACCCGGATCTCCGCCTGTACAACGAGGACGGCACGCGGAACCTGCACGCGAGTGTCGCGAACACGCACGTCGTCAACCACGCCGGCCGCACGCTCGCGCTCGTCGAATCCTCGCTGCCGTACGAGATCACGACGGACCTCGAGACCGTCGGCGTCCACGACTTCGGCGGCGAGCTGGCCGACTCGATGACCGCGCACCCGAAGATCTGCCCGCAGACCGGGGAACTGCACTTCTTCGGCTACGGCAGCATCACCGCGCCGCACGTGAGCTACTACCGCGCCGACGCGGCCGGGAAGCTCGTCGTCAAGCAGCCGATCGACGTGCCGGGCCTGACGATGATGCACGACTTCGCGCTCACGAACAGCCACGCCGTCTTCTACGACCTGCCCGTCGTCTTCGACCGGGCGTCGGTCGGGCAGGGCATGCCCTACGCGTGGAATCCGGGCTACGGCGCCCGCCTCGGGGTACTGCGCCGCGACCGGCCCGAAGCGGGCGTGCGCTGGCTGGAGATCGAGCCCTGCTACGTCTTCCACACGCTCAACGCGTTCGACACCCCGGACGGCCGGATCGTCGTGCACGTCCTCCGCTACGACCACCAGTGGTGGGCGGGCCACGAGGACCCGCCGGCGTACCTGACGCGCTGGACGATCGACCTCGTCGCGGGCACGGTGACCGAAGACCGGCTCGACGACCGGCCGGGCGAGTTCCCCCGCATCGACGACCGGCTCGCCGGGTCCGACGCGCGGTTCGGGCACGTCACCGGCCGGCACCTCCTGCGCCGCTACGACCTCCACGCCGGCACGTCGGCCGAGCACGCCTTCGGCGACGGACGAGTCCCCGGCGAAGCGGTGTTCGTCCCGGCGGAGCACGGCGAAGGCTGGCTGCTGACCTACGTCCACGACGCGGCCGAGGACCGCAGCGACCTCGTCGTGCTCGACGCGGGGAACGTCGCCGCGGCGCCCGTCGCCACCGTCCACCTCCCGCAGCGCGTGCCCGCGGGCTTCCACGGGAACTGGCTGCCGGACGCTTAGGCGAACTTCGTCTTCGGCCGCTCCTGCCGGACGCCGTCGACGTAGACGTCTACCTTCTCGTCGAGGAACGCCACCAGGCCGGCCACGCGGGTGCTCTCGGGCAGCGGCGTCGGGTAGCTCCACGCGAGATCGGCGTGCCCGTTCACGTCGAAGTGCTCCGCGGCGCCCTTGTACGGGCAGTGCGTCACGGTGTCGATCTTCTCCAGCAGGTCCATCCGGACGTCCACGCGGGGCAGGTAGTACCGGGTCGGCAGGCCGGTCTCGAACAGCAGGTGCGGCCGCACGGTGTCGGCGACGGTGACGCCGTCGACCTCGATCCGCACGTGGCGCGAGCTCGGCAGGACGTCGACGCGCACGCCGGGGTCGCGCGGGTGCGTGAAGATCTGTTCGTCCTCTTCGAACCAGTCGAACGCGCCGAACTCGAAGCGGACGTGGTCGCGCAGCTGTTCGATCGGCGAATCCGGGTACTCCAGCGCGCCGTCCACCGCCTCGGCCCGGCCGGCCTTTATCGTCGACAGAACACCTTCTCCGCGGCTGGGCGAGTGCGACGTCCGGCCGGAGGGGGCGAGAACGCCGCTCACGACGTCCGCGCGCGGGAAGTAGTACGTGGGGTAGTACGGGACTTCCCACACCAGAAGGGGGTGCACCGTGTCCGCGACGACCTGGCCGCCGAGGAACACCCGCACCCGCTTCGCGCCTTGTGCCACGCGGACCCGGCCGCGTACCGGAGTGCTCATGCCCCGGTCAACGGGTCCCGAAGCGGGCGTATTCCGGCGAAACCGGGGCTCGGACGGCTAGCGTGGCAGGAAGCACGAAGACGACAGGAGGCGGGCACGGGTGGCCGGCGTAGATGCTCCAACGGTCGGGACCCCCGCCGGGATGCGCAAGATCAACCAGCGGGCGGTGCTCGACCTGCTGCGCCGCAGCGGCGCGGCGACCCGGCCGCAGGTGGCGAAGGAAACCGGGCTGTCGAAGCCGACGGTGAGCCAGGCCCTGCTGGCGCTCGAAGCCGCCGGGCTGGCGCGCCCGACCGGGCAGACGTCGACCGGTACCGGCCGCTCGGCCGTGCTGTACGAGGCCGACCCCACCGCGGGGTACGTGCTGGGCGTCGACATCGGGCGCGAGCACATCCGCGTCGCGGTGTCCGACCTGGGCCGCACGATCGTCGCCCGCCGGGACGAGCGCAACACCGCCCGCTCCGGCGCGGCGCTGGTGACGGCGGTCGGCAAGATCGCGGCTTCGGCGATCGCCGAGGCGCGGCTGTCGGCGGCCGACATCGTTGTCCGCGTGGTCGGCTCCCCCGGCGTCGCCGATCCGGAGAAGCGCTGCTTCCGGCACGCGCCGAACCTGCCGGGCTGGGGCCGGGCGGGCCTGATCGACGACCTCGAGGCCGCGCTGGGGCCGGACCTGATGGTGGAGAACGACGCGAACCTGACGGCCGTCGGCGAGGGCGAGAGCGGCGCCGCGCGCGGGGCGTCGGTGTTCGGCTGCATCACGATCGGCACGGGCGTCGGCATGGGCATGATGGTCGACGGCCGGGTGTTCCGCGGCGCGACGGGCGCGGCGGGCGAGATCGGCTACCTCCCGTACGGCCGCACGCGGTCGTCGGAGGAGGACGGCGCGCCGCCGGCCCGCGGCCACCTGGAAGAGGCGACGGCGGCGCAGTCGGTGGTCCGCGGCGCCCGCGAACTCGGCCTGGGCACGGCGAAATCGGCCCGCGAGGTGTTCCGGCTGGCCCGCGAGGGCGACGAACTGGCGAAGCAGGCACTGGAGGCGGAGGCGGACAGGCTGGCGTACACGGTCGCCTCGGTGGCGGCGGTGATCGACCCGGAGCTGATCGTCCTGGGCGGTGGGATGGGGACCGCGGCGGACCTGCTGCTGGAGCCGCTGGACCGGGCGCTGCGGGCGTTCACGCCGTTGGTGCCGAAGGTGGTCCAGGGCGAACTGGGCGAGGACGCGGTGCTGGCGGGGGCGATCAGCGTGGGGCTGCGGGCGGCCGAAGGGCTGGTCTTCGACCGCCGCGTGGGCGCGGCCTAAGCCGCGCGCCAGGCTTCGCCGCCGGTCGAGATGCGCCACGGGGTCAGCTTCAGCACCGTGATCTTCGGGTCGCGGTGGTCCTCGCCGCCCAGGATCTTCGGGTCGTAGCCCAGGGGTTCCGGGGCCGACGCGAACAGCTCCCACAAGTACTTCCGCGCCGGCTCGTCGTCGGCGAACTCCGCGCGGCACTCCGCCACCGCCACCTCGTGCTTCGGGTCCCAGTACGAGCACGACACGTACGGCGACGCCGCCAGGTGCGCCACCTTCAGCGGCGTCGGGCGGGTGAACAGCCACCCGGTCAGCCCGTCCGCGCCGCGCTCCCAGATCGGGTGGACCACCCGTGAGCGCGGCCGGCCCCGGCCGTCGACGGTCACCAGCGTGCACCAGACGATCCGGTGCGCCACGCGCACGAACGCTTCGGCCAGCCCGGCCGGCACTCTGCTAGATTCCACAACCATGGTTGTGCATCCTAGCACCCTCGACCTCTCCCTCACCGCGCTCTTCGCGGGCTGGGCGATGACCGACGAGGTCCAGCGGCGCCTCGCCGAAAACCGCTTCGGCGACCTCAGGTTCAACGACGGCGTCGTCATCCAGCACGTCCTGGCCGCGCCGCTGTCCATCACCGCGCTCGCCGAACGCATGGGCGTGACCCAGCAAGCGGCATCGAAGGCCGTCGCCGATCTCGAACGCCGGGGGCTGCTGAGCCGCGAGCCCGCCCCGGAGGACGCGCGCACCAGGCTGCTGCACCTGACCGAATACGCGCGCAACGCGGTCGAAGCCACGCGAGCGCTCAGGAAGGAACTTCAGGACGAACTGGAAGCGGAGTTCGGCGAAGCCCGGGTCGAGGACGCCCGCGCCCTGCTGGCGGCGATCATCGGCCGCTTCGGTGGCGACGACGCGATCCGCGCCCGGCGCGTCCGGCCGCCCCGCTGATTACCCCCGGCGTAATCGACGGCCGCGCGAGAATCGGACCATGAGCGAAACGAACCGCATGATCGTCGTCGACTGCTTCGAGAACCTGTTCGTGCACAAGGACTTCGACGCCGCGAAAGCCGCGCTCCACCCCGATTTCGTCACCCACAGCCCGGGCCTGCCCAACGGCCGCGACGCCTTCGCCGACGCCGTCAAGAACTCACCACTGGCCGATGCGACCGCGGAAATCCGGCACGTGGTGGCCGAGAACGACTTCGTCGTGGTGCACCTGCACGTGGCGGGCGCCGCCGTCGTCGACATCCTGCGCGTCGAGGACGGCCTCCTCGTCGAGCACTGGGACGTCAAGCAGCCCCTCAGCGCGTGATGACGCAGGTCCCCGACGCCGTGGCCAGCAGCCTGCCCTCGGCGTCGCGGATCTCCCCTTCGGCGAACGCGATCCGCGAACCCTCCTTCACCACGCGGCCGGTCGCGCGGATCTCGCCGCGGCCCGCGTGGATCGCGCGCAGGTAGCTCACTTTCAGCTCCACCGACGAGTAGCCGACGCCGGCCGGCAGCGTCGTGTGCACCGCGCAGCCGACCACCGAGTCCAGCATCGTGGCCGCGACACCGCCGTGGACCATTCCGATCGGGTTGTACAGCGACTCGTCCGGCTCGGCGACCGCGACGACCTCGCCGTGGCCGATGTGCTCCCAGCGCAGCCCGAAGTGCGCGGCGATCGGCGGGCCGGGGACGCGTCCCTCGGCGACGGCCGTCAGGTAGTCGAAGCCGGACATCGTGGCGCCGAGCCGGGCCGTCGCCAGGGGGTCCTGCCACGTGATGGTCTTCGAACGGACCTGCGCTTCGACGTCGGTCATCCCGGCTCCTCGACTATGACAACTGTCTTAACCGCAGCTTCGCCCGCGCGTCCGCCGCCGTCAAGCGGCGCGTGACCCAGGCCACCGGTGGTCCGGCCGCCGGGCGGGTGGAATCATCCGGGGGTGAGCACCGACCGCAAGCTGATCGACCCGGAACGCGTCGCGGCCGCGGTCGACGGGCTGGGCGACCGCGCCGTCATCGACGAGTGGGCCCAGCGCTTCTCCGTCGTCGCCGACCCGTCCCGGCTGGCGCTGCTCGTCTCGATCCACTACGCCCGCGAAATCAGCGTCACCGACCTCGCCGCGGTCACCGGGATGACCGACACCGCGGTTTCGCAGGCGCTGCGGCTGCTGCGCGCGCACGGACTGGTCACCACGCAGCGCACCGGACGCGTCGTGCGCTACCGGCTCGCCGACGCGACCGTGCACGAACTCATCCATCGGGTGCGCCCGCACCCCCAGGAGTCCTCGCCCGATCCGGGTGACCGGTAGCGTGCTCGCATGACGGGATTGCCCGAGACCATCACCGCCTGCCTGTTCGATCTCGACGGAGTGCTTACCGGTACGGCCGTACTCCACAGCGAAGCCTGGAAACGGACTTTCGACGAGTTCCTGCGCGCCCGCGACGGCGAAGACTTCCGCGAGTTCACCGCACAGGACTACGCGACCTATGTGGACGGCCGGCCGCGCGCCGACGGCGTCCGAGAATTCCTGCGCTCACGCGGGATCGAGCTGCCCGAGGGCACGCCCGACGACCCGGTGGACGCCCCGACCGTCAACGGCGTCGGCAACCGCAAGAACGAGCTGGTCCTGAAGATCATCGACGAGCGGGGCGTCAACCCCTACCCCGGCTCCGTGCGCTACCTCGAGGCGGTCAAGGCGGCCGGCCTGCGCATCGCGGTGGTGACGTCGTCCGCGAACGGCGCGAAGGTCCTCGACGGCGCCGACCTGAGCAAGTACGTCGAAGCCCGCGTCGACGGGCTCGTCATCCGCGAGCGCCACCTCAAGGGCAAGCCCGCGCCGGACTCGTTCCTGGCCGGCGCCGCGGCGCTCGGCGTCGAACCCGCGCACGCGGCCGTGTTCGAAGACGCCCAGTCCGGCGTCCAGGCCGGCAAGGCCGGCGGCTTCGGGTACGTCGTGGGCGTGAACCGGGCCGACCAGGCCGCCGAGCTGAAGGCGCACGGGGCCGACATCGTCGTCGACGACCTCGCCGACCTGCTGGAGGATTGATGACCGAAGAAGAACCCCGCGGCTACGAATGCTCGCCGTGGGAGCTGCGCTGGCGCGGCATGGACGTCGACGCGCTGCAGCGCACCGAATCCGCGTTCGCGGTGTCGAACGGGCACATCGGGCTGCGCGGCACGCTCGAGGAGGCCGAGCCGCGCGGGCTGCCCGGCACCTACCTCAACGGCTTCTACGAGCAGCACGAACTCCCCTACGCCGAGGCCGGCTACGGCTACCCCGAAGAGGGCCAGACCGTCGTCAACGTGACCGACGGCAAGATCATCCGGCTGCTCGTCGAGGACGAGCCGCTCGACATGCGCTACGGCGCGGCCACCGCGCACGACCGCGTGCTCGACTTCCGCAAGGGCACGCTGAGCCGGACCACCGAGTGGTCGTCGCCGACCGGGCGGCGGGTCCGCGTGCGCACCGAGCGGCTGGTGTCGTTCACCCAGCGCGCGATCGCCGCGATCCGCTACGAGGTCGAGCCGCTCGACGAGGACCTGCAGCTGGTCGTCCAGTCCGACCTGCTGGCCAACGAGCCGATCGAGTCCGACACCAGCGACCCGCGGGTGGCCGCCGCGCTGAACTCGCCGCTGGTCGGCGAGTTCCACCGCGCGTCGGACTACAACGCCGTGCTGGTGCACCAGACCCGCCGCTCCGGGCTGCGGATGGCCGCGGCGATGGACCACAAGATCGAGGTGGACGACGGCATCCGCGCCCGCATCCACTCCGAGGAGGACCTCGCGCGGCTCACCGTCGCGGTCGACGTGCCGAAGGGCGGCCGGCTGCGCATCACGAAGTTCCTCGCCTACGGCTGGTCCGCGCAGCGCTCGGTGCCCGCCCTGCGCTCGCAGGTCGAGGCCGCGCTCGCGGGCGCGCGCCAGACCGGCTGGAAGGGCCTGGTCACCGAGCAGCGCCAGTTCCTCGACGACTTCTGGGCGACCTCGGACATCGAGATCGAGGGCGATCCCGAGCTGCAGCAAGCGGTCCGCTTCGCGCTGTTCCACCTCCTGCAGGCCGGAGCCCGCGGCGAGAGCCGCGCGATCGCCGGCAAGGGGCTGACCGGCCCGGGCTACGACGGGCACGCCTTCTGGGACACCGAGTCGTTCGTCCTGCCGGTGCTGACCTACACGATGCCGGACGCGGCGCGCGACGCCCTGCGCTGGCGTCATTCCACAATGGACAAAGCACGGGAACGCGCGCACCAGCTGGGGTTGCGCGGCGCGGCGTTCCCGTGGCGGTCGATCAACGGCGCCGAGTGCTCGGCGTACTGGCCCGCGGGCACGGCCGCGTTCCACGTCAGCGCGGACATCGCCGACGCCGTCCTGCGCTACCTCAACGCCACCGGCGACGAGGAGTTCGAACGCGACTACGGCACCGAGCTGCTGCTGGAAACCGCGCGGCTGTGGGCGTCACTGGGGCACCACGACCGGCACGGCGACTTCCGCATCGACGGCGTCACCGGGCCCGACGAGTACTCCGCCGTGGCGGACAACAACGTCTACACGAACCTGATGGCGCGCCGGAACCTGCTGGCCGCCGCGGACTCGTGCGAGCGGCACCCGGACGTGGCCGCGCACTTCGGCGTCGACACCGTCGAGCTGGACTCGTGGCGCGCGGCCGCCGCGGCGATGTACCTGCCCTACGACGAAGAGCTCGGCGTGCACCCGCAGTCGGAGGGGTTCCTCGACCACGACGAGTGGGACTACGAGAACACCGACCTCGCGCACTACCCGCTGCTGCTGCACTACCCGTACTTCGACCTCTACCGCAAGCAGGTCGTGAAGCAGGCGGACCTGGTGCTGGCACTGCACCTGTGCGGCGACTCGTTCAGCCCCGCGGAAAAGGCCCGCGACTTCGCCTACTACGAGGCGAGGACCGTGCGCGACTCCTCGCTGTCGGCGGGGACGCAGGCGGTGGTGGCGGCCGAGGTCGGGCACCTCGACCTGGCCTACGACTACCTCGCCGAGGCGGCGCTGACCGACCTGCACGACGTGCACAACAACGTCCGCAACGGCCTGCACATGGCGTCGCTGGCCGGGGCGTGGCAGGGCGCGGTCGCGGGCTTCGGCGGGCTGCGCGACCACGGCGGCACGCTGGCCTTCGCGCCACGGCTGCCGACGCAGCTGGACCGGATCACCTTCCGGCTGATGTTCCGCGGCACGCGGTTCCAGGTCGAGATCGACCGCGACCAGGCGACCTACCACGTGCTGGACGGCGATCCGCTGGAAGTGCTGCACCACGGCGAGCGCATCACGCTCACCGCGGAGCCGCAGCGCTTCACGATCCCGAAGATCGACGCGGGCGACCCGCCGGTGCAGCCGCCGGGTCGCGCTCCGATGCGGCGCGACTCGGAGAAGGTGCGCCAGTACGCGGAGCCGGCGAACCCGATCAGCGAGGTCTACTACGTCTGAACCGTCACTGCGGGAGGTCGCTCGCGGCCTCCCGCCCGGGTGGGGCCGGGACCTCCTCGGTCCCGCCCGGGCTGACGTCGGGGTCCGGCGCGGTCGGCACGTCGTGCGTCAGCTGGCCGGGTGTCGGCAGCTTGGGGAGTTCCTCGTCTTCGTCGTCCAGGGCGTGGATGCGCTGCTGCTCGCTCATGCTCTCCGGGATACCCGGTTTTCCCGGTCGCGGCCAGAGGTCAGGCGGCGACGCCGTCGCCCGCTTTTTGCCGCGCGCGGTCCTGCAGGGTGAGCAGCAGGCCGTCGCGGGTCGACCACGGGCAGATCGCGACCTTGCCGCCGGCGACCGTCAGCAGCGCCTCCGCCACGATCGCGCCCGCCAGGGCCTGGTGCGCGCGGCTGCGGGAGATGCCGGGCAGCTTCGCGCGCTTCGACGGCGGCAGCGCGGCGAGCCGCGGGATCCAGGCGCGCAGGTCTTCGAGCCGCAGCTCCTTGCACTTGTTCGGCCGCGCCCCGGCCAGCCGCGCGAGCTGCTGCAGCACCTTCGAGCAGCCGACGACCGTCGGGTCGTCGACGTCGGCGGCGCCGAGCGTGGTGGTCACGACGTCGAGGGCGTGCGCGCGCAGTGCCTTGACCTGCTTGGTCGACACGCGCTCGCCCGGCAGCCAGTCACGGGTCATCGAGCGCGCGCCCAGCGGCAGCGACCGCGCGAAGGTGGCCTTGTCGCCGCGGCCCGCGGCCAGCTCGACGGTGCCCCCGCCGATGTCGAGCACCAGCAGCGGGCCCGCCTCCGCGCCGTACCAGCGGCGGGTGGCCAGGTAGGTCAGCTCGGCCTCGCGGCGGCCGGAGAGGAACCGCAGCTCGACCCCGGTTTCGCCGGCGACGTGCCGGACGACGTCGGCCGCGTTGGCGGCGTCGCGGATCGAGGACGTCGCGAACGGGAAGACGTCGTGCACGCCGTGGCGGTAGGCGGCCGTCATGCCCGCGGCGACGGCGGCCGTGACGTCGGCGATCCCGCGGTCGGTGAGCCGGCCGCGGGCGTCGAGCGCGCGGTCGAGGCGCAGCCGCGTCTGGTGGTTCAGCACCGGCTCGCGCGGCGAGCCGTCCACCGGGACCACGACCAGGCGGGCGCTGAACGATCCGACGTCCAGTACGCCCACCGCGGGTTCTTCGATTCTTCGCACGACTCGGCGCACCTCACTTCCGCCCGGTGGATATCCCCCGTTCGACAGGTCGAAACCGGCAATCATGCCGCAGTTCGCGGCGGTTCGCCGGGAATTGTCGGATTTACCTCCTCCGGACGGACCTTCTTGACGCGAAGGTCACAGCGGGATAACCCAATTGAGTGAACCCCGCCACGTCTGGACACGATTCGGTAACGCCCACTCCCGTGGCCCCGACTTACCGGCGTGCGGCAGGGAAAGCTCGTCGGGCCGGCCGCCGCCGTGCTCGCGGTGGTGGCCGGGCTCGGCTGCGTCCTGCTCGGAGTCACGACGGTGCTCGCGCCGGCCGCCTCGACGACCCCGGGCGCGGCGGCCGGGGAGCGGCCCGCGACCGGTCTCCTGCCCACCGCGCTGGTGATCCCCGACCTGGGACTCGCGCTGAACCACGTCGTCGAGCTCGGCCACATCGCCGGCCGCCGCGAGCAGCCCGGCACCGCGCTGGGCGTCGGCTGGTTCGCCGACGGGCCGGCGCCAGGAGCGCCCGGCGTGGCGGTGCTGTCCGGGCACGCGGGGTTCGGGTTCTCGCGGGGCGCGTTCGCCCGCCTCGGCACGCTGCAGCCGGGCGCGGCGGTCGTGGTCCGCGACGACGAAGGCCGCGAGGCCCGGTTCACGGTCCGCCGGACCGAGACCTTCGCACCGGACGAGCCGGACAGCACGCTGGTCGCCCCCGACGGGCCGGGGCCGGAACTGCGGCTCATCACCAGCGACGGGACCCACGACTTCGCCGGGACGGATTCGCCGCGGGTCGCCGTGTACGCGACGCCGGTCTGACCCCGGCGCGAGTTGTCAGCCGAGCAGTTCGCGCAGCCGGGCCACCGCCGACACCCGCGCCTCGCGGCCGGGCAGCATCGGGTTGACCACCAGCGTCGTCGCGCCCGCTTCCTCGAACGCCGCCAAGCGCTCCTTCACGTACCCGGCCGGGCCGACCAGCGAGATCGAGCGCAGCAGCTCGACCGGCACCGCCGCCGCGGCCTCCTCCTTCTTGCCGTCGAGGTACAGGTCCTGGATCAGCTTCGCCTCGGCCTCGTAGCCGTAGCGGCAGGCGAGGTCGTTGTAGAAGTTCTTGCCGCGCGCGCCCATGCCGCCGACGTACAGCGCCACGATCGGGCGCAGATGGTCGAGCAGCGGCTCGACGTCGTCGCCGATCGCCAGTGCCGCGCTGACGAACGTGTCCAGCTCGCCCAGCGCCGGGTCGCGCTTCGCCTTGCCCGCCGCGAGGGACTCGCCCCAGACGTCGGCCGCCTTCTCCGGGTGGAAGAAGATCGGCTGCCAGCCTTCGGCGATTTCCGCGGTGAGCGCGACGTTCTTCGGCCCGAGCGAGGCCAGCAGCACCGGGATCCGCTCGCGCACCGGGTGGTTGATCAGCTTGAGCGGCTTGCCGAGGCCGGTGCCCTGCTCCGGCGGCAGCGGGATCGTGTAGTGCCTGCCGTCGTGGACCACGCGTTCGCGGCGCCACACCTGGCGGCAGATTTCGACGATCTCGCGGGTACGGGCCAGCGGCGCGTCGTACTTCACGCCGTGGAAGCCTTCGATGACCTGCGGTCCGGAGGCGCCGAGCCCGAGGATGAACCGCCCGTCGGAGACGAAGTCGAGCCCGGCCGCGGTCATCGCGGTCAGCGTCGGCGTGCGCGTGTAGATCTGGAAGATGCCCGACGCGAGCTGGACGCGCTCGGTCTTCGCCGCCAGGTAGCCGAGCTGGCTGACGGCGTCGAAGGAGTAGGCCTCGGGAACGAACGCGACGTCGAGTCCCACCTTCTCCAGCTCGACGATGTCCGCCACGCTGTCGGCGAAGCCGCCGGCGTAGTTGATCGCGGTCCCGATCCGCATGTCCACCTCCGTTGCTGAGCAAGCGCTTAGCCAGAGAGCGTACTGGGACCGGGCCCCGCGCGCGGGGACGATGTGCGCGCCGCCACTAAGCGCTTGCCGGCGTCACGCGGTGGCGGCGTCGTGGAAGCGCTCGAGCTCGGCCCGGACGTCGGGCCCGCAGGGCTGGAACACGATCTCGGTGACGCCCCGGGCGGCGACGTCGGCCAGCCGTTCCCGGATCTCTTCGCGCGTGCCGGTCATCGTCACCTCCCGCAGCATCGCGTGGCCACCGGCCCGCCACGCCGCCCGGTCGGCCTCCCCCAGCTCCACGCAGTGTCCACTGTGGACCGCGAGGTGCCGGTGCTCCGGCGGGGTCCGCTCGACCACCGCCAGCCATTCCGGGCCACCCGGCAGTTCCCGCACGGCCGGCGGGCCGCCGAACTCATAGGCGCCGTGGTAGGCCAGCGCCCACCCGGGGCCGGCGGCCCGGCGCGCGTGCTCGGTGCCGGTGGGCTCTCCCGGGTCGAGCACCGTGCCCCAAACCAGGTAGGGCACCCAGGAGTACTCGCTCGCGAACTCGGGCAGCTGCAGAGTCACGTACAGCCCGTCGCCGAGCTCCTTGGCCACCCGGTGCCCCTTCGGCCCCAGGGCCCCGATCAGGACGGGAACCTCGATCGGCCGGGCGGGAGCGTGGCCGTCGGGGTGCAGCATCCGCATCCGCGCCCCTTCCCACTCGACGACGTCGCCGCGCAGCAGGCCGCGGTAGGCGCGGACGTAGGACGCCATGAACGACCAGGTGAGCGCGCGGTAGCCCATGGCGCGGCGGCCGGTGAACCCGGTGCCGAAGGAGACCGCTACGCGGCCGGGCGCCAGCGCGGCGAGGGCGGCGGTCGCGGCGGCGTTGACCATCGGGTGCCGCAGGCTGGGCACCAGCACCCCGGGGCCGAGCCCGATCCGCTCGGTCCGCTCGGCGGCCAGCGCGAGGGTCATCCACACGTCGGGGCTCTGCTGCGGGGTGTCGTAGACCCAGGCCCGCGCGTAGCCCAGCTCTTCGGCCAGTGCGATGTGCTCCGGGGAGTCCAGTGCGGTGGGAAAAGCGCAGGAGACGTCCATGCGGCTCTCCGTTTCGACGGGTCGGTTCAGGGCAGGCCGGCGTGCGGGACCTCGACCTCGACGGCGAGCAGCCGGGCCTCGCGGACCGGACGGCGTTCGTGCTCGGCGAAGGACGGTGCCGCGCACAGGAACAGCGTCCGGCCGTCGTCGCCGCCGAGCATGCAGGCGAAGACCCCGGTGCCGGCGTCGATCTCCTCGAGGATCCGGCCGCCCTCCTCGACGCGCAGGACGCGGTTGTGCACGGCGTCGGCCACCCAGATCGCGCCCTCGGCGTCGGCGCAGATGCCGTCGGGAGCCACTTCGAGGGCCTGCACCGCTTCTCCGACGTCGTCGGTCAGCGGGGTCTTCCCGAACTGGGCCCAGACGCGCCGCCCGCTCAGCTCGCCGCCCTCGCCGATGTCGAAGGCGGTCAGCCGTCCGGCGAAGGTCTCGGCGACGACCAGCACCCCGCCGGGCAGGATCACCATGCCGTTGGGGAACCCGAGGTCCTCGGCGGCGACGGCCACGCTCCCGTCCGCGTCGACGCGGGTGAGCGTCGTGTAGCGCAGCGGCGCGCCGCCCATGAGGTCGAACCCGAAGTTGCCGACCCAGGCGCGGCCGAGTTCGTCGACGACCATGTCGTTGAGCACCCCGGACACCACGCCGGACAGATCGGCGTGCTCGGTCAGGCTCCCGCTCTCGTCGCGCACGAGGACGCGGTGGTCCCGCATCGACACGACGAGCAGGCGCCCGTCGGGCAGGAACCCGAGCCCCGACGGCTGGCCCGGCACCTCGGCGACGACCTCGCTGCCACCGCGGCCGTCGATCGCCACGACCTTCTCGGTGTAGAAGTCCGACACCCACAGCCGGCCGTCGTGCCACCTCGGGCACTCGAGGTAGGAGAAGCCGTCGAGGACGACGGCCGGTTGCCTGGACGCGGTCTGTCCCATCGCGACTCTCCTCGTGTCCTCGTCGACGTTCCGCGGATCTGCGGTCGAGTAACTGAGCGCCCAGTTACCATGACTCCGGCACACGGAAGGTGTCAAGGGGCCCGAACGGGGAGGTCGGCGATGCCGGGGAACGAGCGCCGTCGCGGCGGCGGACCGCATCCGGCGGCCGAGCTCACGACCAGGCTCGGTCCCGAAGCCGTCCCGGACGAGTTCTGGGGGGAGCGCACCTCCCCGGTGGCCCGCGCGCTGCTGTCCTCGGCCGTGCAGTGCTTCGCCCGCCAGGGTTTCCACGCCACCACCACCCGCGACATCACCGCCGCCGTCGGCCTGAGCCCCGGTTCGCTGTACGTGCACTTCACGTCCAAAGAGGCCGTGCTGTTCCACATCGCACGGACCGGTCACGAGCGCGCCCTCGCGGCGTTGCCCGCCCGGTCCGGCGACGGCGGCACCCGCGACCACGTCCGCCGGCTGGTGGCCGCGCACGTGGCTTGGCACGCGCGCCACCACACGGTGGCGAGGGTCTGCCAGTACGAACTGGCGGCACTCGAGCCGGCGCACTTCGGCGAGATCCTCGACCTCCGGCAGCGGTTCTCGGCGGTGCTGCGGACCGCCGTGGAGCGGGGAGCCCGGGAAGGCGTCTTCGACGTCCCGGACATCGACCGGACGGTGCGCGCGATCCTGTCGCTCGGCGTGGACCTGGTGCGCTGGTACCGCCTCGACGGCGCGGACTCGCCCGAGGTGCTGGGCGAGTCCTACGCCGAGCTGGCCGACCGGATGCTCGGCCGCAGACCGTCCACAGCGGACTGATCCGCGGGCCGCGCCGGCCGTGGGCGGGCGGCTCCTTCCCGCCCGTGCAGATCGGCGACGTCGCGGACGCGATCACACCCGATCCGGGGCCGCCGGTCAGCGGCCGGTCAGGGTGCGGACCACCAGCTCCGCCGAGGCGCCGGCCCCGAGCGTCGTCCCGGCGTAGCGGACGTCGGCGGCGAGCGTGCCGGCCGGTGGCTCGTCCCGGACCGTGAGCCACACCGTCACCATCAGCAGCCAGCGGACCACCAGGTAGACGAACAGCAGCACGCCGACGAGCGTGCCGAACGCCGCGACCGCGGGCGACCGACCGAGCAGGTGCAGGTACAGCCCCCCGGCCTGCTGGAGGGCGGCGAGCCCGACGGCGGCGGCCCCGGCCGGGCGCAGCGTCGACCGCAGCGGCAGCGGCCGGCGTGGCAGGCGGGCCAGGCACCACGCGATGACCAGCCAGTTCGCCACGAGGCCGAGCAGCAGCGAACCCGCGACGAGGACGAAGTGCGCGAACCCGCCGGTCAGCCCGGTCAGGCCGAGCAGCCACGTGCCGGCCGCGCCGGTGAGCGCCGCCGGCCCGAACGACACGGCCATCGCGAGCCCGACCCCGATCAGCGCGAGGACGTCCGCGGCGATCCCGCGCAGCAGCGGCCGCGTGGTCCGCTCCTGGCCGAGCATCGCGGTGACGGCGTCGCGGACGTTGCTGATCCAGCTCCAGCCCGAGTACGCGGCGACGGTCAGCGCGAGCAGCCCGATCCGCCCGCGTTCCCCGACGACGGTGTGCACGACGTCGGTGACCCGGCCGGCGATCTCGGGCGGCAGCGCGCCGTCGATGACGCGGTCGAGCTCGGTCGCGAGGAGCCGGTCACCGGCCAGCACGAACCCGGCCACCGAGACGGCGACCATGACCAGCGGCACCAGCGCGAGCAGGCTGAAGAACGTGACAGCGGCGGCGTAGTGGTCGCCGTCGCGTTCGCGGTACCGGGCGAGTGTGGCCCCGGCCCGCCGCAGCGGCTTCCGCACGACGTCTTTCCCCACCGGCCGACCCTCTCATCCACGCGTGTCCTTCGCAGTCCGGACCCGGGAGCGGGCGGATCGTCACGCGTCAGCCGGGGACGACGGTGCCGCGCACCTCCCCGAACCCGATCCGCGCACCACCCGGCCCGGGGGCCGTCGCGGTGATCACGACCTCGTCGCCGTCCTCCAGGAACGTGCGGGTCCGACCGTCCGGGAGCTCCAGGGGTTCCCGGCCGCCCCAGGACAGTTCGAGGAACGAGCCGCGCTGGTCGCGGTCCGGGCCGGTGACGGTGCCCGAGGCGAACAGGTCGCCGGTGCGCAGGGTCGCGCCGTTGACCGTGAGGTGGGCGAGCTGCTGGGGCGCGGTCCAGTACTGCGTCGCGAACGGCGGGCGGGACACGAGGTGGCCGTTGAGCCGGATCTCGATCGCCAGGTCGAGTCCCCAGTTTTCGGTGGTGCGCAGGTACTCGAGCGGCTCCGGGTCCTGCGGCGGGCCGCCGACCCGCGCATGGTCGAGCGCGGCGAGGGGGACGATCCACGGCGACACCGACGTCGCGAACGACTTGCCGAGGAACGGGCCCAGCGGCTGGGACTCCCAGGCCTGGATGTCGCGGGCCGACCAGTCGTTGACCAGGCAGACGCCGAAGACGTGGTCCGCGAAGTCCGCGGTGGACACCCGTGTGCCCGGGACCCCGACCACGAACCCGACTTCCGCCTCGATGTCCAGCCGCCGCGACGGGCCGAAGGAGGGAGCGTCGGCGTTGCGCGGCTTGCGTTGCCCGTGCGGGCGGACGACGGGAGTGCCGGACGCGACGACCGTGCCCGCCCGGCCGTGGTAGCCGATGGGCAGGTGCTTCCAGTTGGGCGGCAGCTCGGCCGCGTCGGGCCGGAAGATCCGGCCGGCGTTGAGGGCGTGCTGCTCGCTGGAGTAGAAGTCGACGTAGTCCGCGACCTCGAAGGGGAGGTGCGTGGTGACTTCGGTCAGCGGGTGCAGGTGCGGGCGGAGCTGGTCGGCGTACCGGGGTTCGGTGAGCCGGTCCCGGAGGGTTTCGCGCACCTCCCGCCAGGTGACGGGCCCGGCGGCGAGCAGGGGGTTGAGGACACCCGCGGTGAGCAGCGGCGCGAAAGGGGCGGCGGTCTCTTCGGCCGCGGCGGTGAGGTCGAGGACGTGCTCGCCGACGGGCACGCCGATGCGCCGTTCGGGCGCGCCGCCGACCGAGAAGACGCCGTAGGGCAGGTTGTCCAGGCCGAACGGGCTGTCGTCGGCGAGGTCGAGCCAGGTCACGAGTGCTCCTCAGGTCGAATGTCCGCAAGGGACGGCGAGCGGCCGGTGGGCCGTGTCACGCTCGCGCCGGCCGGCCGGCCGAGCCGCCCCGGCCCGGCTGCGGCCGGGGTGCCGGACCACCACCGCCGCCCGGCGGCGGGAAGCCAGCTCCCGGCCGCCGGGCCCGGCCGCTTCACTTCGCGCGGGCCGCCACCCACTCCGCCACCACGTCCGCCAGCACCGGGAGCGGCACGGTTCCGCTGCCCAGCACCGTGTCGTGGAACTCGCGGATGTCGAACTCCTCGCCCAGGGCCCGCTCCGCCTCCGCCCGCAGCCGCTCGATCTCCAGGCGGCCCACCATGTAGCCCAGCGCCTGGCCCGGGTGACCCGCGTACCGGTCGATCTCCGCCTCGATCTCGATCCGGGCCATCGGCGTGTTCTCGACCAGGTAGTCCACCGCCCGCTGCCGGCTCCAGCCCAGCGCGTGCAGGCCCGTGTCGACCACCAGGCGCGCCGCGCGCATCGAATCCTGCGTCAGCAGGCCGATCCGCGCCACGTCGTCCGAATACAGCCCCATCTCGTCGGCCAGCCGCTCCGCGTACAGCCCCCAGCCTTCGGCGTAGGCGTTGAACATGCCGATCCGGCGCAGCAGCGGCACTCCGGTCAGCTGCTGGGCGAGCGTCAGCTGGAAGTGGTGCCCCGGCACGGCTTCGTGGAACGCCACCGCCTCCCCGAGCGTCCGCTGCCGCTGGTCGGCCTCGTGCGTGTTCGCGTAGTACGTGCCCGGCCGCGAACCGTCCAGTGACGGGTCGATGTAGTACGCGATCGAGCCGCTTTCCGCCTCGGCGGCCGGCACCGGCGCGACCTCGCACTTCTGCTCCGGAACGCGCAGGAACCACTGCGGCGCCACGGCTTCCGCCCGCGCGATCGTCGCGCGGGCCGCGTCCAGCAGCTCCTCGCCGTCGCGCCAGCGCAACGCCGGGTCCGTGCGGATCCGGTCGAAGATCTCCGCGAGGTCGGTGGTACCGAACACCTTCGCGCCCAGCTCGCGGTACTCCCCCGCCAGCCGCTCGATGATCGCCAGCCCGGTGTCGTGCAGGTCCTGGGCCGTGCGCTCGGTCGTCGTCTCCGCCCGGATCAGCGCCGCGTAGCGCTCCGCGCCGCCCGGCAGGTCGCCGATGCCCGGCGACGTCTCCGGCCGCGCGACCGGCACCACCTCGTCGGCCAGGAAGTCCCGGTAGCGCGCGTACGCGGGCCGCACGACCTCGGCCAGCAACCGGTCACGCTCGGCCTCCAGCCCGTGGACCGGCACCTTCAGCGGGTCATTGTCCGGTGCCGCGAGGTAGCGCTCGACGTAGCCGATCCCGATGCGCGCCAGGAACTCCGGCGGCGTCAAGCCCTCGGCGAGCGCGGCCCGCTGCCGCTCGATCAGCTGGTCCAGGTACGTGCCGATCGCGGCGAGCCTGCTCAGGTAGCCACGGGACTTGGCCTCGTCGTCGAGCACCGTCTGCGGCAGCTCCATCAGCAGCTCCAGCGCCGGCGCGGCCAGCCCATCGCTCACCGCGATGTCGGCGCGGCCCGAGTCCAGCACGTCGATCTGCGTGCGGGCCTGCCAGATCACGACGTCCCGCGTGACGCGCTCGGCGGGCGGCAGCTCGCCGAGCGCCTCGGCCCGCGCGATGAGCGCGGCGAACCCGGCGCGCTGCCGGGCGATCGCTTCGGCGGACTGGTCGGCGAGCTTGTCGTGCGTGCCCGGCAGCCCGTAGAGCGACGGCAGCAGCGGCTGCGCCTCGAACATCAGCTCCAGGCACTCGTCGGCCAGCCGGTCGGCGGTGTCGCCCTGCGCCGCCACCCAGTCCGTGACGACCTTGGCCAGCGCCGGCAGCGGCAGCATGCCGTGGCCCAGCACGACTTCGTGGAACGCGCGGATGTCGAAGCGGTCGCCGAGCGCCTCCTCGGCCTCGGCCCGCAGCCGCTGGATCTCCAGCCGACCCACCATGTACCCGAGGGCCTGGGCCGGCCAACCGGCGTACCGGTCGATCTCCGCCTCGATCTCCAGCCGCGCCATCGGCGTGTTGTCGACGAGGTAGTCGATCGCCTGCTGCCGGCTCCAGCCCAGCGCGTGCATCCCGGTGTCGACGACCAGCCGGCCCGCCCGCATCGAATCCTGCGTCAGCATGCCCAGCCGGGCCACGTCGTCGGAGTACAGGCCCATCTCGTCGGCGAGCCGCTCCGCGTAGAGGCCCCAGCCTTCGGCGTAGGCGTTGAACATGCCGATCCGCCGCAGCAGCGGCAGGTCCGTCAGCTCCTGGGCGAGGCTGAGCTGGAAGTGGTGCCCCGGCACGGCTTCGTGGAACGCGATCGCCTCGCTCGTGAAACGCGGGCGCTTGTCGGCCTCGTACGTGTTGGCGTAGTAGGTCCCCGGCCGCGTGCCGTCGAGCGACGGCTGCAGGTAGTACGCGATCGTGCCGCTCGCCGCGTCGGCCTCGGGCACCGGCGCGACCTCGCACTTCTCGGCCGGAATGCTCTTGAACCACCGCGGTGCCACGGCTTCGGCGCGCGCGATGGCGTCGCGGGCCGCGGCCAGCAGCTCCTCGCCGTCGCGCCAGCGCAACGCCGGATCGGTGCGCAGCCGCTCGAAGATCTCGGCGAGCTCGCCGGTGCCGAACACCTTCTGCCCCAGCTCGCGGTATTCGTCCGCGAGCTTCGCGATCAGCGCCAGGCCGGTGTCGTGCAGGTCCTGGGCCGTGCGCTCGGTCGTCGTCTCCGCGCGGATCAGCGCCGCGTACCGCTCGGCGCCGCCCGGCACGTGGCCGATGCCGGGTTCGGTGTCGGGCCGCCCGACCGGCTCGACCTCGGTGCGCAGGAAGTCGCGGTAGCGGGCGTACGCCGGGTGCACGACCTCGGCGAGCAGCCGGTCGCGCTCGGCTTCGAAGCCCTCGACGTCCGCCGTCGTGCCCACCTTCAGCGGGTCGCTGTCCGGCGCCGCCAGGTACCGCTCGATGTACTCGATGCCGACACGGGCGAGGTAGGCCGCCGGCACGAGCCCCTCGGCCAGGCTCTCGCGCTGCCGCTCGGCCAGCTGCTCGAGGAACGTGCCCGCCGCCGCGAGCCGGGCCAGGTAGCCGCACGCCTTCTTCTCGTCGTCCAGCTTGTAGTACGGCAGGTACAGCAGCAGTCCCAGCGCGGGGGCGGTCAGCCCGTCGCTGACCGCGATGTCGGCGCTGCGGGCGCCGAGCCGGTCGGCTTCCACCTCGGCGGAGGCGATCACGACCTCGCGCGTCACGGCCTCTTCCGCGCTCAGGCCGTCCACGGGCAGCGCCCGGGCGCGGGCGGCGAGCTCCCGGTAGGCGACGCGGAACCGCTCCTGCGCCGCCCGGGTCTGGTCGGCGAGCCGGTCGTGGTCGCCGGGCAGCCCGAACACCGACGGATAGAGCGGCTCGTGCTCGAAGGACAGCTCGACCAGCTCGGCGGCCAGGCCGTTGGCCGTGTCGCCGTGCCCGGCCACCCACTCGTCGACGGCGGCGGCGAGCGCCGACAGCGGCAGGGCGCCCCCGGCGAGCACCAGGTCGTGGAACGCGCGGATGTCGAACCGCGAGCCCAGCCGCTCCTCGGCGCGGGCGCGGATCCGCTGGATCTCCAGCCGCCCCACCATGTACGCCAGCGCCTGGCCCGGCCACGCGATGTACCGGTCGATCTCGGCCTCGATCTCCACCCGGGCCATCGGCGTGTTCTCGGCCAGGTAGTCGACGGCCTGCTGCCGGCTCCAGCCCAGCGCGTGCATCCCGGTGTCGACGACCAGCCGGCCCGCGCGCATCGAGTCGGCGGTCAGCATGCCCAGCCGCGCGACGTCGCCGGAGTACAGGCCCATCTCGTCGGCGAGGCGCTCGCTGTAGAGGCCCCAGCCCTCGGTGTAGGCGGTGAAGCTGCCGATGCGGCGCAGCAGCGGCAGGTCGGTCAGGCCGGTCGCGACGCTCAGCTGGAAGTGGTGCCCCGGCACGGCTTCGTGGAACGCGGTCGACTCGGCGGAGTGCCGGAAGCGTTCGGTGGCCTCGTAGGTGTTCGCGAAGTAGATGCCCGGACGGGAGCCGTCGGCGGCCGGGCGCAGGTAGTACGCCGGGGGCGCGCCGGGCGCGGCTTCCTCCGGCACCGCCTCGACCAGGCACGGCTGCGACGGCACGTGACCGAACCACTTCGGGGCTTCGGCGGTCGCGCGGGCGACGGCGGTGCGCGCGGTGTCCAGCAGCTCTTCGGCGTCGGTCCAGCGCAGGGCCGGGTCGGTGCGCAGCCGCTCGAAGATCTCGGCGAGGTCGTCGGTGCCGAAGACCTTCTGCCCCAGCTCGCGGTACTCGGCGGCCAGCGAGTCGATGACGTCGAGGCCGGTCCGGTGCAGTTCCTCGGGCGTGCGGTCGGTGGTCGTGTGCACCTTCGCCAGCCGCGCGTACGCCTCTTCCCCGCCCGGCAGCCACTTCAGCCCGGGCCGGTCGGCGGGCCGGCCGTGCGGCCGCACCTCCGTGTCGAGGAACGCGCGGTACTCGGCGAAGGCCGGGCGGACGACGTCGGCCAGCAGCTCGTCCCGCCGCCGGCCGAACTCCTCGTCGGGCGCGGGCTGGCGGCGCAGCGGGTCGGCGTCCGGGGCGGCGAGGTAGCGGTCGAGGTGCGCGATCGCGGCCTCGACCAGGTGCGCCACCGGGGTGCGCCCGGCGGCGATGCCCTCGGCGTGCCGCCGGGCGGCCTGGCGCAGGTACTCCGGGACGGCGGCCAGCCTGCCGAGCTGGGCCTCCGCGGCTTCGCCCGCGGTCACGGTCGTCATCGGCAGCACCATCAGCAGCGACGCCGCGGGCGCGACCATGACGTCGGTGACGGTGAACTCGGCCATCCGGCTGTCGATCGCCGCCACGCGGTCTTCCGCCGTGGCGATGAGGACGTCCCGGGTGACGCGGTCCTCGGCCGACAGCTCCCCGGCCTCCAGCGCGCGGGCCCGCTCGGCGAACCCCGCGAGCGTGGCCCGGTGCGCCTGCTCGGCCTCGGCGGACAGGTCCGGCAGGCCGGGCTCGGCCGGCCGGACGCCCAGGATGGCGGGCGTCAGCGGATCGGCGGCGAACAGCGCTTCGACGAACTCCTCGGCGAGTTCGGTGACCGCGGTCATGGGCAGGACCCCCAGCTTCGGTGTTGTGCTCCCGTCCGACCCTAACGGAGATCACCGACAAGAACGGTGGACCGCCGGACGGGCCCGGCACGGGAGGATCGGCGAGGCGGTAGCGTTCTGCGGGTGGCCGTGACCGATCCCGTGGACATCCGCCTGCTCGCCGCGCTCGCCGACCTCGGCAAGACCGCGGTGCACGAGCTGGCGGCCAAGGTCGGCATGGATCCCCGCGAGGTCGCCTACCGGCTGGTCGCGCTGTCCGGCAGCGGGCTGCCGCTGCTCGTCGGCGTCGAGAGCGACCCGCAGGGGTTGCGCGCGGCGATCGCGGGCGCGCCGCCGTCGTGGGCGAACCGGCCGCCGCAGCAGCAGTTTCCGGCGCCGCAGCAGTTCGCGCCGCCGTCGCACCCGGTACCCCAGCAGCCCGCGCCGCCGATGCCGCCCGGCCCGGGTCCGCAGGGCGTCCCGTCGGGGCCGTACAACGTGCAGGGCGCGCCTTCGGGGCCGTACACCGTCCAAGGCGCGCCCTCGGGCCCCTACACCGTCCAGGGCACGCCGTCCGGGCGCTACCCCGGCCCGCCGCCGCGCCCCCAGTTCGCCCCGCCGCCGGTGCCGATCGACCCCGCCGTCAGCACGTGGGGCCTGCCGCAGACGGCGTCGTGGGCCCGCGGCGACGAGCCGGCCCGCCCGGCGGCCACCGGCAAGCGGGGCAAGCTCGGCGAGGTCATGGAGACCCAGGGCCTGGAGGGCGAGCAGCTGTCCGTGCAGCTGCTGGAGGTCCAGGACCCGGCGGACTACCTGTTCGGCGCGGCGGGCTACCGGCTGGAGGCCGGTGAACGCGCGGTCGTCGTGCACACCGAGATCACCAACCGCGGGTCGATCCCGTTCGCGTCGCTGCCGGACAACTACCTCGAGCTGCTCGCGGCCGACGGCACCGCGATCGGCAAGGCGCCGGTGTCGCTGACGTCCCGGCCGCCGCACAAGATCGGCGTCAAGCCGGGCGAAACCCTGGGCGGCCACACGGTGTACGTCCTGCCGGACGCGACACGCGTGGTTTCGGTCCGCTGGAGCCCGCGGCCGGAGCCGGACGAACGCACGCTCACCTGGTCGATCGAGGACTAGTAGCTTTCCTCGCGCAGGATTTCGAGAGCCTTCGCCAGGTCGTCCGGGTACTCGGACTCGAACTCGACCCAGCGGCCGTCCGCCGGGTGCGCGAACGCCAGGGTCTTCGCGTGCAGCCACTGGCGGCTCAGGCCGAGGTGGCGGGCCAGCACCGGATCCGCGCCGTACGTCAGGTCGCCGACGCAGGGGTGGCGCAGCGCCGAGAAGTGCACGCGGATCTGGTGCGTCCGCCCGGTTTCCAGCTTGATGTGCGCCAGCGACGCCGCCCGGAACGCCTCGACGACCTCGTAGTGCGTGACGCTCGGGCGGCCGCCCTGGACGACCGCGAACTTGTAGTCGTGGCGCGGGTGGCGGTCGATCGGGGCGTCGATCGTGCCGCGCGTCGGGTCGGGGTGGCCCTGGACGATCGCGTGGTAGCCCTTGTCCACCGTGCGTTCCTTGAACGCGCGCTTCAGGACCGTGTACGCGTGCTCGCTCTTGGCCACCACCATCACGCCGGTGGTGCCGGCGTCGAGCCGGTGCACGACACCCTGCCGCTCGGCCGCGCCCGACGTCGCGATCCGCAGGCCGGCCGCGGCGAGGCCGCCGACGACCGTCGGGCCGGTCCAGCCCGGGCTGGGGTGCACGGCGACGCCGACCGGCTTGGAGATCACGACGATGTCGTCGTCGTCGTGCAGGATCCGCATGCCCTCGACCGGCTCGGCGACGACCTCGACGGGGTTCGCCGGCTCCGGCAGCGTGATCTCCAGCAGACCGCCGCCGGAAAGCCGGTCGGACTTGCCCGCCGGACGGCCGTCGAGCAGCACGTCGCCGGCTTCGGCCAGCTCCGCGACGACGGTCCGCGAGAGGCCGAGCAGCTTGGCGAGGCCGGCGTCGACCCGCATCCCGTCGAGCCCGTCGGGCACCGGGAGCATCCGCGAGCTCACGCCTGCTCCTCCTGTGCCTTCTCGACTGCCTTCTCGACTTTCTTCTTGTCCTTGGTCGACGTGCCGTCGTAGTCCTTGCCCAGCAGGGACAGCAGCACGATCAGCGCGCCGCCGACGCAGATGGCCGAGTCGGCGATGTTGAAGATCGCGAAGCCCTTGCCATTCGGGGCGAACGCCGAGATGAAGTCGACGACGTGCCCCTGCAACCCGCCGGGCGCCCGGAAGATGCGGTCGGTGAGGTTGCCCGTGGCGCCGGCGAGCACGAGGCCGAGGCCGATGGCCCAGCCGATCGAGCGCAGCCGCCGGGACAGCCAGATGATCGCGATGACGACGGCGAGGGCGACCAGCGCGAGCACCCACGTCATGCCGGTGGCCATCGAGAACGCGGCGCCGGGGTTGCGGATCACCTGCAGGTAGATCAGCCCGCCGAGGATCCGGACCGGCTCCTTGCCCTCCAGGTTGGCGGCGACCAGGTTCTTCGTGACCAGGTCGATCGCCCAGAACACGACGGCGACGGCGAACACCCAGCCCACGCGCCGCTTCGGCAGCGGCTTCGCCGGCTCTTCCGGCGTCTCCTGCACGGTCTCGGGCGCCACTTCGGCGTCGGTGTCGATGTCGGGTTCGGAGTGGCTGGGCTCGGTGCTCACCGCTCCATTCTCCACGGTGCTGGTCAGGCGGTGTCGGCGGCGGTGACCGGCCCGCGCAGGAGCACCGCGAACGCGGCGGCGAACAGCAGGCCCGCCGCCACCAGCGCCCCGGCCGCCAGGGCCGGGAAGACCACCGTGACCAGGACGAACACGACTGGGACGGCCGCCAGGAACCAGCTGCGCTCGTACGCGGCCAGCAGCAGGAGGCCGAGCGCGGCCAGCAGCGCGCCGCGCACGTCCCCGGGCAGCCGCAGCTCCAGCGCGCCGACCAGGTCGAGCAGCGGGACGGCCGCCAGCGCGCCCAGGGTGCCGAGCACGAACCGGACGGGCCGCGGCGCTGTGCCGGCCCGGCGCAGGGACAGCCAGTACCAGCCGGCCACGGCGAGCACGACGCAGGCGAGGCCGGCGAGCCAGCCGAGCGTCGCCGACGGGACGACGTCGGTGGCCGTGGCGAAGGCGATCCCCGAAAGCTCGTTGTCGGGCCGGCCGGTGCCGCCCAGCCCGCCGGTGCCGAGACTCCGGACCGGCTGGTACTCCGGTCCGGCCACGGTTCCGAAGGTGCGGTCCCCGGGCAGCAGCTCGACCGCCACCATGACCAGCAAGGCGAACCCGAGCGCCGCCAACGGGAACCAGGACCGCCGCGAACTCCCCATCACCGCAGGGCCTCGGACGCCGGGCGAAGGAGGGCCGCGAAAGCCGCGGTGAGCAGAACGGCCGCCGAGCCGAGCACCCCCACCAGGTCCGCCGACAGCAGCACGGCGATCACCCCGAACCCGGCCGTGGCGAGCAGGACGAGTTTGCTGCGCTCGTACGCGGAGAGGACAAGCAGGCCGAGGGTGGCCAGCAGCGGGCCGCGCAGGCCGTCGCCGAGCCGGAACTGCCACGACCCGACCAGGTCGAGGAGCGGAAGGGCGACGAGCGCCCCGACCGCCCCGAGGACGAACCAGTCGAGTCGGGCGGGGCGCAGGACGGCCGCGTACCAGATCGCCGTGCCGAGCAGCACCACGCCGAGCGCGATCAGCCAGACCGGACCGGCCGGCAAGCCCGCGCCCGGTGCGTGATAAGGGTCCTGCGTGAGAAACTGCCCGCGGCCGACGTCGGCGGTGGCGCGAAGGTTCTCCTGGCTCATCGGGAGCGACACGATGTTCACGAATTCGCCCTCGGCCGGGCTGCGGCGGGACAGCAGCTGCACCGCCGCCATGCCGATCTGCGTGAGCCCGAGCAGTGCCAACGGAAACCAGAAACGCCGCCCTCTCCCCATCGGGCCAGGTTAGCGCTCAGCAGAACGGCGGCAGCTCCCGCGGGTCGCCGACCGGGGCCCACCGGCCGTCCACCTTCGCGTACTCCCAGCGGGCCCCGCGCGCGACGATCTGGCGCAGCGCGCGGACCACGCGGTCGACGTGCTCCTCGGTGCTGCCCAGGCCGAGGCTGACGCGGATCGCCTGCTGCCCGTCGCCGCCGGTGAGGCCGATCAGGCGCTTGACCGCGATGTGCGCGCAGAAGGCGCCGTCGCGGACGCCGATGCCGTACTCGGCCGACAGCACCGCGGCGAGCCAGCCCGGGTCGAAGCCGTCGACGACGAAGCCGACCGTGCCGACGCGGTCGACCGGCGCGTCGAACAGCCGCAGCTCGGCGCAGCCCGGGATGCCTTCGAGTCCCTTGCGCAGCCGGGCGAGCAGGGCCTGCTCGTGCTCTTCGATCGCGGCCCAGTTCCCGGCCAGGGTCTCGCACGCGACGCCGAGCGCGTACACCCCGACGGTGTTGGGCGAGCCGGCTTCGTGGCGCTCGGGCCCGGTGCTCCAGACGACGGCGTCCTCGGTGACGAGCTTGGTCGCGCCGCCGCCGGCGAGGTACGGCCGGGCGGCACGCAGCCAGTCGGCGCGGCCGATCAGCGCGCCCGCGCCGAAAGGCGCGTAGAGCTTGTGGCCGGACAGCGCGACGTAGTCGACGTCCAGCTCCTTGATGGAGATCCGGCGGTGCGGGGCGAGCTGGGCGGCGTCGAGCGCGACGCGGGCGCCGTGCTTGCGCGCGACGGCGGCGATCTCGGCGACGGGGAGCAGCTCACCGGTCACATTGGACGCTCCGGTGACGACGACCAGTCGCGGTCCCTGCGGGGCGTCCGCGAGTGCTTCGTCCACAGCGGACACCGCGGCGAGGCGGGTGCGCGGGGTCGGGATCCGCCGGACGTTCGAGCCCTGCCACGGCAGCAGCGCGGCGTGGTGCTCGGTGTCGAAGACGATCACGGTCGTGTGCCGGGGCAGGCTGCGGGCGAGCAGGTTGAAGGAATCGGTGGTGTTGCGGGTGAACACGACGGTGTCGGTCTGCCGGGCGTCGACGAAGCGGCGCAGGACGTCGCGCGTGCGCTCGTAGAGCTTGGTGGAGACCTGGGAGGCGAAGCCGGCGCCGCGGTGGACGCTGGCGTACCAGGGCAGGAACTCGTCGACCTTGGCCCGGACGGTGTCGAGACAGGGGGCGCTCGCGGCGTGGTCGAGGTTGGCGTAGCCGATCGTCTCACCCGTGACGAGCGGGACCCGCAGAGCGGCGCCGGCGACGGCCGGGATGTCCTGCGCGGCAACGGTTTCCTCGGCGGTGCGGGCGGCCGGGACGAGTGTGCCCGCTTCGGCCAGGGTGGTGGTGCGGTCGACGGCGAAAGTCATCGGTGCCTCCTCGGCGGTCCGGGGGACCCCGGCGAGGGGCCCGCGCTTGCCGGTCGCACGGCGCGACCAGCCCGGTCTTCACCCGGGGCACCCCACCGCGGTAGGAGGGTTGCCGGTCAGCAAGCCGGGGCTTTGCGCTGACACTCATGACCTGATTAAGAAAGTAACCGAGAACGCGGCGGGCGGCCAAGCTTCTCCGCAACATCTGAGACCCCGCTCACACACCGTGAGGGCTCAGAGCTTCGCGCGGAAGCGCCCCGGGAGCTGCGTCACGGCGTTGTCCGCGAGGTGGGTCGCGGTGCCCGTGTACTGCCCGGCTCCGGCGGTGAAGCGCCAGCCGCCGATGGACTTGCCGTCGACGGGCTCGGCGACCGGCCTGCCGTCCCCGCTGACGGTCCAGAGCGTGAAGTGCACGTGGGCGCCGGTGCTGCTGCCACCGCACGGGAGCGCGTTGCCGGTCGACCCGAGGACAGCGCCGGCCTCGACGTGTTCGCCGTCGGTGACCGCGATGCCCTCCAGGTGGTAGTAGCCGGTCCGCCAGCCACCGTCGTGGTCGACGGTCACCCAGTCACCGCCCGCGCAGTGCTGCAGGCGGACGGTCCCGGCCAGCGGCGCGCGCACGGTCCGGTCGGCCGGGCTGAAGTCGATGGCGTTCTCGACGCCGGTGCTGCCGTCGTCGGAGTGGATGCCGGCCGAGTAGACCTGCTGGCCGGCCGTGAACGGCAGGGCGAGGGCGGGGAACCCTCCGGCGGTCGCGGCCGGCGCACCGAGGAAGCCGAGGACCGCGGTCATCGCGACGGCGAGGGCCGTCCTGCGGACGTGCGGAATTGTCACCGTGCGTGCTCCTTTGGCGTCGCGCTCACCCGTTCGAAGTAACCGGATCGGGCGCAGAGTAGGCCAAAGGGTGGATCATGGGGAAGATTTCGGACGGGGAAGATCACCCTCGCGGGAAAAGATCACCAGGTCGGCGCGGAGAGTGGACAGGCGCCGGACAACGCGCGGCTAGGGCGACGCGCGTTTGAAGGGCTCGCGCCTGGCGTCGCGCGCACGCTCCGCGGCCCGAATAAGCGCGCCGACGCGGGGGCAGAGCATCACGCGCAGGCGCGGCGAGGCCGCCTCGCAGATCAGGCGGACCGGCTCGCAGGCCTCCCCGCCGGACAGGCCCTCCCGACCGCGCACCGGCGCGCCGAGGCATCTCTCTCGCGATCCAAGCCGGCTCGCGCGCCTGCCATGCCGGCCCTCCTGGTTCACCGAACCATCGGATCGGGCCCGCCACGGCCACGAGCGGGTTACCGCCCCGACTCGCCCCGCCAGCGGGCCAGCCGGCCCGCCCGGTCCACCGCTCGCAACCGGCGCTCGACCGCGTCGCGGACCGCCGTCGTCGTCACCACCAGCAGCTGGTCGTTCTCCTGCAGCCGGCTCGTCTTCTGGGGGGTGAAGCCCGCGCCCTCGCGGACCACCAGGCTCACCGTTGCCCCCGTGGGCAGCCGCAGCTCCGACAGGTACACGCCGTGCAGCTTCGATCCCGGCTGGATGCGGACCTGCAGCAGCTCGGCGCCCAGCTCGTCCAGTGGCGCCGAGTCGACCTCGACCTCGTGCGCCTCGGACTTCTTCGCCAGCCCGAGCCTGCGCCCGAGCGGGCCGAGCGTCGCGCCCTGGACCAGCGTCAGCACGATCACCAGCACGAACACCGCGTCGACCAGCCGTTGCGCGCCCGGCAGGCCCTGCGACAGCGGGATCATCGCGAGCACGATCGGCACCGCGCCGCGCAGCCCGGCCCACGACAGGAACGCCTGCTCCCGCCACGGCAGCCGGAACGGCAGCACCGAGAGCACCACCGAGATCGGCCGGGCCAGCAGCAGCACGACGGCGCCCGCGACCAGGCCCGGAATCAGCGTCTCGAACAGCCGGCTCGGCGACGCGAACAGCCCGAGCAGCACGAACAGCCCGATCTGCGCCAGCCAGCCGAGCCCCTCGGCGAACGACAATGTGTCCGACCGGTGCGGCAGCCGCGAATTGCCCAGCACCAGCGCGGCGACGTAGGTCGCGAGCAGCCCGGACGCGTGCGCCAGCTGGCCGGACGAGTACGCGACCACGCAGACCGCGACCGTCGCGAGCGGGTAGAGCCCGGTCGCCGGCAGCGCGGCCCGGCGCAGCGCGAGCCCGCCGAGCCAGCCGAAGCCGAGCCCGATCGCCAGGCCGGCCCCCAGCTCGTAGACCACCAGCAGCGGCAGCGTCCAGTCCACAGTGGTGCCTTCGGCCAGCACGACGACGGCGATGTACGCCGGCGCGTCGTTGATGCCGGACTCCAGCTCCAGCGCCCCGACCAGGCGCTTGCCGATCCCGGCCGTGCGCAGCACCGAGAACACCGCCGCCGCGTCGGTCGAGGCGAGCACCGCGCCCCACAGCAGGGCGAACCGCCAGTCGAGGCCGAGCAGGAAGTGCAGCGCCGCACCGGTGACCGCGACGCTCACCACAACGGCCACTGTGGACAGTACGATTCCCAGGCCCAGCGCGGGTTTCACGGCGGACCAGCGCGTTGTCAGCCCGCCTTCGGCGAGGATCATGACGAGGGCGGCGAGGCCCAGCGACTGGGTCAGCCCGGGGTTGTCGAACCGGATGCCGAAGCCGGCTTCGCCCAGCAGCACGCCGATCCCGAGGTACAGCAGCAGCGAAGGCAGGCCGAGCCGGATGGAGACGCGCACGGCGAGCACGGACGCGAGCAGCACGACGCCGCCGACGCCGAGCAACACGGGGAGCTGGTCCATGCCGCCTCCCTCCGAGTGCCGTGGGCACTCAGAATAGTGAAGCGGGTGGGTTAACTCGTTCGTGTACCGTCGGCCCGAGCCGGACACTTGGTGTGTTAAGGAGCACCGAGCGCAGCGAGATCGACACCGAGCGCCGCGAACGGCTTGACAGCGCTCGGATGCACCTTCACGGCGCGGTGGCCGTCCCGGCCGACCCAGCCCGCCTCGACCGCCCGGTCGAGCAGCGCCGCGGGCAGCGCGCCGGCGAGGTGGTCGCGGCGCTCCGTCCAATCCAGACAGTCGCGCAGCAGCGGCCGCCGCCCGGCGGCGACCGGCACGCCGAGCCCGGCCAGCACCTCGCGGCCGCGGGCGGTCAGCGTCAGCCCGTCGGCGGTGTCGAGCAGGCCGGTGGCGAGCATCCCGTCGCGGACGGCGACACCCAGCACGCCGGCGAGGTGGTCGTAGCAGGTGCGCGCGAAGCCGAGCCGCTGCACCCGCAGCGACGACTTCAGCCCGGTCACCGGGCGGTGCTCGGCGTGCTGGGCCAGGTGCTCGATCAGCTCGGCGACGCGCGGGTCGGCGATCCGGACGTAGCTGGCGCGGCCCTGCTTGACCCGGACGACGAACCCGGCGTCGACCAGCCGGGTGACGTGCTCACTGGCCGTGGAGAGCGCGATCCCGGCCGCCTTGGCCAGCTCGCCGACGGTCCAGGCCCGCCCGTCGAGCAGGGCGAGGCACATGGTGGCCCGACTCGGGTCGGCGAGCACCGCGGCGACCTCGGCGAGGGCGATCGTCTCCATGCCCCCACGCTACGACCCGCGCCCTTCGGCCGCGGCCGAAGCGTCAGATCCCCTTCAGGAACTTCGCCGCCAGGGTGACCGCCGGGCCCGAGTCGTTCGAGTTCTCCAGGAGCACCGCGAACGCCACGTTCCCGCGGTACCCGACGAACCAGCCCGTGGCGTTCGAGCCGTCGCCGAACTGGGCCGTGCCGGTCTTGCCGTAGACCTCGCCCGCGCCCGCGGCGCCGCGCCCGGTGCCGCTGGTCACGACGGCTCGCATCATCTTCCGCACCTGGGCGAGCACTGCCGCGGGCGGCGGCGAGTAGCCCTTGACGACCGTGGTGTCCAGGTCGTGCCACAGCCGCGGCGTGAGGGCCTTGCCGGACGCGACCGTGGCCGCCATCAGCGCGCCACCGAGGCAGCTCGCCTGGATCCGGCCCTGGCCGAACCCGTCCTCGACCTGCTCGTCCTTGCTCGCCGCCGGCTCGACCTTGCCCAGCTCGGTGTCGATCCCCGGGATCTCGTAGTCGGCGTTGAGGCCCAGCTCGTTCGCGGCCTTCACCAGCCCGTCGGCCGGCAGGTCCAACGCCAGCTGCCCGAACGTCGTGTTGCAGGAGCGGGCGAACGCCGTCTGCAGGTTCGTCGCGCCCAGCTCGAAGCCCTCGTTCTTGACCGTCCGCGTGCCGACCGTCGCGACGCCGGGGCAATCGACCGGCGACTGCGCGTTCAGGCCGCTCTGCTGGACCGCGGCGACCGAGGTCGCGATCTTGAACGACGAGCCCGGCTCGTACAGACCGTGCAGCGCCTTCGGGTCCTTCCCGGCGGCCGCGTTCTGCGCGACGGCCAGGATGTCGCCCGAGCCGGTGTCGAGCGCGACCATCATCGCCGAGCCCTGGTAGCCGTCGACCGCGGCCTGCGCGGACTTCTGCGCGGTCAGGCTCAGGCTCGACGTCAGCGTCTTCCCTTCGCCGTCGGCCTTCCCGAACAGCGTCTCCACGCTCTTCCCGCTCGTGTCGACGCGCTGGACGGCGAAGCCGCTCCCGCTCGCCGCCGTGACCTGCCCGCCGAGCGCGGACCGCAGCAGCGGCGCCGGGTCGCCGTCGACCGCGCGCAGGCCGCCGGACCCGTTGATCAGCAGCGGCTTGCCGTCACGGTCGGCGACGGCCGTCGTGTCCTGCACCGCCGTGCTGATCACCAGCCGCTGCCCCGCCTCGAGCTTCGGGTGCAGCAGCGCCGGCGCCCAGTGCACGAGCCACTTGCCGCCGGCCTGGGCCAGCTCGAACGGCACGTCGTAGGTCCAGTTGCCCGGCTTCAGCGCCCACGACATGCTGAACGTCCCGCTGGTCCGCTTGGCGCCGGCCGGCGTCGGCTGGAGCACGGTCAGCTTGGCGACGACCGACCGCGGGCTCAGCGTGTTGCGCGCGTCCCGCAGGGCCACCGCGGCGGCGGGCGCGGCGTCGGTCAGCTTGGCCGCCGCGTCCGGGTTGTTCTCGGCCACGTCCTGCAGGTACTCCGTGATCGCCGTGTGCGGGTCGGCCGCGCCCGGGCTCTCCACGCTCGTCGCCCCGGCCTCCGCCTCGGGTGCCGAACCGCCGTTCAGCACGAAGAACGCCGCCACCACGACCACGACGACGAGCAGCGCGCCGCCGATCAGGATGCCGCGTCTCTTCGCAGGACTCATTTCGCGATCCCCTCCCCCAAGGAAGCCGCCCACGAAGCGTCGGGGTGGCCGGTCAGGCGCTCACCTTACCGGCCACCCCCGACAGTTCAGGCCTTTTCGACCGCGACCGTGACCTTCGTGCCGTCGCCGACCGTGCCGGCGGAGCCGTCGGCCACCGCGCCGTGGGTCACCGACGTCGCCAGGGTCTCCGACGCCAGGAACTCCTCGTGCACCCGAGCCGCCTCGACGACGTCGGCGGGCGCGTCCACGGTGAGCGCGATCCGGTCGGCGACGTCCAGCCCGGCGTCGCGGCGGGCCTGCTGCACGACCCGGATCAGGTCGCGGACCACGCCCTCGGCCGCCAGCTCCGGCGTCACCTCGGTGTCGATGAGGACCAGCCCGGACCCGCCGGGCAGCTCCGCCGCCGCGCCGCCGCCCTTGGCGACCAGCCGCCGGTCGAACTCGCCCTCCCGCAGCGTGATGCCGGCCGCGACCACCGCGCCGCCCTGGAACGACCAGTCGCCCGCCTTGACGGCCTTGATCACGGTCTGGACGTCCTTGCCCAGCCGCGGGCCCGCCGCCCGGGCGTTGACCGCGACCTCGAACCCGCCGTGCGCGGCGACGTCGGTGGTCAGCTCGACCGCCTTGACGTTCACCTCGTCGCGCAGGATGTCGGCGAACGGCGCCATCGACTCGGCGTCGTCGGCCGCGACGACCAGCGACGACAGCGGCAGCCGCACGCGCAGCTTGTTCGCCTTGCGCAGCGACAGCGCCGAGGACGCCACCTGCCGCACCCGGTCCATCGCGGTGACCAGCGCCGCGTCCGCGGGCAGGTCGTTCGCGTTCGGCCAGTCGGTCAGGTGCACCGAGCGGCCGCCGGTGAGGCCGCGCCAGACCACCTCGGTGGTGAGCGGCAGCAGCGGCGCCGCGACCCGCGACGTCACCTCCAGCACGGTGTGCAGCGTGTCGATCGCGTCCTTGTCGCCCGCCCAGAAGCGGTCGCGCGAGCGCCGCACGTACCAGTTCGTCAGGACCTCGAGGAAGTCCCGGACGGTCTGGCACGCGCCGGCGACGTCGTAGTGGTCCATCGCGTACTCGACGTCGGTGACGAGCTCGTGCGTCTTCGCCAGGACGTACCGGTCGAGCACGTTCGGCGAATCCGTGCGCCACTTGCCTTCCACGCCTTCGGCGTTCGCGTACAGCGCGAGGAAGTAGTACGAGTTCCACAGCGGCAGCACGGCCTGGCGGACGGCGTCGCGGATGCCCTTGTCGGTGACGACGAGGTTGCCGCCGCGCAGGATCGGGCTCGCCATCAGGTACCAGCGCATGGCGTCGGAGCCGTCGCGCTCGAAGACCTCGTTGACGTCCGGGTAGTTGCGCAGCGACTTCGACATCTTCGCGCCGTCCGAGCCCAGCACGATGCCGTGCGAGACGCAGGTGCGGAACGCCGGCCGGTCGAACAGCGCCGTCGCGAGCACGTGCAGCAGGTAGAACCAGCCGCGGGTCTGCCCGATGTACTCGACGATGAAGTCGCTCGGGTAGTGGTGCTCGAACCAGTCGGCGTTCTCGAACGGGTAGTGCACCTGGGCGTAGGGCATCGAGCCGGAGTCGAACCAGACGTCGAGGACGTCCGGGACGCGGCGCATGGTCGACCTGCCCGTCGGGTCGTCCGGGTTCGGCCGGGTCAGCTCGTCGATGTAGGGCCGGTGCAGGTTGTCCAGCCGCACGCCGAAGTCCGCCTCCAGCTCGTCGAGCGAGCCGTAGACGTCGGTGCGCGGGTACGCCGGGTCGTCGGACTGCCACACCGGGATCGGCGTGCCGAAGTACCGGTTGCGGGAGATCGACCAGTCGATGGCGTTCTCCAGCCACTTCCCGAACTGGCCGTCCTTGACGTTCTCCGGGTACCAGGTGATCTGCTGGTTGAGCTCGACCATCCGGTCCTTGAACTGCGTCACCGCGACGAACCACGACGAGACCGCGCGGTAGATCAGCGGATTCCGGCAGCGCCAGCAGTGCGGGTAGCTGTGGTCGTAGGTTTCGTGCCGCAGCAGGACCGCACCCTGCTGCGCCGCGGATCCGGTGCCGTTCTTGAGGTCCCGCACGATGTTCGGGTTGGCGTCGAAGACCTGCTGGCCCTCGTAGTCCGGCACGGTCGCGTCGAACTTGCCGTGCGCGTCGACCGGCGTGACCGGCGGGATGCCGGCGGCGTCGGTGACGACCTTGTCGTCGGCGCCGTAGGCCGGCGCGATGTGCACGATCCCGGTGCCGTCGTCGGTCGTGACGTAGTCCGCGGCCAGCACCTGGTGGGCGTTCTCGGTGCCGGTGAAGTAGGGGAACGGTGGCGCGTACCGGGTTCCGAGCAGCTGCGTGCCGGTGTAGCGCGCGACGACGGTCGGCTCCTCGCCGAGTTCACGCGCGTACGCGGCAACCCGCGCTTCGGCGAGCAGGAACCGCTTGCCGTCGTGCTCCACGACGACGTACTGCACGTCCGGGTGCACGGCCGTGGCGAGGTTCGACGGCAGCGTCCACGGCGTCGTCGTCCAGATGAGCAGGTAGGCACCGTCGAGGTCGTTCCCGTTGCCCTCCAGGCGGAAACCGACGGTGACGGCCGGGTCCTGGCGGTTGCGGTAGACGTCGGAGTCCATGCCCAGCTCGTGGTTGGACAGCGGCGTCGCGTCGCGCCAGCAGTACGGCAGGACGCGGTAGCCCTCGTACACGAGTCCCTTGTCCCACAGGCGTTTGAACGCCCACAGCACCGACTCCATGTAGGTGACGTCGAGGGTCTTGTAGTCGTTGTCGAAGTCGACCCAGCGCGCCTGGCGGGTGACGTACTCGCGCCACTCGTCGGTGTAGCGGAGGACGGACTCCTGCGAAGCCGCGTTGAACTTCGCGATGCCCATCTCTTCGATCTCGGACGTCTCGGTGATGCCGAGCTGGCGCATCGCTTCGAGCTCGGCGGGCAGGCCGTGGGTGTCCCAGCCGAAGCGGCGCTCGACCTTGCGGCCCTTCATGGTCTGGTAGCGCGGCACCAGGTCCTTGACGTACCCGGTGAGCAGGTGGCCGTAGTGCGGCAGGCCGTTGGCGAAGGGCGGGCCGTCGTAGAAGACGTACTCGTTGTCGCCGTGCTCGCCGGCCGGGCGGGCGTCGATGGTCGCCTGGAACGTCCGGTCCGTCTCCCAGTAGGCGAGGACCTGCTTCTCCAGCGCGGGGAAGGACGGCTGCGACGGAACGCCTGTCGCGCCGTCGTCCAGCTGGGCCTGGGGGTACATCCCGGTGCTCCTCGGTTCGTCGCTCTCGTACGGACGACCGGTTCCCGGTCACCCACACGGGGACGAAACGCCTGGCGGCGCACCGCGGTACCACCCCGCTTGCCTGCCGCGTGGACCGAACCCCGCCGCAGACCGCTTCGTTGACGGCTGTCACGGGCCGCACCCGTCCGGTTCTACTGAGAGCTCGCGCCCCGTTCTTCCGGAGGCTCCCCGGTGATGGCCGGATCGACGCCTTGCTGGTACCAGGTTAACCGGCCTGCGCAACCGGGTTGTCACGAGGGGCACGTATCCCGGCGACCGTCACGCCGATCGCGGCCAGCCACAGTGCGCTCGCGATCAGGCCCACCGCGTGGAGGCCGCCGGCGAAGTCGCCACCCGTCACGGCGCCGAGCACCGCGACGCCGAGCGCGCCGCCGGCCTGGCGGGCGGTGTTGTTGACGCCGCTGGCGACGCCGGCGCGGCCGGGCGGGATGCCGCCGACGGCGGCGGTCACCACCGCCGTCGTCAGCAGGCCCATCCCCACGCCGAGGCCGAGCAGCGTCGGCAGCAGCGCCGGGTAGCCGCTGTTTTCGTTGACCAGCACCAGGTTCAGCGTCCCGAGCGCGCCCAGCGCCAGCCCGGCGACCATGAGCGGCCGCGGCCCGAACCGGCCGGTCAGCCGGCCCGCGACCGGCGCCAGCACGGAGAGCGGGAGGAACAGCGGCAGCACTTCCAGCCCGGCTCGCAGCGGTCCGGCGTGCCGCACGCCCTGCAGGTACAGCGTCAGCACGAGGATGGTGCCGATGCCGACGAAGTTCATCGCCGCCGCGACGAAGTTCGCGGCCGCCGTCCGCCGGGCGATGTCCGGCGGCAGCATCGGGTGCGCCGACCGGTGTTCGACGACCAGGAACGCCGCCAGCAGGACGATCGCGAGCACCCCGGCGAGCACACTCCCGCCGATCACCGCGTAGACGCCCGCCCCGAGCGCGGGCGCCGCCGTCGCGATGCCGCCGAGGTCGACCCGCCCGGGCCCGCGGTCGCCGCGCGGCACGAGCCGCCGGGTCGCGAAGGCGGCCGCCAGCACGATCGGGACGTTGAGCCAGAACACCGGCCGCCAGCCCGCCGCCGCGACGATCGTGCCGCCGAGGACCGGGCCGGCCGCCAGCGCCAGCGCCGACACCCCCGCCCAGATCCCGAGGGCCCGCGCGCGCTCGGCGTGTCCCGGGTGGGCGTTCGTGATCACGGCGAGCGTGCCCGGCAGCAGCAGCGCGGCACCCAGGCCCTGGCCGGCCCGCGCGGCGACGAGCCACGGTGCCGACCCGGCGAGCCCGCACGCGGCCGAGGCCGCGCCGAAGAGCGTGAAGCCCGCGACGACGACCCGGCGGTGCCCGAAGACGTCGCCGAGGGCGCCGCCGGTGAGCAGGAACGCGGCCAGGGCGACCGCGTAGCCGTCGACCACCCACTGCTGCGCGGCGAGACCGCCGTGCAGGTCCGCGCCGATGGTGGGCAGGGCGACGTTGACGACCGTGACGTCCAGCTGCACCAGGAACATCCCGGCGCACATGGTCAGCAGGAGCATGTCCCCAGTGGACCGCGCGGACGCTTCCGTCGCGGTGGAAGTGTGCCGGGGGCATCCTGGAGGCATGGAAGGCGACGCCGACATCGCCCGCACCGCGGCGCTGTTCGCGGACCCGGCGCGGGTCCGCGTGCTGCTGGCGCTGGCCGACGGCCGGGCGCTGGCGGCGTCCGTGCTGGCGGCCGAGGCCCGGCTGTCCGCGCAAGGCGTCAGCGCGCACCTGGCGAAGCTGCGGGACGCGGGGCTGGTCGTCGCGGAGAAGTCGGGGCGGCACCGGTTCTACCGGCTGGCCGGGCCGGACACCGCGGAGCTGCTGGAGACGCTGGCGCGGTTCTCGCCCGCGCAGCCGGTGTCGTCGCTGCGCGAGGGGACGCGGGCGGAGGCGTTGCGGACGGCCCGGACGTGCTACGACCACCTGGCCGGCCGGCTCGGGGTGGCGGTGACGTCGGCGTTGCTCGATCGGCGGGCGCTGTCCGGGGCCGCGGACACGCGACGGCGTCCGGGTGACCGGATTTCGGCTCCGCTGCGCGAACACCCGTACGCGCTGGGTCCGGCGGCGGAGGAGGTGTTCGGCGAGCTGGGGGTGGACCTGGCCGCGGTGGCGGCGGGACGCCGGCCGCTGCTGAGGTTCTGCCTGGACTGGAGCGAGCAGCGCCACCACCTGGCGGGCGCACTGGGCGCGGCGGTCGCGACGCGGTTCGTGGACGCCGGCTGGGTGCGCCGGCGCGGGCAGGCGCACCGCGCCTTGAAGCTGACACCGGAAGGGGCGCTCGCCTTGGCGACTCACCTCGGCGTGGGCGACCTCGCCGCTTAGCGGTGCGCGGCCACCAGCGTCGCGTCGGGGCTACAGCGGTCACACGGGGTGAAGCCGAGCTGGCGGGCTTCGCCGACGCCGATCGGGATGGTGTCGCGGCTGCCCAGCCAGATGCACGTTCTCAGGTGGTAGCGGGGGTGTTCGTCCACCACGACGACCTCGTCTTCAAGGTCGGCCAGGACGGCGATGTCGGCCTCCGACGTCTCCTCTTCGCCCGGCTCACCTTCGGCACCGGTTTCCGCTTCGACCGGCTCCTCCACCGAAGCCGAAGCCGGAGCCGCTTCGGGCTCGGGTTCGGGAGTGTCGGCGGGATCGCCCAGGTCACCGGCCGCCGGGATGAGGACGGTCTGCTCTTCCTCGGCCGGCTTCTCGGCGGGTTCGGCCGGGGCGGGTTCCTCGGCGGGAACCGGCTCGGCCGCGGCCGGGGTCGGTGCCGCGGCCCGGCGACGGCGGCGCAGCCAGTCGAAGACGAGGATCAGCCCCGCCAGCACCGAGAGGCCGATGGAAACCCACGCCCACAGCGACGACGCGGTGATGAGCGCGGTGACGAGCAACCCCAGAGCCGCCAGTACCAGTACCAGGACGATGTAAAGCACGCTGAATTACAGCACGAACAGGGGAAGATCGTCCGCCGACCCGCCCACGTGCGGTACCGGATCGACTCCGAACCGTGGCCTGCCCCGCCGACCGGGTCGGCGGGGCAGGCCCGGGACGAAACTCAGCCGGCCTCGGCCCGCGGGCCGAACGAGTAGCCCTGGCCGCCGCTGGACGATCCCGACGACTGGCCGGAGCCCGACGAGGCCGACGCGGGTGCGGCGGAGCCGCGGTCGTCGAGCTCGCGCAGCTGGGACTCGAGGAACCCGCGCAACCGCGTGCGGTACTCCCGCTCGATCGTGCGCAGCTCTTCGATCTTCTTGCCCAGCCCGCTCTTCTCGGCGTTGAGGCTGTTCATCGTCTCGGTGTACTTCCGCTGGGACTCGCGCTCCAGCGTGGTCGCCTTGTCGCGCGCCTGGCGCTCCAGGGTCTCGGCCCGGGTCCGCGCGTCGTTCAGCATCGTGTCGACGCGGGTACGGGCCTCGTTGACCATCGAGTCGGACTTCGCCCGCGCGTCCGAGAGCAGCTGCTCGGACTTGGTGCGGGCCTCGGCCAGCATCCCGTCGGACTCGGTCTTCGCCTCGGCGGTCAGCCGGTCGGCCATCTCCTGGGCCAGGCCCAGGACCTTGGCGGCCTGCACGTTCGGCTCGGCGCTGTCGCCGACCATCGAGTGCGCCTGGGTCTGCTCCATGGCGGACTGCGGCGGCGGCACCGGCGCGAGGCGCCGCGACGGCTCTTCACGCATCGGGGGCGCGCCGACGTTCGCCTTGGCGTTCTCGAGCTCGGAACGAGTCGATTCGAGCTCGGCGTCGAGCTGCTCCATCTGCTGGCGCAGCTCGTTGTTGTCCTCGATCAAGCGGGCCAGCTCGGTCTCCACCAGGTCGAGGAACGCGTCCACCTCGTCCTCGTTGTAGCCCCTCTTGCCGATGGGCGGCTTGCTGAACGCGACGTTATGCACGTCAGCGGGGGTCAACGACATCAGATCACCTCACGCACTCCATGGCCTGCAGGGTCCACCCAAGTCTCCCCGATCAACTTGGAGTCGCCAGTTGCATCGCGAAGAACACAACCAACAGCAGCACCATAATCGACAAGTCCAGTCCGACGCCGCCGATTCGAACCATCGGAATGATTCGTCTGAACAGACGAACCGGCGGGTCCGTCACTGTGTAGATGGTCTCGAGCGTCACCGCAACCCCCCCGGCCGGATGCCACTCACGCGCGAAGGTCCGGACGAGTTCGATCACGATCCGCGCCGTCAGCAGCAGCCAGAAGGCGAACAGCACGTACCAGACGACCAGCCACACAGCTTCCACGTACCTACTCTAACCATGCGCCTCCGGTGAAGACGCTGCCTGAGGGGGTCGACGCCGCATCGGGTCGACAAAATCACGTCTGCTTGCGCTCAGCGGTAACCGCGACTTCAGCCGCGCAGGAACAATCCGCCCTCGGCAATCCGCCGGCGGTCTTCCGCCGTCACGTCCACATCGGGCGGTGAGAGAAGGAACACCTTGTTGGTGACCTTGTCCATCGACCCTCTGAGCGCGAACGCGAGCCCGGCGGCGAAGTCGACGAGCCGCTTGGCGTCCGCGTTCTCCATCTCGGTGAGGTTGATGATCACCGGGATGCCCTCGCGGTAGTGCTCGCCGATCGCCCGCGCCTCGACGTAGCTCGTCGGGTGCAGCGTCGTGATCCGGCTGAGCGGATCCCGCAGCGGCGGCCGGACGGGCTCGGTGACCGGGCGCAGGCGCGCGACGGGCTCCGGCTGCCGGTCGACCGCAAGCGCGCCGTGGACGGCGGGCTCGACGGTGGCCACGGAGCGTGACCGGCTGCGGCTGACGGGCTCGTCGTACGTGTCGTCGACGTCGCGGTACCGTGAGCGGGACGACCGCGGCGCCGGCTCCTCGTAGGAGTCGTAGTCGTCGTCGTAACCGCGACGGTAGTCGTCCCCGTCGTCGTAGCCGTCGTCGTCCGCGGGCACCATCCCGAAGTAGGCCTTCAGCTTCTGCAGCGCGCTCATGCCTCTCCCTAGCCCTAGCCGCTCCCGCACTGACTGTGTTCCACGCCGTCAGTGCCCCGCACGGGCGACCACTAAACGTGACGACCGCGCGAGCTCCCTACGGCGAGGCTAAACCGCGTCCACCGAGCAACGCGGTTCCGACACGCACACAGGTCGAGCCGTGCGTGATCGCCTGCTCGAGATCATGGCTCATCCCGGCGGACACGTCTGCGGCATTCGGGTGATCTTTGCGGAGGGCCTCACCCGCGCGGGCGAGCCGTTCGAAAGCGGCCGCGGGGTCGGCGCCGAGCGGCGCGACGGCCATCAGGCCGCGAAGCCGCAGTTCGCCCGTGTGAGTGACATGCTCGGCGAGCGCGCCGAGCTCGGCCAGCGGGCAGCCGCCGCGGTCCGGGTCGTCGTCGAGGCTGGCCTGGATCAGCACGTCGAGGGGTTCGTCACGTATCTGGGCGTCCCTCGCCGCACGCACCGCCTTCGCGAGCGCGTCGGCGAGCCGGGCGGAATCCAGGGACTGCACTTCCTGCGCCCAGCCGACCACGGACCGTGCCTTGTTCCGCTGCAGCCGGCCGACCATGTGCCAGCGCAGCCCGGGGACCTCGGCGGCTTTCGGGCCGGCCTCCTGGTCGCGGTTCTCGCCGACGTTCGTGACGCCCAGCTCGGCCAGCAGCGCGACGTCGGACGCGGGGAACGTCTTGGTGATCGCGATCAGCTTGACCTCGTCGCGGGCGCGCCCGGCGGCGCGGCACGCGGCGGCGATCCGCGCTTCGACCTCGGCGAGGTTCGCGGCCAGCTCGGCCTTGCGGCCGGTCACGCTTCGATCCAGGTGATGCCCGCGATCCGCCCGGTGGTCCCGTCGCGGCGGTAGCTGAAGAGCGTCTTGTCCTCGTTCGTGCAGCGCGGGTCGACGCCGATCTTGCCGACGCCGAGGTCGGCGAGCTGCCGCCAGAGGCCGGCGCGCAGGTCGAGGCCGGGCGTCCCCGTGCGGGTCTTGCAGGCGCTGCCGGGCACGTGCTTCTCGACGTCGGCGGCCATCGCGGCCGGGACCTCGTAGCAGTCGCCGCAGATGGCCGGGCCCAGCAGCGCTTCGATGCGGCCCACCTCGGCGCCGGCCGCCCGCATGGCTTCGACGGCGGCGGGGACGACGCCGACCCGCGCGCCGACGCGGCCGGCGTGCACCGCCGAGACCACCCCGGCCTCGGCGTCGGCCAGCAGGATCGGGACGCAGTCGGCGACCAGCACCACCAGCGCCACGCCCGGGGTGGCGGTCACCAGCGCGTCGGTCGCCTCGGCCGCCCGGGTCTGGGAGCCGTCCACTGTGGTCGCCGTGCGGCCGTGGACCTGTTCCATCCAGGCGAGCTTGTCCTCGGCCAGCCCCAGCTCGGCCGCGAGCCGCTTGCGGTTGGCGAAGACGTTCCCCTCGTCGTCGCCGACGTGGTCCGCCAGGTTGAACGTGTCGTACGGCGGCCGCGACGCGCCGCCCGCCCTGGTCGTGACCACTCGCCGAACCCGCACGAATCCTCCTGAGCATCGATGAAGGCCACCGCCCACCGACTCTAGTCAGCGGGCGATGGCCTCCATCAAGTGTGGCTAGCGCCGCATGAACGGCGGGACGTCGACCTCGTCGTCGGACGGGTCGTCGTGCACCGGCATCGCGCGCCCGGGCAGGCTGCCCTGGGTCGCGTTGGACCCGAGCGGCGAGTAGCCGCGCGAGCCGCCGCCGGGCTGCGGGAGCCCGCCCGCGGGCTGGTTGCCCGTGGCCGAGGGCAGCGGCGAGTGCGACCGCGGCGGCGCCACCGGGTAGCCGGAGCTGCCGGCCGACGGCACCGGGGTGGCCCCCGACGGCGGCGTCGGCGGGTTCGAGACCTGGCCGGCCGAAGCCGACGCGGTGGTCCCCGACGTCCGCGAGCCGAACGCCGGCGGGTCGAGCTTCTTGTGCGTCGGCGCGCCCGCGTCGAACCCGGCCGCGATCACCGTGACGCGGACCTCGTCGCCGAGCGAGTCGTCGATGATCGTGCCGAAGATGATGTTGGCGTCCGGGTGCGCGGACTCCTGCACCAGCGACGCGGCCTCGTTGATCTCGAACAGGCCCAGGTCGGAGCCGCCGGCGATGGACAGCAGCGCGCCGTGGGCGCCGTCCATCGACGCCTCCAGCAGCGGCGAGTTGATCGCCTTCTCCGCGGCCTGGATGGCCCGGCCCTCGCCGCGCGCCGAGCCGATGCCCATCAGCGCGGAGCCCGCGCCGGACATGACGCTCTTGACGTCGGCGAAGTCCAGGTTGATCAGGCCCGGCGTGGTGATCAGGTCGGTGATGCCCTGGACACCGGACAGCAGCACCTCGTCCGCGGAGCGGAACGCGTCCATCAGCGACACGCCGATGTCGCCGAGCTGCAGCAGCCGGTCGTTCGGGATCACGATCAGCGTGTCGCACTCGTTGCGCAGCTGCTGGATGCCGTCCTCGGCCTGCTTGCCGCGGCGCTTGCCCTCGAAGGTGAACGGGCGGGTCACGACGCCGATGGTCAGCGCGCCCAGCTTGCGGGCGATCTGCGCCACGACGGGCGCGCCACCGGTCCCCGTGCCGCCGCCTTCACCGGCGGTCACGAACACCATGTCGGCGCCCTTGATGACCTCTTCGATCTCTTCGCGGTGGTCTTCGGCGGCCTTCTGGCCGACCTCGGGGGCGGCGCCCGCGCCGAGGCCGCGGGTCAGTTCCCGGCCGATGTCGAGCTTGACGTCGGCGTCGGACATGAGCAGTGCCTGCGCGTCGGTGTTCACCGCGATGAACTCGACACCCTTGAGGCCGACCTCGATCATGCGGTTCACGGCGTTCACGCCGCCACCGCCGATGCCGACCACCTTGATCACCGCAAGGTAGTTGTGCGGGGGCGTCATCGAAGTCCGCCTTCCTGATCGTTGTGCCCGTACAGCCCGCCGGCCGGTGATCGACTCTCAACCTCAACCCCAGATCGAGAGTTATGTCAACTGCCGACGTTAGGCAGGACGGTAGGCACCAGGCAGGCTCTAATCCAGTAGGCACGCCGTGTGTCGCAAAGGTGTTTTGCCACAACACGTTCGAGCGCGCAAGAGCGAGGAGCCGCGAACACCGCCCCGGCCCGATCTGCTATGGCGGTCCGGTCAGGCCGGCGCGGGCATGCTCATGAGCACGTCGGTGGGCGCCCCGCTGGGCGATCCGCCTGCCGGTTCGACGCTCACCGCCAGGTGGTCGGCGTTCCCGATCCCCTGGGCCACGACCAGGCCACCGTCGTCGGCGGGGGCGATCACCCCGGCCGACCGCGGCGCGCCGGTACCGGTGATCAGCCAGGCCTCGTAGACCTTCCCGCCCGGCTGCGCCGGCAGGCCGGCGTCCATCACCATCACGCGGTCCAGCGACTTCGACAGGATGACCGTCACCCCGCCGCCGCCGGGTGCCTCGCCGTGCGCGGTCTTCGCGTCCGGCGCGGCGAGCAGCGCCGCCACCGGCTCGTAGCGGTCCCGCGCCTGGTCGAGCCGGGTCTGCGCGGCCTGCAGCTCCTGCTGCTGGGTCAGCGCGATGCCGCCGAAGACGCCGCCCGCGGCGAGCCCGACGACGGCGGCCGCGGCTGCTACGACGACCGCCCAGCGCGGCGCCCGCGCCGACCGGCGGGACCGCTCGGGCGAGCCGGGCCGGGTCCGCGGCGGCAGCTGGCGGGTGGCGTGCATGGCCGCCAGCACGCGGTCCTTGAACTCCGGCGGCGGCTCCTCGGCCATCGCCGCGCCGAGCCGGGCCGCGGTCGCGCGCAGCTCGGCCACCTCCTGCGCGCAGGAGTCGCACTGTTCGAGGTGGCGGGCGAACTCCGCGCGCTCGACGTCGTTGACCGCGTCGAGGGCGAAGGCGCCGGCCAGGGTGTGCATTTCGGGCGTGCTCAAGCGGTCACCCCCAGGCAGTCCCGCAGGCGGATCAGCCCGTCCCGCAGCCGCGTCTTGATGGTTCCCTGCGGCGTCGACAGCACTTCGGCCACCTCGCGATACGTATAGCCCTGGTAGTAGGCGAGCAGCACGGACTCGCGCTGCAGATCGGTCAGGAAGGACAGGCACCGGCGCACCTGCGAGCGTTCGAGCCGCGCGGTGACGGACTCGGCGACCTCGTCGAACGGGCGGCCGCGGGCGGCCTCGAAGGTCGCCTTCTGCTCGCGCTCGGTGCTGGCGCGCGCCGAGCGGACGCGGTCGACCGCGCGGCGGTGCGCCAGTGTCATCGCCCAGTTCAGCGCCGAGCCCTTGTCGGGGGCGTACCGCGTCGCGGTGCGCCACAGCTCGACGAGGACCTCCTGGGCGACCTCTTCGGACTGCGCCGCGTCGCGCACGATCCGCCGGACGAGCCCGAAGATCGGCCCGGCGAGCTGGTCGTAGAGCAGCTCGAAGGCGCGCTCGTCGCCCTTCGCGACGCGCACCATCAGCTCTTCGGCCGTCGGACCGGCCGGCGTGGTTTCGGGCACCGGCGCCAGGGAACGCCGGCGGGCCTGCTCATCCATGCAGCTGTCCTCCGGCGGTCTGCGGGGTGCGCGGCACGACCGCGGCCTTGCGCAGCCACAACGCGACGCCGTGGCGGCGGATCAGCGCGGACACCCGCTGCGGGAGCAGCGGCCGGGCCAGCACGAGCCGGGCCAGCCACCGCGGGTTCACCGGGCGGCGAACTCCCCGCAGCGTAGCGACCAACGGCGTCGAGGTCCCGCGGCGCAACGCGACGGTGAGGTCGAGCAGCGCTTCCGGGCGGGGCAGGCGCATCCGGTACTCGCCGTCCATCTCCTGGAACGGCGAGACGTAGAACTCCTTGGCCGCGCGGGCGAGCCCGGCTTCGTCGGGGCGCAGCAGGTAGGCGTGCCGGCCGCCGTAGGTGTTGTGCACCTCGGCGACGACGCACTCGAGGCGGCCCGCCGGGTCGTGGCACCAGTAGACGCTGATCGGGTTGAACACGTACCCGAGCACGCGCGCGGCGGCGAGCATGACGACCTGCCCGCCGCCCAGGTCGACCCCGCGCCCGGCCAGCCACGCGTCCAGCTTTTCCCGGATCCCGCGCGGGTCTCCCGCGACGAAGTGGTCGCGGGCGTCGAAGCGGGCGAACGGGCGCAGCCACCACGGCAGCCGCGGCAGGTCGTCCAGGTCGACCCGCCACAGGTAGACGCGGTGGGCGAAGGCGTGCGGCGGGTCGATCCGCCGCACGTGCGCGACCGTGGCGTCGTAGAGCGCGTTCGTCACCACACGACTCCCAAGCTTTCGGCGGCGCGGGCCCCCGAAGCGCAGCCGTCTTCGTGGAAGCCCCAGCCGTGGTAGGCCCCGGCGTAGGCGAGCACGCCGTCGTTCAGCTCGGGCAGCCGTCGTTGCGCCGCAACGGATTCCGGCGTGTAGACGGGGTGCTCGTACTGCATCTTCGCGACGAGGCGGTCCGGGCCGGGGCCGTCGCCGGGGTTGAGCGTGACGACGTAGCCGGTCGGCTCGTCGAGGCGCATCAGGCGGTTCATGTCGTAGCTGACCTGGACCGCGCCGGTCGGCGCGCCGCACACCGGGGCGCGGTAGTTCCACCCCGCGCGCGCGTCGGCCAGCGAAGGCAGGACGCTCGTGTCGGTGTGCAGCCAGGCTTCGTTGGCGGAGTAGCGGAACGCGCCGAGCACCTCGCGCTCGGCTCCGGTCGGGTTGGCGAGCAGGGCCAGGGCCTGGTCGGCGTGCGTGGCGACGACGGCCTTGGCGACCCGGTGCGGCGTGTCGGCGTCGTCGCGGATCTCGAGGCCGCCCGCGGTCCGCAGCACCGAGCGCACCGGCGTCGACAGGTGGACGGCGGTGAGCTGCTTCGCCGCGCGTTCGACGTATTCGCGCGACCCGCCGGCGACCGTCCGCCAGGTCGGCGAATTCTTGACGCTCAGCATGCCGTGGTTGCGCAGGAACTCGAACAGGTACCGCGCCGGGTAGCGGAGGGTGTCGCTGCGGTCGGCCGACCAGACCGTCGACACCAGCGGCAGCATGAAGTGGTCGACGAAGTAGCGGGTGTAGCCGCCGATGGCCAGGAACGCGCCGAGCGTGACGTCGCCGGCGTCCGTCGCCGCCAGCAGCCGCTTCGCGTGCCGGTGGAACCGCTTCACCTCCCCCAGCATCCGCAGGTAGCGCGGCCGCGCGAGGTTGCCGCGCTGGGCGAACAGCCCGGCCAGCCCCTTCGCGCCGGCGTACTGCAGGCCGCAGCCGTCGCACCGGATGCTCATCGACATCTCGGTGTCGCGCGTGCGCACCCCGAGCTCGCCGAACAGCCGCAGCAACGTCGGGTAGGTGCGCTCGTTGTGGACGATGAAGCCGGAGTCCACGCCGATCGTGCCGCCGTGCGAGCTCGGCACGTCGTGCGTGTGCGCGTGCCCGCCGAGGCGGTCGTCCGCCTCGAAGAGCAGCACCTCGTACTTGCGTTGCAGCAGGTATGCCGCCGTCAGCCCGGCCACCCCGCTGCCGATGACGGCGATGCGTTCTCCCGTGATCTCCACACCGGTCCTTCGCGGCCGCCTCGCGTTCGGATTGGCTCGGGGCCGGACCAATCCACCGCGCCGCGGAGAGCGAATCCCGGACATGCCGAACAGCACCGCGCACCGCCTCGCCTCGTTCGCCGAAAAGCTCCTCGGCGGGCAGCTCCCCGTCGGCCTGCGGACCTGGGACGGAACCCGCGCCGGCCCAGTGGACGCGCCCACGGTGGTGCTGCGCAACCGCCGTGCCCTGCGCCGCCTCCTCTACGCGCCCGGCGAGCTGGGGCTCGCCCGCGCCTACGTCACCGGCGACCTCGATGTCGAGGGAGACCTGACGGACGGCTTCCGCCGGATCTGGGCCCTCACCCGCTCGGGGGAGCTGAAGCGGGCGAAGCTCGGCCCGCGGGAGTGGGCCGAAGCCGTCCGGCTCGCCGCCCGGCTGGGCGTCGCCGGGCCGCCGCCGAAGCCGCCCGCCGAGGAGGCCCGGCTGACGGGCAAGCTGCACAGCCTGCTGCGCGACAAGTCCGCGATCGCCCACCACTACGACCTCGGCAACGCCTTCTACCAGCTGCTGCTGGACGAGTCGATGGCCTACTCGAGCGCGTACTTCACCACCGAGTCGCAGAGCCTCGACCAGGCGCAGCACGACAAGCTGGAGCTGATCTGCCGCAAGCTGGGCCTGCGGCCGGGGATGCGGCTGCTGGACATCGGCTGCGGGTGGGGCTCGCTGCTCGTCCACGCGGCCAAGCACCACGGCGTCGAGGCCGTCGGCATCACGCTGTCGGCCGAGCAGCTGCAGCACATCCGCGGCCGGCTCGCCCAGCACGACCTCGAAGACCGCGTCGAGGTGCGCCGCCAGGACTACCGCGAGCTGCCGGACGCGCCGTTCGACGCGGTCGCGTCCATCGAGATGGGCGAGCACGTCGGCGAGATCAACTACCCGGCGTACGCGGCGACGCTGCACAAGATGGTCAAGCCCGGCGGCCGGGTGCTGCTCCAGCAGATGTCCCGCGGGAACGTCGCGCCCGGCGGCGGCGCGTTCATCGAGCGGTACATCGCCCCGGACATGACGATGCGGCCGGTCGGCCGGACGGTCGACCACCTCGAGACCGCGGGCCTCGAGGTGCGGGACGTGCACGCGATGCGCGAGCACTACGTCTGGACGGTCCGGGCCTGGGCCGCCACCCTGGAGGAGAACTGGGCCGACGTCGTCGCGCTGATCGGCGAGACGGGCGCGCGGGTCTGGCGGCTGTACCTGGTGGGTGGGGCGCTGGCGTTCGAGGAGAACCGGATGGGTGTGGACCAGATCCTTTCCGTGCGGCCCGACGAGCACGGCCGCTCCGGGATGCCGGCGACGCGGGAGTGGTGCTGATGCCGCAGCTGCTCGTCACGGCCGCCGTCACGCTCGTGGCGGTGGTGGTGACCTTCGGGATCGCGCGGGCGCGCAAGCGCTACGACACCATCGACACGTTCTGGGGACTGGGGTTCGCGCTCGTCGCGGTCACCGCGTTCCCGTTCGGCGACGGCCCGCTCTCGTTGCGGCTCGTGGTGGTGCTCCTGACGGTCGTCTGGGGCGTGCGGCTGTCGGTGCACCTGCACCTGCGCAACCACAAGCTGCCCGAGGATCCGCGGTACGCGCGGATGGGCTACGGGCCGCTGAAGATGTTCGTGCGGATCTACCTGTTCCAGGCCGTGGTGTTGTACTTCGTCTCCCTCCCGGTGCAGTTCGCGGTGGACGGCACGGGGATCGGCGTCCTTGGCTGGCTGGGCATCGTGGTGTGGGTGGTCGGCTTCGGGTTCGAGACGGTCGGCGACGAGCAGCTGCGCCGCTTCAAGGCGGACCCGGCTTCGAAGGGCAAGGTGCTCGACACCGGGTTGTGGCGCTACACGCGGCACCCGAACTACTTCGGCGACGCGTGCGTGTGGTGGGGCCTGTACCTGCTGGCGTGCTCGACGTGGCCGGGCGCGCTGACGATCCTCTCCCCCGTGGCGATGACGTTCACCCTGGCCCGCGGGACCGGGAAACCCATGCTGGAGAAGGGAATGGCGCGCACGCGCCCGGCGTACGCGCAGTACGTCGAGCGCACCAGCGGGTTCTTCCCGTTGCCGCCGAAGAAGGTCACTCCCCGGTGAGCCCGTCGGTGAGCTCGCGCAGCACGTCGAGGTGCCCGACGTGCCGCGCGGTCTCCTCGATCATGTGCGTGAGGACCCAGCGGACGTTGAAGGTCTCGTCCTTGTGGGTCACTTCGTCGTCGAGGCTGTGTTTCGCAACGATCTCCCGGCTGCGGGCGCACTGCTTCTCGTAGCCGGCGAGCAGGGTTTCGAGGTTGGTGCCGGGCGAGACCCGGAACTCCGCGTCCGGGTCCTGCTCGAGCTTTTCCGCCCAGGTGTCCTCCTCGCCGTCGACGACCACGGCGAACCAGAACCACTCGTTGAGCGTCAGGTGGGCCACCAGGCCGGCGACGGTCGTCAGTTCGCTCGGCAGGTGCACCTGACGGGCCTGGTCTTCGGTGAGCCCGCCGGACTTCCAAGCGACGGTCGCGCGGTGGTAGTCGAGCAGGGTGGTCAGGATCTCGCGCTCGCCACCGGTGAGCGGGACCTGCGGGCGGTCGGGTCCGGTCATGCCGGGCACTGTGCCAGAGGGGTCCGACACTTCCGATACCTTGCGCACGATGTAATCGTGGGCTAGGTTTACGGACGTGCCGGATGAGTTCCTCTTGGACGAGCAAGCCTGCTTCGCGCTGTACGCGGCGTCGCGCGCGGTGACGGACGCCTACCGTCCCCTGCTCGGCGAACTGGGGCTCACCTACCCGCAGTACCTGGTGCTGCTGGTGCTGTGGGAGTCCGACGCCCGGCCGGTCAAGGAGATCGGCGAGGCGCTGCACCTGGACTACGGCACGCTTTCCCCGCTGCTCAAGCGGCTCGAGGCCAACGGGCTGGTGACCCGGGCGCGACTGCCCGAGGACGAACGCACGGTGGTGGTCAGCCTGACCGAGGAGGGCCGTTCGACGCGCACGCGCGCGGCGGGCGTCCCGTCGGCCATCGGCTGCGCACTGGGTCTCGACGACGCCACCCGGCGGGACCTGATAGCGACCCTGCGGCGGCTGACGGCGTCGGCCACCGCCTACACACATGGAGGCCCTGATGCCCAGCCGTGACGCGACCACCCACTGGGTCGGCGGACTGCAGAACGGGAAGGGCGAGGTCACGCTGGACTCGTCCAACGCCGGCACGTTCAGCGTGTCGTTCCCGACCCGGGCGGGCAACCCGGACGGCCAGACGAGCCCGGAAGAACTCATCGCGGCGGCGCACTCGTCGTGCCTGGCGATGAACCTGTCCGGCGTGCTGGAAGCGGCGAAGCTCACCGCGGATTCGATCGACGTGAGCGCGGAGGTGACACTGGGCCCGGCCTCCGGCGGCGGCTTCGAGATCAGCGGCATCGCGATCACGCTGCGGGCGTCTGTGCCGGGTGTTTCGGCGGAGCAGTTCGCGGAGTACGCGGAGACGGCGGAGAAGACGTGCCCGGTGTCGAAGGCCCTGGCGGGCACGACGATCACCATGGACGCGGCGCTCAACTGAGGTTTCGGTTGACGGTCCCCTCGGGTTTCCCGAGGGGGCCGTTTCACTTGGCGAACTTCGCAAGGTGCTTGCTCACCCAGTCGCGACCGAAGTCCGCCAGGACGGCGCCGGACCAACTCCCGGCGATCCGGACGTCGGTCCACAGGCTCATTTTCGAGCCCGCCAGCGTCCCGTGACCTATGTGGACCGAAGACGCGCCCTCCGACCATTGGAAAACGAAATGGGCGTACATGTACATCCACATCCGGCGCCCCGAGGCATCCTTCGCTTCTACCGGTCCTTCGGCCGGATAGGGTGCCTTGTAGAAGATTTGGCTTCGTGCGCCGAACTGGAATTCCTCGGGCACGAAACCCGGGCGCAGCAGCGGGTCAGTCTTCGACAATGGTGATCGTGCCGGTGCCATCGCAGCTCCCGCAGCCCTTTCCCTTGCAGTCGCCGCACGTGCGAGTGATGTTCTCCATGGCAAACCCTAGAATTGCACAACAATAACGTCGAGCGCTATTCGCCTTCTCGCAAGAACTCCTGCGCGATCATCCGCAACAACCGCGTGGCGTCGTCGCCGCGCACCGCTCGCTTTTTGAAGAACTCGAAGAGTTCGAGGTGGTAAGCGACGTCACGCGGATCGCGGAGGACGACCTCTCCGGCGAACATCTCCACGGTGACCAGACGCTCGTCTTAGACCACGAACACGTTCATCGGCACTTCGGGATGACCGTATCCTTTCGCAAAATGGCCATCTCGACGTTCTCAAGCGTCGACAGGTTCGTGAGGTGGGCGACTTGAGCGGCCATCAGAGCGGCATCGGCCACGCGCCAGGTGACCGCGCTCTCGGTCAGCACGAAGGAGAACCGGCGGGACGAGTCCAGCAGTGCCCGCTGGCGACCGTCGGAGCGAGGACGACACGAGCGTATTCGGGGGTCTGCAGGAGCCCGGTCGGGACACCCGGCAAGAAGTGACGCATGACCTCGGAGTCCCGTTCCATGGCTCGCAGGTCGTTCTGCTTCTGCCAGAAACCGAGCCTGGCGGAGGTCCGGCGCGAGGCGTACCCGACGGCGGCCAACCGCGCCAAGGCGAGCACCGGCTCAGCCTCGGCACGGCTGATCTCGAGAGCTCGGAGGATGCGCTCCACGTCAACCACAGTCGGAAGGGTTTTCCCGGTTTCGATCCGGCTGATCTTCGCTTGGCTCATGGCGCACCGGACGGCCAGCCTCTCACCGGAGAGCCCGGCCGCCGTGCGCAATTCGCGGAGTACCGCGGCGAGGGACTTGCGCTTGTCGCGCTCCTGTTCAGGGTCCAGCATGCCACTCGTTGAAAGGAACCCCGAGCTGCACGGCGAGATCACGCCAGCGCAGGTACTTCGCGAGATCCGGCTGTTCGACCAGCTCACGGCCGCTCTGAGTGCCGTCGGACTCGTAGTCGAGGTGAACCACGATACGCTCGTCGAACAGCCAGAAGTCCTGCTCGGGAAGACCGGTTTCCTCGTCACCGACTTCGACGATCCGGTAGTCCTCACCCGCTCTGACGTTCTCGGGAATACCCTCGGCGAGGAGATATCGGGTGTAGTCGGTCAGGGGCCGTCGAACGACTTTTGCCCGCTGGATCGTTTTGCCCGCCGCGACGTACCCGCGAACCCGTCTGTGCCACTCGTGGTTGTCGTCCGGCGGAGCGGGCAGCCCCTTGAGGAACCGCTCGAAGTCCTCCCGCTCGTCCGGCATGGTGTAGACCTGGTGTGTCTCCAGCCGGAACGCCGACTTCGAGAAGCTGCGGAAGACTTCGCGCCACCGGTCACGATCCAAGAGCATGCAGCGCCTCCCTGACCAAGCCGATCGACACCTCTACGACCTGTTCTCCGGGGCACACGGCAGGCCGATCGTCCGCACCCACGATAAAGCCGACGATGACGAGTGAGCCCCGATCGGTGAGGTGGACAGCCGGGCAGTCATCGCTTTTGCAGTCGCCGGCGATCTTCTTGAGCTTCATCGCGATCACGTTAGCCAGCACGCTGAGTGCACATAATACTACCCAGTGTTCAGTCGCGTTCTCGCATAACCTCGCTTCAGGAGGCCGTCACCTTGGCTCGATAAGTCGACTTCTTCGCCTGGTTGCCACAGGTCTCCATCGAGCACCAGCGCCGCGTGCCCGGTCTCGACGTGTCCAGGAACAGTGCTCCGCAGCGCTTGCCCGCGCAGCTGCGGACCCGGGCGAACTCCGGGGACGTCACCAGCTCCAGCGCGTCCCGGGCCAGCAGCGCCAGCATCGCCTCCGCCGGATCGCCCGCCTGCCAGCGGAGTTCTCCCGAAGTCGTCAAGGAAGGCGCGGGTACCGGCTGCGCCGCGAACCGGTTCACCCGGCGTCGCACCCCCTCGCGCACTTCGCCGGTCAGCAGCTCGTGGATTGCCTCCCGCAGCGACCGCGCCTCTTCGGCCGAGGCGGGGTGCACCGGCGCCGGGAACGGGCCCAGCTGGTCGATCCACGCTCCCCACGCTTCGGCATCCGGCAGTTCCTCGCACTCCGCGGGCGTGCCGCGGTAGCGCAACGTGCGGACGAAGTCGAGGCACAGCCTGCCCGCGCCGCTGCGGAATCGGTCCGTCATAAGGGTCACAGTACGCTGGAACCGGTTTGACTGGTACCGTCGGGAACCGATCAAACCGGTTCCAGGGGGTAATGATGACCGAGACCGAGCAGAAGGCCCCGCCCGGGTGGCTCGTGCTGCTGCTGGCCGTCTCCTGTGGACTGACCGTCGCGAACCTCTACTACGCCCAGCCGCTGCTCGCGGAGCTGCGGCACACCTTCGGCGTCGGCGAGGCCGCCGCCGGCGGGGTCGTCACCGCCACCCAGCTCGGCTACGCCGCCGGGATGCTGCTGCTCGTCCCGCTCGGTGACCGGCTCGAGAACCGCGGGCTCGTCGCGACGCTGCTCGCGGTCGCCTGCGCCGGCCTCGTCGTCACCGGCGTCGCACCCGGGTTCGCCGTGCTGCTGATCGCCTCGCTGGCCGTCGGGGCGGCGTCGGTCGTCGTGCAGATCCTCATCCCGTTCGCCGCCGACATCTCCCCCGACGCCATCCGCGGCCGGATCGTCGGGCGCGTGGTGAGCGGGTTGCTCTTCGGCATCCTGCTCTCCCGCGTCGTCGCCAGCCTGCTGGCCGAGGTGACCAGCTGGCGCGTCGTCTTCCTCATCTCGGCGGCCGCGATGGCCGCGCTCGCCGTCGTCCTGCGGTTCATCCTGCCGGCGCGGGCACCCAAGACGGACGTCCACTATGGACAGCTGTGGCGCTCGACCCTCGCCATGGCGAAGAAACACCCCGCGCTGCGCCACCGCGCGCTGTACCAGTCGGCGATGTTCGGGGCGTTCAGCGCGTTCTGGACGACGATCGCGTTCGTGCTGATGGCACCACCCTTCAACTACACCCAGCTCGGCGTCGGCCTCTTCGCGCTGGCGGGCGCGGCCGGCGCCCTGGTGGCCCCGCTGGCCGGCCGGTGGTCCGACCACGGCCACGGGCGGCGGCTCACCGCGGGCGCGTTCGTGCTGTGCGCGGCGGCGTTCGCGCTGGCCGGGTTCGGCGCGCACAGCGTCATCCTGCTGGCGATCGCCGCGATCGCGGTGGACATGGCGGTCCAGGCGACGCTGGTGACCGGCCAGCACGTGATCTACCAGCTGGACCCGTCGGCCCGCGCCCGCGTCAACAGCGTCTACCTGGGCACGTTCTTCATCGGCGGCGCGATCGGTTCGCAGGCGGGCTCGATCGCCTACCACCTGGGCGGGTGGACGGCGGTGGTCGTCTTCGCGGGCGCCCTCCCGCTGCTCGGGCTGGCCGGCATGACCCGCACGCGGGTCTGACCTTCGCGCCCTGCACGCGAAGCGCGGCACCGGAACGCCCACGATCGAACACATCAGGGCGCTCATCGCGAAGCAGCTGGCGGCGACGACGGGGATCGCCCTGCTGCCGATCCGGCGGCGCGCCGAAGGCGACTTCATCGGCTACTGCGGACTGAGCGTCGCCGCCGCGCCGTGCTCGACGCCGCGGCGGCGACCGGCCGGAACCGGCTCTGGGCGACCGTCGGCTCACCCGCGCAGTGCGCGGCTAGGTGTAGTGCCCTGTGAGGTTGTTGACGCGGGTGATGGGTGGTTTGCCGCCGAGTGAGGTGTGGCCGCGGTGGTGGTTGTAGCGGTGCAGGAACTCGGGTAGTGCTTCGGCGCGGTGGTGTGAGCTGGTGAAAGGCTGGGCGTAGGTCCATTCTTCGGCGAGGGTGCGGTTGAACCGTTCGGCTTTTCCGTTGGTTTGCGGCCGATAACGGCGGGTGAACCGGGCCTCGGCGCCGATGTCGGCGAGGGCTTCACGCCAGGCGTGGGAGCGGCGGTAGGCCAGGGCGTTGTCGGTCATCACGCGTTCGATCCGGTCGATGCCCATCTCGGCCAGAGCGGTGGCGGCGCGGCGGAGGAACGCGGCGCAGGTGGCAGCGGTCTCGTCGGGGTGGATTTCGGCGTAGGCGATGCGGGTGTGGTCGTCGATGGCGCAGTGGACGTACTCGTAGCCCACGCGGGTGCCGTAGCGGGCGCGTCGGCGTTCGAGGCTGTCGCGGCCGTGGGCTCGCCAGCCGCCGCCGTCGCGGAGCCGGCCGAGTTTCTTCACGTCGACGTGCAGCAGTTCGCCGGGTCGGGTGCGTTCGTAGCGGCGGATCGGTTGTCCGGTGGGGCGGTCCAGCCAGGCCAGTTTCGGCATGTGGTGGCGGGTCAGGACGCGGTGCACGGTGGAGGCGTGCATCCCGAGGATCCCGGCGATGCGGGCTGGTCCGAGCCGCCGTTTCCGGCGCAGGTCGAGGATCTGCTGCTCGATCTCCTCGGGAACTCGGCGGGGTGAGTGCTGCGGCCTGGAGCAGCGGTCGAGCAGGCCGGCTTCGCCGTGCTTGCGGTAGCGGCGGACCCATTTGTGGCCGGTCGCGCGGGAGATCCCCAGCTCGGCGGCGACGTGGGCGACTGGGCGGCCGGAGGTGACGCGGTCGATCAGCAGCCTGCGGCCGTGCAGGGTCAACCGGGCATTACGGTGGGACACGAAGACCTCCGTTGTGTTCGGTGATGGCGTCAGACACCAGCACCACACACGGAGGTCTTCGTCATGATCAACCCGACGCGCCGCTCAACCGTCAACAACGTCCATGGTCACTACAGCTAGGCGAACACATCCCGGTTGGCTTCGACCCACGACGCGTACGTCGTTCCCTTACGTCCCAACAACTCCTCGACCACACCGGTCGGCACCTGCGGATGACGCAGGGTTTCCTCGAAACCGTCGAGGAGCCAGTCGACAGCTTGCTCCGGGACGCCGTACCCGATCCACTGCGCGCGCTGCTCGTCCCTGGTCAGCTCGCGGAAGCGGATTTCCTTTCCCAGCACCGATCCCAGCGTCGCGACCTGCCCGCGCAGGCTGATCGCCTCCGGTCCACTGAGGACGTACGTCGCCCCGACGTGGCCGTCCGAAAGCAGCACCCGGGCCGCCACCGCCGCGATGTCGCCCAGGTCGATCGGGGTCTGCGTCGCGTCGCCGTAGGCCACGGCCACCTCGCCCGCGCGGACCATGTCCGCCCAGTCGAGGGTGTTGTTCATGAACACCCCCGGCCGCAGGAACGTCCAGGCGAACCCCGCTTCCCGGACGGCGGCCTCCACCGCGCCGTACTCGTTGCCGCTGGAACCTTCGTGGCCGTCGCCGACGCTGCTGCCCGACAGCGCGACGACCCGCGAAATCCCCGCCTCCGAGGCCAGCTCGCAGAACCGCCGGACGGTCCGCGCCATGGGCGCCAGGTAGACCGCGGAAACACCGTCCAGGGGCAGTGTCGACGGCCGCGCCAGCGACCCGACCACCACCTCCGCCTCGGCCGGCAGCGACGCCCGCGCCGGATCCACCGTCAGCGCTCGCACCGACGCCCCCGCCGACAGCAGCTCGTCGACCACCAGCCGGCCGACGCTGCCGGTCGCGCCCGTCACCAAGATCGTCATGACACCCTCCTCGTTTCCGTATGCCATACGAGATCGTACGGCATACGGAAACGAGGGCGCACATGATCGGGAAGAGTTCAGGAAGTGATCGTCGGCAGCTCGGGCGCCGCGACGTCGTAGACCTTGCCCTCCTGGGTCAGCAGCGCCGCCAGGACCTTGGCCTTCCGGTCCGTCTGCTCGGCCGTCCCCCAGCGGACGATCTTGCCGCTCGACAGCGTGAACTCCACGCTCGCCGGGGTCTTGGCCGTCGCCGTGGTCACCTGCTTCAGCAGCTGCTCCGGGATCACCCCGAGCACCGCCGTCACCGCGCGGGTCACCGGGTCGTCCGCCGACACCTTCGGCAGCTTGAGCTCCGGCAGCCCCGCAGGCCGCGACGGCACCGTCTTGAACACCACGCCGCCGCCGTCGACCAGGTGGACCCCGTCGCCGCCCGGGCCGCTGTCGAAGAACGCGATCGCCGTCCGCTCGGTCACCGTGATCTCGACCGTGTTCGGCCACGACCGCGACACCTCGACCGTCGCGATGCCCGGCATCGCCGCCACCCGGTCGCGGATCTCGTCCGTGCTCAGCCGCAGCATCGGCTTGTCCATCGGCACCGCCGCCACCGCGCGGATCGCGTCGGCGGGAACGGTACGGGAACCGCTGACCGAGACCTCCTGCGCGCCCAGCATCGAGCTGAAGAACAGCAAGTACACCAAGGCGATCACGGTCAGCACCGACAGCAGCGCCACCCACCGGCGGCGGATCTCGGCTCGCCGGTTGGGCCGGTTCCGCGGCGCCGTGCGCGCGACCCGCGTGCGGCGGCGCTCCTCCTCGGAACGCCGCCCACGCCGTTGCCGGGCCAGGGCGGCGCGGTCCGGCGTCTCCTCGTCGGAGGCGGACGGGCGGCGGCGTTCCCTGGTCGGGCTCATGGGCTCAGCGCTTGTCCAGCTCGGCGAGGATCTCCGGCCCCAGCTGCGTCACGTCTCCCGCGCCCATGGTGACGACGAGGTCGCCCGCCCGGGCGAGGCCCGCCACCAGCGGCGCGGCCACGTCGAACGCCGGCTCGTAGTGCACCGGCGCCGTCACCTGGTCGGCGATCAGCGCGCCCGTGACGCCCGGCTCGGGCTCTTCACGAGCGCCGTAGACGTCGAGCACCACGACCTCGTCCGCCAGCGACAACGCCTCGGCGAACTCCGCCGAGAACAGCTTCGTGCGCGAGTACAGGTGCGGCTGGAACACGACGACGACCCGGCCGGCCCCGGCCGCGGTCCGCACCGCGCGCAGCTGCGCGGCCACCTCGGTCGGGTGGTGGGCGTAGTCGTCGTAGACGCGGACGTCGCCCGCCCGGCCCTTGAACTCGAACCGGCGCCGGACACCGCCGAACGCCGCCAGCCCCTCGGCCAGCTCGACAGCCGGTGCGCCCAGCTCGATCCCGGCGAGCAGCGCCGCGACGGCGTTCAACGCCATGTGCTCACCCGGCACCGCGACCCGCACCGACAGCTCCGAGCCGTCCAGCAGGAGCCGCACGACGCCGCCGTCCGGCGCCGGGGTGTAGTCCAGGACCCGGGCATCCGTCGCCGTGCGGCCGTACCGGCGCACGCGCACGCCCATCTCCTCGGCCTGCGACCCGAGCTCGTCCGCCGCCGCGTCGTCACCGCAGACGATCAGCAGCCCGCCCGGCACGATCCGGCCGACGAACTCGGTGAACACCTTCGTGTAGGCCTCGGCGGTGCCGTGGTGGTCCAGGTGGTCCGGCTCGACGTTCGTCACGACCGCGACCGACGGCGAATACGTCAGGAACGAGCCGTCGCTCTCGTCGGCCTCCGCGACGAAGATGCCGCCCTCACCGTGGTGGGCATTGGCGCCGGACTCGTTGAGGTCGCCGCCGATGGCGAACGACGGGTCGAGCCGGCAGTGCTGCAGCGCCACGGTCAGCATCGACGTCGTCGACGTCTTGCCGTGCGTACCCGCGATGCAGGCGACGCGGTGGCCTTCCATCAGCCCGGCCAGCGCCTGGGCCCGGTGCAGCACCGGGATCCCGGCTTCGCGGGCCGCGGCCAGCTCGGGGTTGGTCTCCTTGATCGCCGTCGAGACGACGACCGCGGACGGCGGTTCCGGGAGCGAGGAGATGTTCGAAGCGGCCTGGCCGACGAACAGCTCGGCGCCCTGGGCGCGCAGCGACAGCAGCGCGCGCGACTCCTTGGCGTCCGAACCCGACACGAAGGCCCCGCGAGCCAGCAGGATCCGCGCGATGCCGGACATGCCGGCGCCGCCGATCCCGATCAGGTGCGCCCGGCGCAGTTCTTCAGGCAGTTCAAGCACCAGCGGCCTCCAGAACGATGCGGGCGAGGGTCTCGTCGGCTTCGCGGTGGCCCATGCCGACCGCCGCCGCGCCCATCTTCGCGACGCGGTCGGCGTCGGTGACCAGCGGGACGACCAGTTCGGCGACCTTGGCCGGGGACAGGTCGCCGTCGGAAACCATCAGCGCGGCCCCGGCGTCGACGGCGGGCCGGGCGTTGGAGGCCTGCTCGCCGTTGCCGATCGGCAGCGGGACGAACACCGCGGGGAGCCCGACCGAGGTCACCTCCGCGACCGTCATCGCGCCCGAGCGGCAGATCGCGACGTCGGCGGCCGCGTAGGCCAGGTCCATCCGCTCCAGGTACGGCACCGGCACGTACGCCGGCCGGCCGGGGAACTCCTGCACGACCAGGGTGTTCTTCGGGCCGTGCGCGTGCAGCACGCCGACACCGGCGTCCGCGAGGTCCTTCGCCGCGCCGGACACCGCGGCGTTGATCGACTGGGCGCCCTGCGAGCCGCCGAACACCAGCAGCGTCGGCGCGTCCGGGTCCAGCCCGAAGTGCTCGCGGGCCTCGGCGCGCAGCGCAGCACGGTCGAGCGACGTGATCGACCGCCGCAGCGGGATCCCGACGACCTCCGCCTTCGGCAGCGGCGTGCCGGGGACGGCGACGGCCACGCGCGCGGCGAACCGCGCACCGACCTTGTTGGCCAGGCCGGCCGACTTGTTGGCCTCGTGCACGACGATCGGGACGCGCCCGCGCGCGGCCAGGTAGGCGGGCAGGGCGACGTAGCCGCCGAAGCCGACGACGACGTCCGCGCCGACCCGGTCGAGCACCTCGCGGGTCTTGCGGACCGAGTCGCGGACCTTCAGGGGCAGCCGCAGCAGCTCCGGCGTCGGCTTGCGCGGCAGCGGCACCGGCGGGATCAGCTCCAGCTCGTACCCGCGGGCCGGGACGAGCTTGTTCTCCAGGCCGCGCTCGGTGCCCAGCGCCACGACCGTCGCGTCCGGGCGCAGCCGCTTGACGGCGTCGGCCAGGGCGAGGGCGGGTTCGATGTGTCCTGCGGTGCCACCTCCGGCGACCACCACCACGGGCGCTTTGCCCGCGGCCGACCGCTCGGTTCCCTTGACGGGCTTACTCACCAATGACCTCTCCGGTTCGCGGTACTCCGGGTACCACGGCTCGCTGTTGTCCGCGCGGCCCCGCCGCGAGACGTGGCCGTGCTCGTCCGTGCCGCGCTGCGGCGCACCGGTTCGCGGACCGACCTGCGTCGTTCCTGTGCCGGGGCGGGCCGGGCCGCACGGGGCGCCGGCCGGGCCGCCTTCGCCCCACTGCGCCCCGCCGCCTTGCGCGTGGCGGGCGGGCGGTACGGGTCGGGCGCGGGCAGCCGCAGCAGACGCCCGAATTTACCCGGCCCCTGTGTGCGCAGTGCGGCCACCGCCTCCGGTTCGTGCCGGGCGGCGTTCGCGAGCACGCCCATGATGAGCATGGTGATCACCAGCGAGGTGCCGCCGTAGGAGATCAGCGGCAGCGTGACGCCGGTGACCGGCAGCAGGCCGACGACGTAGCCGATGTTGATGCCGGCCTGCGCCACGAGGAACACGGTGAGCGTGCCGGAGACGATCCGGATCCACGGGTCGATGTTGCGGGTGGCGATCCGCAGGCCGACGATCGCGACCCCGGCGAACAGGGCGAGCACGACGACGCAGCCGATCAGCCCGAGTTCCTCGCCGATCAGGGCGAAGATGAAGTCGTTCTGCACGTTCGGCAGGTAGCCCCAGTTGGACGCGCCCTGGCCGAGGCCCTTGCCGAGGAACCCGCCGTCGGCCAGCGCGAGCTTGGCCTGGTTGGCCTGGAAACCCTCGGCGGTCGTGTCGGCGTCCGGCGAGAGGAACGACATGACCCGGGCGAGCCGGTAGGGCGCGATGAGGGCGAGCACGAGCACGCCGGCCAGGCCGCCCGCGAGGATGACGCCGAACAGCCGTTTCGGGGCACCGGCGAACCACAGCAGGGCGAGCAGGACGACGGCGAGGGTGACCGTGCCGCCGAGGTCGGGCTGCAGCATGACCAGGGCGAACATCAGCAGCGCGATCGGCACCACCGGCACCAGCAGGTGCCGCCACTGGTGGATCACGTTGTACTTGATCACCAGGATGTGGGCGCCCCAGAAGGCCAGCGCGACCTTCGCGGCCTCGACCGGCTGGAAGGTGAAGTCGCCGAGCTTGAACCAGCCCTGCGAACCGTTGACCGTCGAGCCGAGCGGGGTCAGCACGAGCACCAGCAGGCCGAGGCAGATCACCGTCGCGGTGGCCGACATCGCCCGGATCCGCTCCAGCTTGACCCGCAGGCCCAGCCAGAACACCACCGAGCCGATGGCGACGAACACCAGGTGCTTGACGAACAGCGAGTACACGCCGCTGCCGGTCTTCGGGTTGTAGGACGCGACCGACGACGCCGAGAGCACCATGACGGCGCCGATCACGGTGAGCACGCCGGTGAGGGCGAGCACGAGGTGGAACGACGCCAGCGGGCGCGAGAGCCACGCGGTCAGCGCGGTCCGGAAGGCGACGAAGCCGCTCTCCTTGCGCTCCCGGCGGGGCCGCTTCGGCGGTGTTTCGCGGTTGGGCTCAGTGACCGTCACTCGGCTCCCCCGCTGCGTCGTCGCGGAGGACGTGCACCGCCGCGGTGAACGCGTCGCCGCGTTCGCCGTAGCTGCGGAACATGTCCAACGACGCCGCGGCGGGTGCCAGCAGCACCACGTCACCTGGCCGGGCCATCGCGCTGGCCGCACTCACCGCCGCAGTCATGGGTTCATGGTCACCCGGACGGAGGCTGTTCACCGGGACATCCGGCGCGTGTCGCGCGACCGCGGCGGCGATCACGGGTGAATCGACGCCGAGTAGCACAACCCCGCGCAAGCGGCCGGCGATGCTGCTCACGAGTTCGTCGACCGACGCGCCCTTGAGCTGACCGCCGGCGATCCACACGATCGACTCGTGCGCCCGCAGCGACCCGGCGGCCGCGTGCGGGTTGGTCGCCTTGGAGTCGTTGACGTACCGGACGCCGGCGACCTCGGCCACCTCGACGGCCCGGTGCGGGGCCGGCTGGTACTCGCGCAGGCCCTTGAGCACGGCCTCCGGCGAGACGCCGTGGGCGCGGGCCAGCGCGGCCGCGGCCAGGGCGTTCGAGACGTTGTGGGGACCCGCCGGGCGGACGTCCGAGAGCGTGGCCAGTTCCTCGGCGCTGGTCGCCGGGTCGGCGACGAAAGCGCGGTCGACCAGCAGGTCTTCGACGATTCCCAGCTCGCCCGCGCGCGGGGTGTCGAGCTGGAAGCCGATGCGGCGGGCGCTCTCCGGCGCATGCGCTTCGGCGATCCGGGTGGACCACTCGTCGTCGGCGTTGTGCACCACGACCTTGGCGCGGGTGTAGACCTGGCCCTTGGCGGCCGCGTAGGCGTCCATCGAGCCGTGCCAGTCGATGTGGTCCTCGGCCAGGTTGAGCACCACGGCCGCGTCCGGCGCGAGGGTCGAGGACCAGTGCAGCTGGAAGCTCGACAGCTCCACGGCCAGCACGTCGTAGCCCGCGCGGACCGCGTCGAGGGCGGCGTAGCCGATGTTCCCGCAGGCCACCGCGTGGGAACCGGCCGCCTTGAGGATCGACTCGAGCATGCCGACGGTGGTCGTCTTGCCGTTGGTGCCGGTGACCACCAGCCACGCCGGCGGGTGCTCGCGCAGCTGCCCGACCCGCCAGGCCAGCTCGACGTCGCCGATCACCTCGACCCCCGCCTCGGCGGCGGCGACCAGCAGCGGCGACGTCGGGCGCCAGCCGGGGCTGGTGACGACGAGGACGACGCCTTCCGGCGGTTCGGTCAGCCCGGGCGCCAGCTCCGCGCCCAGGCCGTCCAGCTCGGCCAGGCGCTCCGCGTTGCCGTCGGTGACGGTCACGCGCGCACCCAGTTCGACCAGCACCGGGACCACGGACTTCCCCGTGACCCCGGCCCCCGCGACGAGAACGTGACGACCGGCGATGTCCACGTCTCAGCCTCCGAAGCCCAGCTGTTCGCTGTAGAACAGGCCCAGACCGAACATGCAGCAGATCGCCGACAACAGCCAGAACCGGATGATGACCGTGGTTTCGGCCCACCCGGCCAGCTCGAAGTGGTGGTGGAACGGCGCCATCCGGAAGAGCCTTCGCCGGGTCGTCCGGAACACCGCGATCTGCGCGACCACCGAGATCATCTCGACCATGAACAGGCCGCCGATGACGATGGCGAGCAGCTCGGTGCGGGTCGTCATCGACAGGCCCGCGACCAGGCCGCCGAGGGCCAGCGAGCCGGTGTCGCCCATGAAGATCTTCGCCGGGGCCGCGTTCCACCAGAGGAAGCCGACGCAGGCGCCGGTGGCCGCGGCGGCGACCACCGCCAGGTCGAGCGGGTCGCGGACGTCGTAGCAGGCGGGCGCCGGGCCGTTGGCGCAGTTGAGCCGCTCCTGCCAGAACGCGATGACGACGTAGGTCGCCAGCACCATCGCCGCCGAGCCGCCGGCCAGGCCGTCGAGGCCGTCGGTGAAGTTCACCGCGTTCGACCAGCCGGAGATCACGATGTAGCAGAAGATCACGAAGAACACCGCGGGGAACGTGATCAGCGCGAGGTCGCGGACGTAGGAGAGGCTCTCCGACGCCGGCGTGATGCCGCGCGAGTCCGCGAAGTTCAGCGCCAGCACCGCGAACGCGACCGTGACGACCAGCTGGCCGACGAGCTTCGCGGTCTTGTTCAGGCCCAGGTTGCGCTGCTTGCGGATCTTGATGAAGTCGTCGAGGAACCCGACGATCCCCAGGCCCACGGCGAGCATCAGCACGAGCAGCCCGGAGGCCGTCGGCGCGCCGCTGCGGGAGTTGAACATCCAGTTGATCAAGTGCGCGGCGAAGTACCCGACGACCATCGCGATGATGATCGCGACACCGCCCATGGTCGGGGTACCGCGCTTGGACTTGTGTCCCTGCGGGCCTTCCTCGCGGATCTCCTGGCCGAAGCCCTGCCGGGAGAACACCCGGATCAGGTAGGGCGTGAGCAGGATGGAGATCAGCAGGCCCGCCGCGGCCGCGATCAGGATGCTGATCACGCGTCACCACCGTTCGAGCGATTCTCGGAGTTGTCGGTTTCCCGGGGTTCCAGGAGTGCCTCGGCGACCCGCCAGAGGCCGGCGGCCTTGGAGGCCTTCACCAGCACCACGTCCCCGGGGCGGAGCTGATCATGCAGCAGGGCGATCGCGGCCTCGACGTCGGGTACCAGTGCCGACTCCTCGCCCCAGGAACCCTCCTGGTGCGCGCCCTGGTGCATGGCCGCCGCCTCGGGGCCGATCACGACGAGCTTGGCGATGTTGAGGCGGACGACCAGGCGGCCGATCTCGTCGTGGGCGGTGACCGCGTCCGCGCCCAGCTCGCCCATCACGCCGAGCACGGCCCAGGACCGGCGGCCGGACTCCCGCGTCATCGCCGCGAGGGCCTTCAGGCCGGCCCGCATCGACTCGGGGTTGGCGTTGAAGGAGTCGTTGAGGATCGTGACGCCGTCCGCGCGGGTGACGACCTCCATGCGCCGCGCCGAGCGCCGCTCGACGGCCGACAGCCGCGCGGCGACCTCGTCCGGGGAGGAGCCCAGCTCCAGGGCGATCGCGGCGGCCGCGAGCGCGTTGCTCACGTGGTGCTCGCCGTGCAGCGGCAGCCGCACGTCCGCCTCGCCGGCCGGGGTGACCAGCCGGAAGGACGCGCGGGCCTGGTCGTCGAGCGTGATGCCGGTCGCCCGTACCTGCGCGGACGCGCTCTCGCCGAAGAACACCACGCGGGCCTTCGTGCGGCTCGCCATGGCCGCGACCAGCGGGTCGTCGAGGTTGAGGACGGCGACGCCGTCCTCGGGCAGGGCCTCGACCAGCTCGCCCTTGGTCTTCGCGATGCCCTCGCGCGAGCCGAACTCGCCGACGTGCGCGCTGCCGACGTTGAGCACCGCGCCGATCCGCGGCGGTGCGATCTCGGCGAGGTGGGCGATGTGTCCGGGCCCGCGCGCGGACAGCTCCAGCACCAGGTGCCGGGTTTCGGCGTCGGCGCGCAGCGCCGTCCACGGGTGGCCCAGCTCGTTGTTGAACGACCCGGGCGGCGCGACCGTCGGGCCCAGCGGCTCCAGCAGCTGCGCGATCAGGTCCTTCGTCGAGGTCTTGCCGGACGAGCCGGTGACGCCCACGACCGTCAGGTTGCCCTCGGCCAGCCGCTGCACGACGAACCGCGCGAGCTTGGCCAGCGCGGCCAGCACGGCGGCGCCGGAACCGTCCTTGTCGCCGGTCAGCGCGACCGACCGCTCGTGGGCCTCGCCCGCGGCGAGCGGCGGCACGACGATCGCGGCGGCGTCGACCTCGCGGGCGGCCAGCACGGCCACCGCACCGGCCTCGACCGCCTGCGCGGCGAAGTCGTGGCCGTCGACCTTCTCCCCCGGCAGGGCGACGAACAGGCCGCCGGGCGTGAGCTTCCGGGTGTCGAACTCCACGGTGCCGGTCACCTGCGCGCCCGGGTCGGCGCGGTGCAGCCGGCCGCCGACGACGTCGGCGATCTCGGCCAGGCTGAGCACGATCACACACTCACCTCGAGTTTGTTGCGGATGGCCGCGGCCAGCTCGTCGCGGTCGGAGAACGGGTGCACGACACCGCCGGCCTCCTGGCCGGACTCGTGCCCCTTGCCGGCGAGGAAGACGATGTCGCCCGGCTCGGCCAGCGCGACGGCGTGCGCGATGGCCTCGCGGCGGTCGCCGATTTCGAGGACCTCGCCGCCCTCGGCGGGCCCGACGGCGCGGGCGCCGGCGAGCATCGCGGCGCGGATCGCCGCGGGGTCTTCGGAGCGCGGGTTGTCGTCGGTGACGATCAGGACGTCGCTGCGCCGGGCCGCCGCCTCGCCCATCATCGGGCGCTTGGCGGTGTCCCGGTCCCCGCCGCAGCCCAGGACGGTGATGATCCGCCCCTCGGCGCGGGCCCGCAGCGCGTCCAGGCCCTGGGCGACCGCGGCCGGCTTGTGGGCATAGTCGACGACGGCGGTGAACTCCTGGCCGACGTGGACCCGCTCCATCCGGCCCGGCACCTGCACCTCGGCGAGCCCGGTGACGATGTGCTCCAGCGAGATGCCCGCGCTGCCGAGGATCGCGGCGGCGAGCACGGCGTTGGCGACGTTGAACTCGCCGGGCAGCGGGATCCGGGCGGGCGCGCTGACGCCGTCCGGGCCGTGCAGCGTGAAGGTCTGCTCGCCGTGCGGGGTGGCGCGCAGGTCGGTGGCCTTCCACGCGGCGTCGGTGCCCGGGTCCGTGGTGACCGTGACCGTCTGCGGCGTGAGCAGGGCCTGGCCCCAGGCGCTGTCGACCACGACGACCTCGGTGGTCGAGCGGCCGTCGAACAGCAGCGACTTCGCGGCGAAGTACTCCTGCATGTCCTTGTGGAAGTCCAGGTGGTCCTGGGAGAGGTTGGTGAACGCGCCGACCGCGAACCGGGTGCCGTTGACCCGGCCGAGCGCGAGCGCGTGGCTGGAGACCTCCATCGGCACGTGCGTGACGCCGCGCTCCAGCATCACCGCGAGCAGCGCCTGCAGGTCCGGCGCCTCCGGGGTGGTGAAGCCGCTGACCAGGCGCTCGCCCGCGATCCGGGTCTCGACCGTGCCGATCAGGCCGGTGGTCAGGCCCGCGGCCTGCAGGCCGGCGTCGACCAGGTAGGACGTCGTGGTCTTGCCGGAGGTGCCGGTGACGCCGAGGACGGCCAGCCGCAGCGAGGGCTCGCCGTAGATCCAGGCGGCGATCTCGCCGAGGGCGGCACGCGGGTCGGCGTGCACCAGGACCGGGACGCCGGCGTCGCGCAGCGCGGGGCGCTCGGCGCCTTCGGCGTCGGTGAGCACCGCGACGGCCCCGGCCGCGACCGCCTGGTCGCTGAAGTCGGCGCCGTGCGCGCGGGCGCCGGGCAGGGCGGCGAAGAGGTCGCCGGGCAGCACGTGCTGGGCCCGCAGGGTGGTGCCGGTGACGCTGAGGTCGGCGGCGTCGGGGCTCTCCGCGATCAGGCGGGCGTCCGCCCTGGCGAGCAGCGTCGCCAGCGGGACCGGGTCGATGCGCGCCGGGCGGGGCGGCGCGGGGACCGCTTTCACCGGGCTTTCCGGCACCTGGGAACTGGACGAGGACACGGACACGGCCAAGAGGCTACCGGCGGCCGTTCCGGGGGCCCGCACGCGGTACGGCGATTGCGCGCGGGTTCGGCACATGTGCTAGGCGGCGACGCGCACGTCCTTGCGGCACAAGGCTTTCGCCGCCGCTTCGGACCGAAGTGGACGCTGGACGTGGAAAAGCCCCCTCAGAATCAGCCAGCGGCGCGCGGCGCCTCCGTTGAGGGTGGCGGCGGGGGCATGGACGGAGTGAGGGGGCCTTCACGCACTGTGCCTACTGGATGATGAGCGGGACTTCCGGCGAAGGGCCGTCCGACAGCGGGATCTGGTACCGCTGCGTCAGGTACGACGCGATCGTGTGGAACAGCGGCGCGGCGGAGTGCCCCACCGGCAGCGTCGTGTCCGGCGCGTCCAGCCGGATCCCGACCACGAACCGCGGGTGGTCGGCGGGCAGGATGCCGGCGAAGGTGATGTTGTAGAGGTGGTCGCTGTAGGCCTTCGTCCGCGGGTCGACCTGCTGGCCGGTGCCGGTCTTGCCGGAGATCTGGTAGCCCTCGACGGCCGCCGTCGGCGCGGTGCCCTTCTGCAGGCCCTTGCCGTTCTGCGCGACCGCGCGCATCATGTCGCGCACCGTCTTCGCCGTCTGCGGGCCGACGACCTGGACCTGCTTCGGCGCGGGCTCCGGCACGGTCGTCCCGTCCGGGTTCACCTTCGCCTTGACGATCCGGGGTTCGACGCGCAGGCCGTCGTTCGCGATCGCCTGGTACATCCCGGCCATCTGCAGCACGGTCATCGACAGGCCCTGCCCGATCGGCAGGTTGCCGAACGTCGTCGCCGACCACTGGCTGCGCGCCGGCACGACCCCCGCGCTCTCGCCGGGCAGGCCGACGCCGGTGCGCTGGCCGAGGCCGAACTTCTTGAGCAGGTCCGAGTAGCGCTCCTCGCCGATCTTCTGCGCCAGCAGCAGCGTCCCGATGTTGGACGACTTGGCGAAGATCCCGGCGGTGGTGAACGTCTGCGTGCCGTGCGTCCAGGCGTCGTGCACGGTCTTGTCGGCCACCTGCAGCGCGCCGGGCACCTGGATCGTCGACTCCGGCGTCGCGATGCCGTAGTCGATCGCCCCGGTGGCGGTGACGACCTTGTTGACCGACCCCGGTTCGAACGGCGTGGTGACCGCCGGGTTGTTGAGGTCGTCGGGGGTCCACGTGCTCTGGTCGTTCGGGTCGAACGTCGTGTCGTTGGCCAGGGCGTAGACCTCGCCGGTCTTGGCGTCGAGGACGACCGCCTGCCCGCCCTTGGCGTGCGACTGCTGGACGTAGTCCGAAAGCTGCCGCTGCACCTCGTACTGCAGGTCGGAGTCGATGGTCAGCTCGAGGTCCGACCCCGGCACGGCGGCCTGCAGGTCGCGCTCGGTGCCCGGGATGACGACGTTGTCGCTGCCGTTCTTCGTGTTGACGAGCATCCGGCCCGGCGTGCCCGCCAGGTCGTTGTCGCGCACGAGTTCCAGCCCGACCAGGCCGTGCAGGTTGTGCTTGGACACGTCCGGGTCGTCGGAGCGCCAGTTCGCGGCGCCGACGATGTTGGAGGCCAGGCTGCCGCCCGGGTATTCGCGCAGCGCCCGCTTTTCCACGCCGATCCACGGGAAGTTCTTGACGATGTCGGCGGCGACCGACGGCTCGACGTTGTGTTCCAGGTAGGTGAACGACGCCTGCTTGTGGAACAGGTCGAGCAGCTGCTGCTCGGTGAGCTGGTTCGGCACCTTGGCCGCGATGTACTTCGCGGCCGCCGCGGTCTCGCTGTCGAACGTCTTCTTCGTGCCGGGGTTCTTCGCGGCGAAGTCGGTCATGCTCTTGTGGAACGCCTTGAGGTTCACCGACAGCGAGCGCACCTCGACGCTGAACGCCAGCTTGGCGCCGTTGCGGTCCACAATGGACCCGCGCTGGGCCGGGATGTCGATGGTCTGGGTGCGCTGCCGCTCGGCCGCGGCCGACAGCGCCGCGGCGTCGAACCACTGCACCTGCACCAGTTTCACGCCCGCGACGAGCAGCACGGCGACCAGGATCAGGCGCACGGCGGAGAACCGGCCGCGGTGGCCGCCGTTGCCCCGCCGCGCGGCGGCGCTGCGCGTCCCGGCCGCGTACGTCCGCCGCGCGCTGCCCCGGCCGCGGGCCTGGCCCCGGCCGGAAGCCATCACTGGCCGGCTCCCGGCTGCGCCGGCGGCTGCTCGTCGGCGGGCACGGCGGGCTGGTCGCCCTCGATCGGCGCGCCCTGCTGCGACTGCGTGCCCGCGGCGGGCGCGGCGGGCGGCGCGACCGGCGCCGCCGGCGTGTCCGCCTTGGCCTTCTTGGGCTCGCCGACGAGCGAGGTCTTCCCGTCCGGGCCGACGACGATGCGCGCCGGGTCGCCGCCCGGCACCATGCCCAGCTGCTGGGCCGCGGGGGCCAGCGACGCGGGCGACTCGGCCTTCGCGACGTCGCGCTGCAGCTGCTCCTTCGTCTCGGCCAGGCTCGCGTTGGTCGTGCGCAGCTGCTCGAGCCGGTAGGAGTCGGCGATCGCCTGCGTGGTCAGCCACAGCGTGGTCGCCACGCCGGCGGCCAGCAGCGCCATCATCATCAGCACGAACGACGCGCGCGACTTCGGCAGGCGCAGCTTGAACTTCGGCTTCGGCGCACCGGGCTCGGCCTTCGGCTGCGGGCGCGGCTCGCGCTCCTTGAGCAGGTCGGCCCGCTGGGCGCGGCGCGCGTAGGCGCGCTCGGCCGCGGAGGTGCGGCCCCGCGACGCGCGGCGCGGCGCGGCCTTGCCCGGCTGGGCGGTCCGCGGGTCCGGCTCGACGGTGGTCGAGGTGCGGGCGGCCTCGCTGCGGCCCCGCGTCGCCGGCGCGGCCGGGCGACGGGACTTCGCGGGAGCGGTCATCGCGGCTCTCCGATCCTCTCTGCGGCCCGCAGCCGCACCGAGGCGGCGCGCGGGTTCCGTTCGATCTCCTCTTCGCCGGCCTTTTCGGCGCCCCGGGTCAGGAGCTTCAGCTCCGGTCCGTGTCCCGGCAGTTCGACCGGGAGCCCCTCCGGGGTGCGGGACTTCGCGAGCTCGCCCAGCGCCTGCTTGACGAGCCGGTCCTCCAGGGACTGGTAGGACTCGACGACGATCCGGCCGCCGACCCGCAGCGCGCCCAGCGCCGCCGGCATGGCCCGGCGCAGCACCTCCAGCTCGCCGTTGACCTCGATCCGCAGTGCCTGGAAGGTGCGCTTGGCCGGGTGCCCGCCGGTGCGGCGGGTGGCGGCCGGGACGGCGTCGTAGAGCAGTTCGACCAGGCGCCCGCTGGTGGTGAACGGCTCCTGTTCGCGGGCTTTCACGACGGCCTTGACGATGCGCTGCGCGAAGCGTTCTTCGCCGTAGTCGCGCAGGATGCGGATCAGCTCGCCGGGCGCGTAGGTGTTGAGCACGTCGGCGGCGGTGAACCCGGTGGTCGGGTCCATCCGCATGTCCAGCGGCGAGTCCTTGGCGTAGGCGAACCCGCGCTCGGCGCGGTCCAGCTGCATCGACGAGACGCCGAGGTCGAACAGGATGCCGTCGGCCTTGTGGATGCCCAGGCCGGCGAGTGCTTCCGGGAGCCCGTCGTAGACGGTGTGCACGAAGTCGACGCGCTCGCCGTGTCGAGCGAGGCGTTCGGCGGACTTCTCGAGGGCGGCGGGGTCGCGGTCCAGGGCGACGAGCCGCAGCCGCGGGAAGGCGTCGAGGAGGGCGTCGGAATGCCCGCCGAGGCCGACGGTCGCGTCCACGAGGACGCCGTCGCGGTCGGCGAACACGGGAGTGAACAGCTCGACGATACGGTCGAGCAGCACCGGGACGTGCTCGGGTGCCGTCATGTTCCCTCCCCCCTTTCTCGCCTGGGCGGCCCGGGGGAAATATGGCGGATGCCGTCAGGTCCCTGTCCGCCCGCTGCCGACCTGGTACCGGGGAAGGTGCACCAGGGCTGTTGAGCGGACAGAGGCCTCACGGCATCCGGGTGGGCTTCCCCCGTGGCGCGGGCGGCGAACCCCTCGTCCCCCGACGACGACGGTGCACCGCGTCCGCGCGCCTAGAAGACGCCCGGCAGTACTTCCTCTCGAGCCTTCGCGTAGCTGTCTTCGTGTTCCTCCAGGTAGCCCTGCCACGCTTGGGCGTCCCAGATCTCCAGCCTGGTGATCGCCCCGATCACCACGCACTCCTTGCTGAGCCCCGCGTAGCGGCGGAGCTCGGGCGCGATGGTGATGCGCCCCTGGCCGTCCGGCCGTTGCTCGTCCGTGCCCGCGAACAGGTAGCGCTGGTAGGCCCGAACCGCCTCGTTGGTGAACGGGGCCTCGGCGACCTTGCGCGCCATCTGCTCGAACTCGGCGCGGGGGAAGACGAAGAGGCAGTGGTCCTGCCCCTTGGTAAGCATCAGCCCACCCGCCAAGGCGTCACGGAACTTCGCGGGCAGCGCGAGCCGCCCCTTGTCGTCCAGCTTCGGGGTGTGGGTGCCGAGGAACACGGCCTCCACCTCCCTACCGACCTGGGTGGCGAACCACCTCGGACGGCCACGGGGCTCCCTTCCGCCCCACTGGCCACCACCGTACCCCACTTTTCACCACAGTCAACGCGGGAAACCGGCGGCTCACTCCGTCGTGTGGTCCGTTTGCGCAGGTCAGCAGGGTGGGGGCCGGTGGGGGGTGGGGTGGGGGACCGTGGCCAAGATCCCCCGTGCCGGGGGCCGGAGCAACCTCAGCTGTTCCCCGTGCGTCCGCATAACGGCCGCGAAAGAACCCAGGGGCCCGGTTGTGGGGGCAAGTGGGGGCCCGGGGTGGGGCCCGGGGTGGGGCCCGGTGGGGACCCCGGGTGGGGCCGGTGGGGCCCGGTGGGAGCCGTGGGGTGATCGAAGCGGTAGCGGACGCGCGGCAGCGGCCGGCGCGAGCCGACCCGCAGCCGCACGCATCACCGATGCAAGCCATCCGCCGCAAGCCCGCGGCGGCCGGCCCGCGTCAATCCTCCGGGGTCACCAAAGCCGCGATGCGCGAAGCCAGCCGGGCGCTGTCGACCGGGCTCACGGTCACCCACTCCTGCCCACCGCGCCCCGGCGTCTTGGTCGCGCAGTACGCGCCCACGTCGGTGTCGAACCACGTCAACCCGCCCACCCGGACGACCCGTCCCGACGCCTCGCGCCGGCTCACGCTGAACTGTCCCGCCGCGTAAACCGGCCGCGCCTGGATCGCCAGCACCTCCTGCATCTGGGCGGACGCCGCCCCCGAAGCGGCCGACGGGTCCGCCAGCGCCGACGCCGACAGGTTGATGCCGTACCCCGGCCCGGCCGTCAGCTCCGGCAGGACGTCCACGATCGCCGTGCACAGCTCGCCCGGACCGATCGAATCCAGCGCGATCGTCTGCTCCGGCTGGGTCGCCAGCACGCCCCGGCGCCCGCGGACCGCCGTCACCGCGCGAAACGGCGAGGACGCCGTCATGTCCGCCAGCGCTTCGCACGCCACATACACGTCGCCGCCCGCGAGGACGTCCAGCCGCGCCGCCAGCGCCGGCTCGAGCCGCGAACCGTCGTACAGGCCGCGGCCGGCGAGGTTCTCGTACACCGCCTTCCGCACCTCGGCGCGCTCCTCGTCCGTCCCGCCGACGCTGCGCACCGTCAGCGGCTCCGGCGGGCGGTCGTGGCCCAGGTCGGTCCAGAGGATGTCGAACGCCGACGCGGAAACGCGGATCAAGCCGGCCCCAGCGTCGGCGGAGCCTCGAAGTCCGCGGCCGGCACGTGGCCGCGCAACGCCGCGTCGCGGGTGCGCATGACGTCGATCGCTTTCTGCCGCGCCGCTTCCGCCTCGGCGCGGCGGGCCGCCATCTCGTCGGCCAGCCCGGCCAGGACGAGCACGTTCCCGGACGACGCCGCGTCCCGGATCATCGACGCCGGGTCGTACACCACCGGCGGCGGCATGTCGGCGCGGGCCCGCGCGGCGGCGTCCGCCTGCGCGCCGACCGCGCTGCCCACCGACGCCGAGACCGCGGCCGAGTGCGAAAGCCACCGCGCGGCGCGGGCCAGCGCCGCCCGTGCCGCGTCTCCCGCCTGGCCGCGCCAATTCTCCTCCGACGACGAGACCAGCGCGGCGAGGTCGGCGGTCGACTCGTGCAGCTTCTTCGCCAGCCCGTCCCAGCGCGCGCCCGCCTCGCCCGCGGCGACCGGGTCGTTGTCCCGCTCGACCTCCGCGGCCATGGCCTCGTGGCTGTAGGACTCGTACCGCGCGGTGGGAACGGGGGGTTCGGGCACGGCGCACCTCTCTCAGGGCAGCTTCGGTTCGACCAGCCCGGCCACCGTGCCCGCGCGCCGGCACGCGAGCGGGGTGTCCGAGAAGCCGGTGTTGCTGACGTCGATCTGGACGCTGGCCGCGTCGCCGACGCCGAGCAGCACCGCGCAGGTGCCGTCGGCGGCCTTCTTGTCCGCCACCTGCAGCGCCGGGTGGGCGCCGACCTTGGTCTTCGTGGCCGTCTTCTTCGCGACTTCGAGATCGGCCAGTCCGTCGGTGTCGCTGAGGGTCACCGTGACGCCGAAGGTGCCCGGCACGCTCCAGTCGCACGCGCGGGCGCCGGCGATGTCCTTGGGCTTGCCGAGGACGCCGATCCCCGCGGCCGACCGGTCCTGCGGGGTGAGCAGCGCGCACGGGTCCATCGCGGCGAGGCCGGTCCAGGCCACGGGCGGGGGCGCGGCCGTCGCGGAGGCCCGCGCCGAGGTGTGCCCGGCGGTGGCGGGCTGGGCGGGGTGCTGCCCGCACGAGGCGAGCAGAAGAGCCAGGGCAGGCACGAGCCACCGGCCGTGCCGCGCCGTCGGCCACCGACCGTGCCGCGCCGTCGGCCACCGACCGTGCCGCGCCGTCGGCCACCGGCCGCGCCGGGCCGCGAGCCGTCCGGCTTTCCGTTCCGCGCGCACCCGGTCAGCCACCCGTGCAGTCCACTCCGTCCGCCGCCTGCTCGTCGGCGTGCTGGTACTTCGCCAGCGCCTGGCCGATCCGGTGCTTCAGCGTCTCGAGCTCCTTGCCGAACGCGGTCAGCTGCTGGACGGCCGAGCCCTTCCCGCCGATGCCGTATTCGGCCATGAACTTGCCGATCTCGCCCGCGTACCCGCCGCCGAGCGGCACCGTCCGGCCGAGGACCTTGGCCTCGCGGACCATCTCGCCGACGAGGTCCTGCAGCGCGCCGAGCTTCGCGTACGCGTCCGTGGCCAGCTCGGGCGCGACCGCGAACCCGCGGACGTCGTACGTCTGCCCCCGCACCTCGCTCATGAGCGGTTACGCCTCTCCGTAGCCGGGCGAACTCGTATCGGAGCATAGAACAGTGCGAGGTGTCAGCGGGAGCGCCCAGAATCGGGTGACAACACACCCGTTCGGGGTATCGTCCGTGCTTGCGCAGTGTCATCGACCGACGTGCCGGGCGTGCTCCCCGGGGCTTCCCGGGGTTCCGGCCCCAGGTTCGCCCGGGTTTGACACACTGGATGGAAGGCTGGTCGCTGCGCGCGGACAGCAGCGATGGGGGCCGTTCGGCCCGGCGGTGCGCACAGTGCGCGCGGCCATGCGCCACCAGGAGGTCGAGTGACGTCGAGAATCCAGTCTGCGGCGCCCGGATCGGGCGAGCAGGCATCCGGGCGGCCGCCTTACCCGGCGGAGTCCACGGGCAACGGCCGGGCGCACGGCCGCCCGGCCAGAGTGTCGCTGGACGAACTGCACGAAACCGCGCGGCGGATCGCCGCCAACGTCGAACGGGTCCTGGTCGGCAAGCCCGACGTCATCCGGATCGCGCTGGTCACCCTGCTCGCGGAAGGCCACCTCCTGGTCGAGGACGTGCCCGGCGTCGGGAAGACGTCGCTGGCCAAGGCCCTCGCCCGGTCGATCGACTGCACGGTCAGCCGCATCCAGTTCACCCCGGACCTGCTGCCCAGCGACGTCACCGGCGTCTCCATCTACAACCGCCAGTCCGGCGAGTTCGACTTCCGCCCCGGCCCGGTGTTCGCGAACATCGTGGTGGGCGACGAGATCAACCGCGCTTCGCCGAAGACGCAGTCGGCGCTGCTGGAGTGCATGGAAGAGCACCAGGTCACCGTCGACACCTCGACGTACCGGCTCGAGCAGCCGTTCATGGTGATCGCCACGCAGAACCCGATCGAGATGGAGGGCACCTACGCCCTCCCGGAGGCCCAGCGCGACCGGTTCACCGCGCGCGTCTCCATCGGCTACCCCGACCAGCAGGCCGAGCTGGCCATGGTCGACGAGCACGCCGGCCACAACCCCCTCGAAGAGCTGCAGCCGGTGTCCGACGGCCAGACCGTGCACCGCCTGATCGAGACCGTCCGCGGCGTGCACATCGCCCCGGAGGTCCGCCGGTACGCCGTCGACCTCGTCGCGGCCACCCGCCAGGTCCCCGAGATCCGGCTCGGCGCGTCCCCGCGCGCGACGCTGCACCTCGTCCGCGCGGCGCGGGCGCAGGCGGCGCTGTCCGGGCGCGACTACGTCGTGCCGGACGACCTGCACACGGTCGCGGTGCCGGTGCTCGCGCACCGCCTGGTGCTGACCACCGAGGCCCACGCGGCGCGCCGGTCGGCGACCGACGTCGTGCGGGCGGTGCTGCACCGGGTGCCGGTGCCGCAGGGCTCCCGGCCCCAGTAAGCACCGGCGAAGGGGAGACAACGACGTGCTGCGTGCCCTGTCCGGCCTGACCACCCGCGGCCGCTGCCTGCTGGCCGCGGGGCTGGCGGCCGCGGTGTGCTCGTTCGTGCTCAACGAACGCGACCTGCTGCGGGTCGCCGTCTTCGTGGTGGCGCTGCCGCTGCTGGTCGCGGTGTTCATCTCGGCGACCCGGCTGCGCATCGGCGCCACCCGCGCGCTGCACCCGCAGCGCGTCGCGGTCGGCGGCGCCGGCGAGGTGCAGCTGGAGCTGTGGCGCAGCGGACGGCTGCCGGCCGGCGAGATCCTCCTGGAGGACGGCGTGCCGTACGCGCTGGGTTCGCGGCCGCGGTTCGTCGTCGAACGGCTCCCCCACGACCGGAAGGTCGCCCTGCGCTACCCGCTGCAGCCGGTGCTGCGCGGGATCCAGCAGGTCGGGCCGCTGCGCGCGACCATCACCGACCCGTTCGGGCTGTGCGAGTTCGAGCGCGAGCTGATCGGGCACTCGCGGCTGGTCGTCGTGCCCCGGGTGGTCCCGCTGTGGGGCCTGCCGAGCGGCGCGGGCATCGGCGTCGGCGACGACGGCACGGTCCGGCTGCACGCCGGCCAGGGCGAGGCCGACGTGATCGTCCGCCAGTACCGCCAGGGCGACGACCTGCGCAAGGTCCACTGGCGCTCGACGGCCCGCCGCGACGAGATCATGGTCCGCGTCGAGGAACGGCCCTGGCGCGGCGGCACGACGGTGCTGCTCGACCACCGCGCGGCCGCCCACCACGGCAGCGGCCCGGCCGCGAGCCTGGAGTGGGCGGTGTCGTTCGCGGCGTCGGCGGCGCTGCACCTGCGCCGGTCCGGGCACCGCGTCCGGCTGGTGAGCGAGCACGGCGCGACGCTCGCGGACACCCCGGGCGAGGGCGGCGACCACTACGACAACGTGGTGCTCGACGCGCTGGCGGCGCTGCAGCCGGCGCACCAGCGGGACATCACGCTGGCCGGCGACCCCGGCGAGGGGCAGGAGCTGATCGCCGTGCTGGGCACGGTGAGCACGGAAGCGGTGCACGAGCTGGCCCAGTACCGCCCGCGCGGGATCCGGAGCCTGGCGGTGCTGCTCGACACGCCGACGTGGTCGGCGGGGGTGAGCGCCCCGGAGCAACGCGCGGCGGCGACGGAGGATTCGGCGGCACTGCTGCGCGCGGCCGGCTGGGGCGTGGTGATCGCGGGACCGGGCTCGCCGATGCCGCAGGTGTGGGCGGAGCTGTGCCGCAGCGGCGCCCGCCGCGGCACGCTGATCGGCGGTCCCCGATGAGCACACCCGTACAGCGGCGCCCGCCTCGCACCCCGCTCACCAAGCCACGGTCCACGATGAGCACAGCCGCACAGCCGCACCCGCGTTGCCACAGCGGCCTGCTCACCAAGCCACGGTCCGCGACGAGCGCCATCGAGCCGGCCGCCCGGCGCGGCCCGGCCAGTCCCTGCTCCCCGATCGGCGGTTCGCGATGAGCACCACCGCCCCGCCTCGGCCGTCCGGTTCCGCCGCGACCCCGTCCCGGCGGCCCGCTTCCCAGCACCCCCTCTCCGCCTGGCGCGGGAGCCTGCTCGCGCCCGCCGCCGCCGGGATCGCCACCCTCTGCGCCGCCACCTCCGTCACCAGCGTCGTCTCGGGCCTCGCCTGGTTCGGCTACCTCTTCGTCGCCGTGCTGCTGATCGCCGCCACCGGGCTCGCGCTGCGCTCGCTGCAGGTCCCCACCGTGCTCGTCGGTCTCGGCCAGCTCGTCGTCCTGCTCTTCCTCATCACCGGCGCCTTCACCACCCACGGGATCCTGCAGGTCATCCCCGGCCCCGAAGCGTTCGGCGAGATCGGCACCACGCTGTCCGCCGCCGCCGAGCAGATCCGCGTCGGCCTGCCACCGGTCGAAGGCAGCCAGCCGATCCTCTGCCTCGTGACGATCCTGATCGGCCTGGTCGCCGTCCTGGTCGACACGCTGACCGTCGCCGCCGCGGCGCCCGCCGCCACCGGGCTCGTCCTGCTCTGCGTCTACGCCGTGCCGGCCGCGCTCTCCGAAGAAATGCTGCCGTGGTGGACGTTCCTGCTCGGCGGGGCCGCGTTCGCCGGCCTGCTCGCGGTCGACGGGAACCACCGCCACCGGCGCTGGCGCACCCGCGAAGCGCCCGGGCGCAGCGGCAAGCCGGGCGTGCTGTCGGCGCCCGTCGCGGTCGTGGCCGCGGCGATCGTGCTCGGCCTGTTCGGCGGCGCGATCACGTGGGTCGGCACGGTCGGGCGGATCCCGTTCGGCAACGGCGGCGACGGCCCCGGCGCCGGCTCCGGTGGCTTCGGCATCCAGCCGTTCACCGAGCTGCGCGGCATGCTCGACCAGGGCACCAACCGCGAGCTGTTCAAGGTCCGCGGCCTCGGCACCGACCGGCGGCTGCTGCGCGCGATGACGCTGGACACCTACTACCCCAACAAGGGCTGGGGCCTGCACGACGAAGGCCGTTCGCAGCAGGGTGTCCCGGTCGGGCCGCAGCTGCCGCCCGCACCGGGCGACGACGGCACCGGCGCCGCGCGCCGCATCGACGTCGAACCGGCGAGCTGGCGCGACAACTGGCTGCCGGTGTACGGCGCGCCGCGGGTGATCGACGGCGCCGCCAACGGCTACCTCTACGACCAGGTCAGCGGCACGGTCTTCACCACGCGCAGCGAAGTTCCGCCCGCCTACACCGAATACGCGTCGCTGAAGGAGCCCACCGCGCAGGAGCTGCGTGCGACACCCCGGGTCGACGACCTGCCGCCGCGCTACACGCAGCTCGACCGCGTCGACGACCGCGTCCGCGCGAAGACCGAGCAGCTCATCACCGGCGCGTCCAACGACTTCGACCGCGCGTCCGCGATCTGGCGGTACTTCACGGCGCAGAACGGGTTCGTCTACGACACGAAGACCGCGCCGGCGAACGACGCCGACGCGCTCGCCGACTTCATCCTCAACGGCAAGCGCGGCTTCTGCGAGCAGTTCGCGTCGGCGATGGCCGTGATGCTGCGGGTGGCGGGCATCCCGTCGCGGGTGGCCATCGGGTTCACGCCGGGCGTGCAGGTCAACGACTACCTGTCGATCACCACGCAGGACGCGCACGCGTGGGTCGAGGCGTACTTCGGCGGCAAGGGCTGGGTGACGTTCGACCCGACGCCGCTGTCCGACGGCCGCGGCATCACCCCGTCGTACCTGCAGGCCGGGACCCAGGACGGCAACCAGCCCGACGACACGCAGGTGGCGCCGAGCACGGTCCAGTCGAGCGCGGCGCCGACCGGCGCGCCCCGCGACACCGAGCAGAACCAGCAGGCGCAGGGCCCGCAGGCCACCGACGAGGGCACGCCGTTCTTCGTGTGGCTGCTGGTCCTGGTGCTGGTGGCGCTCGCTGTGCTGGCGACGGTCCTGGTGGTCGTCGGCGGACGCCGCAGCAGGCCGGACCGCGAAGCCGCGGCGACCGGGCTCGGCGCGGTGCTCAAGAACTGGCTGCCGCTGATCGCGGCGGCGTTGTGGGTGGCCGTGCTGGGCGTGCTGACCTGGCTGGTGGCCTGGTGGTTCAGCTTGATCGTGGTGCTGCTGCTGGCGGGCCTGCTGGGCCCGTCGGCGGCGCGTGACGTCGGACGCCGCCGCCGGCTGCAGGAGATCGTCGCGCAGCGCCCGGGCGCGGCGGACGCGGCGTGGTCGGAGCTGCGGGCGGAGTGCGCCGACCGCGGGCTGCCGATCCCGCCGAGTGACACGGTCCGCGTCGCGGGCCAGAAGCTGGCGGCGAAGCACCACCTAGACGACGAAGGCCGCGACGGTCTCCGCACGGTGATCGGCGTGGTCGAGAAGTCCTGGTACGGCGAGGACGGCGAGCCGGACCCGACGCTGCCCTCGGCGTTCGATCACCTGAGGCGGAGCCTGCACCGGAACGCGCCGCTGTCCTGGAAGGGCCGGCTGTTCCCGAAGTCCCTGTTCCGCGGCCGCGACTGACCCCGGCCGTCACCCGGCCGGGTGTCACCCGCTGTCACGGCGGGCGAGGCTCGGAACTTGAGCACACAAGAAGATCCGCGTCCCACACCGGGACGCGGATCTTGTGGTCTTGCGGCGCTACTGCTCCTCGAAGCGCTGGCGGAAGCGCTCTTCCATCCGCTGGGTGAACGAACTCCGGCGGCCCGATTGCCTGGCTCCGCGAGATCCCGATCCACCGCCCTTGCCATCCCCGTCGGCGCCGTGCCGAATCGATGTGACGGCCATCATGACCCCGAAGAACATCACGAGGAACCCGAGCACGCTGATCAGCGGGATGTCGGCCACCCGGAACTGCGGCACCACCACGCCCAGCACCAGCAGGGCCACGCCCACTACGAACAGGGCGATGCCCTGGATACGCCGTCGGCGAGCGGGGCGACGCAACCGGGTGCCACGCACCGTGGATGCGAACTTGGGGTCCTCGGCATAGAGCTCGCGCTCGATTTGATCGAGCAGCCGCTGCTCATGCTCGGAGAGTGGCATCTTTCCTCCTCCGGCACAGCTGTCGCGGGCGCCGGGCCGCGCAACGTCCTGGACCCAACAGCCAACCCCAGGCGGGGTGGCACTGTCCAGGATACGAGGCCCGCGCCCGGACGACTACCCGATCCCGCATCCAGAAGGGATCGAATTGGGCTAAATCCTTCCGGATCGGGGTTGCGGACGGTCACGGTCGCGGGTTGTTACCGGTTAACGCCTTGGACGGCAATGTGGGGGACGGTCGACGGGGTCGAAGATCACCCACTGTGTGCGGCGCGAGGTGGGATCGGTGTGACGCGAGGGGTGGCGACGCTGGGGATCGAAGTTGCGGGCCGGAGTCGCGGGACGGGCCGAGTCGCGGGCGGGCCGAAGTCGCGGGCCGGAGCCGCGGACGGGCCGAGTCGCGGGGCAGGCCGAAGTCGCGGGCCGGAGCCGCGGACGGGCCGAGTCGCGGGGCAGGCCGAAGTCGCGGGCCGGAGCCGCGGGCGGCGGCCGGAATCGTGGGCGGCGGGTGGATCGGTGCCGGGAAGGGCGCGCGTGGGGCCGGGCCTCGCTTGCCGACCGAGGCGAGCGCGGCAGAGCAGCCGGGCTCGCCGCTCGAGAGCCCGGCCGCAGGGCCGGCCGCTTCCCGGCTTCCGGCCTTCGGCCCCGCCCCCGGGCACCCGGCACCGGGCACCGGGCACTCTCACCCCTACCGTGGCCCAGCGAAGCCGGCCGCACGGCCGACCCCTGCCCGGCTTCCGGCCTTCGGCCGCAGGGCCGGCCCCCAGCCGCGGCTCCTGGCCTTGAACCCCAGCCCCAGCCATGTCCTAGCACTGCCCCCGGCCCCTGCCCCGGCCCCGGCCAATCTCACCCCTCCCGCGGCCCCAGCAGCGAAGCCGGCCGCACCGCTGCCGACCCGAACTTCGACCGTGCCACGTCCGCCGCCACCTCTGCGTCCCGCCAGCGCGGTGCCGGGGACTCGAACACCAGCTGCTCCCCCGCCTCCCCCGTGTCCAGCCCCTCGACCCGCACCCCGATCAACCGGACCGCTCCCGTCGGCGCGTGCTCCGTGAGCAACGACACCGCCACCGCGTGGATCTCGCGGGCCACGTCCGTTGCCGACACCAACGTCCGGGCCCGCGTGATCGTGCGGAAGTCCGCGAACCGCACCTTGATCGAAACCGTCCGGCCGCGGACCCCGCGCGCCCGCAACGTCGCCCCCACCCGCTCGGACAGCCGCAGCAGCTCCAGGCCCAGGGACTTCCGGTCGTGGCGGTCGACGTCGAACGTGTGCTCCGCGCCGATCGACTTCTCCGGGGAATCGACCACCACCGCACGCTCGTCGACGCCGTGCGCGAGCCGGTACAGGTGCTCGCCCACCGCCGCGCCCAGCGACTTCTTCAGCCTCTCCGGCGGGAACGCCGCCACGTCGGCGATCGTGTCCAGCCCCAGCCGGCGCAGGCTTTCCTCCGTTCGCGCGCCGACTCCCCACAGCGCCGACACCGGCAGCGGGTGCAGGAACGCCAGGGTCTCCGCCGCCGGCACCACCACCATGCCGTCCGGCTTCGCCATCCCCGACGCCAGCTTCGCCACGAACTTCACCTTCGCCACCCCGACCGAGCACGTGATCCCGTGCTCCTCGGCCACCCGCGCGCGGATCCACGCGCCGAGCGAAGCCGGCGTCGCGCCCAGGCGCCGCAGCGCTCCGCTGACGTCCAGGAACGCCTCGTCCAGGCTCAACGGCTCGACCAGCGGCGTCAGCTCGCGGAAGATCCCCATCACCCCGCGGGAGACCTCGCTGTAGAGCCCGCCGGTCGGCGGGATGTTGATCAGGTGCGGGCACAGCCGCTTCGCCGTCGAGAACGGCATCGCCGAGCGCACGCCGAACTTCCGCGCCGGGTAGTTGGCCGCCGCGACGACCGCGCGCGGGCCGCCGCCCGACACGACCACCGGCTTGTCCGCCAGCTCGGGCCGGGTGCGCAGCTCGACCGACACGAAGAACGCGTCCATGTCGACGTGCAGCATCCCGCAGCCGGTGTCGTCCGGCAGCGGCTCTCCGGGCCGGACCCGGAACCGGGCCATCCCACCCGGCAGTTCAGCGTTTCGCCCCACCCCGAGGACGCTACCCGGCACCACCGACAGTTTCGGATCAAGCGCCGGAAGGGGTCAGGCGAGCCGGGCCACCGCGTGCAGCCGGCCCGCGATGTCGCGCAGCGCCGATCCCGCCGCCGCGCGCTCGAACTCCGCCAGCTCGTCCTCGCGGACGTCGCCCGCCACCAGGTCGGAGATCACCCGGTCGCCCTGCAGCAGCGTGACCTCCAGGCCCGCGGCCTCGAGGTCGGCGTGCAGGCCGACCGCGGAATACCGGCGCAGGACCGTGTCGCCCGGGACGACGCCGTCGACGCTCTCGAGCAGCCGCCGCGCCTCATCCACCCGGCCCGCCAGCGCGCGGTTCAGCACCGCCGCGTGCCGGTTCGCGACCAGCACCGAGACCGCGCCGCCCGGGGCGACCGCCGTGGCCAGCGCCGTGAGCACCGCGGCCGGGTCGTCGACGATCTCCAGCAGCCCGTGCGCCAGCACCAGGTCGGCCGAGCCCGCCTCGACGTGGCGGCCCAGCGCGTCGGAGTCGTCCGCGACGACCGTGATCAGCTCGGAGACGCCCTCCTCCTCGGCGCGCCGCTGCAGCGTCGCGAGGGCGTTCGGGCTCGGCTCGACGACGGTCACCCGGCAGCCCGCCGCCGCGAACGGCACCGCCCAGCCGCCGCTGCCGCCGCCCACGTCGACGACGCGGGGCTGCTCGGCGCCCCGGGCGCGGGCCGCCTGGATCTCGGCCTCGAGCACCCGGCGGACGGCGCCCGAACCCCGGGCCGCCACGGTCTCCGTCTTCATGCCGCACAGGGTAGTGCCCGCCCCCGCCCGCCTCCCGGGCTCCTCCCTTCGAGTGAACGCCCCTTGCCCGGCGGCGCCCCTCGCGCACACCCGTAGGCTGGTGAACGTGCACACGGTCGCCGTACTCAGCCTCAAGGGAGGCGTCGGCAAGACGACGGTCGCTCTCGGTATCGCGTCCGCCGCCCTGCGTAGGGGCACCCGGACGCTGGTCGTGGACCTCGACCCGCAGGGCAACGCCACGACCTCGCTCGACCCGCCGTACACCGACGCGACCCTCGCCGACGTGCTGGAAACCCCCACCCGGGCGATGCTCGAACGCGCGATCGCGCCGAGCGTCTGGAGCGAGGACGTCGACGTCCTCGTCGGCGCCGAAGAGCTGGAGCTGCTCAACGACCCCGACGCCGACCCCGAGCGCCTGGCGAACTTCTCCCGCGCGCTCGACGAGCTGCACCGCGAACCGCTGCGCGAAACGCCGTACGAGCTGGTGATCCTGGACTGCCCGCCGTCGCTGGGCCGGCTCACGAAGTCCGCGCTGGTCGGCGCGGACAGCGCGCTGATCGTCACCGAGCCGACGATGTACGCCGTGGCCGGCGCGCACCGGGCCCTCGAAGCGATCGAGAAGATCCGCAAGGAGCTCAACCCGGACCTGCGCCCGATCGGCGTCCTGGTCAACAAGCTGCGCGTGCGGTCCTACGAGCACCAGTTCCGGATCGCCGAGCTGCGCGAGAACTTCGGCTCCCTGGTGATGCCGACGGCGATCACCGACCGGCTGGCCGTGCAGCAGGCCCAGGGCGCGTGCAGCCCGATCCACGAGTGGCACTCGCCCGGTGCGCAGGAGATCGCGCTGACGTTCAACATGGTGCTGGCGAAGATCCTGCGGTCCAACCGCGCGGGGCGCCACCGCATCGCCGGCGAGGAGCCCGAAGGCCCGGACTGGCCCGAAGGACCGGCGCCGGAGACCCCGGAGGCGCCCGCCGAGGTGTCCGAATCCGCGGGGTGAGCCGTGCCCGAGGGTGACACCGTCTACCTCGTCGGAAAGCGCTTCGACAAGGCGCTGGCGGGCAAGACGTTGCTGCGCGGGGAGTTCCGCGTGCCGCAACTGGCCACAGTGGACCTCGCCGGGCGCGAGGTGCTCGGCGTCGGGACGGTCGGCAAGCACCTGTTCACGCGCTTCTCCGGCGACCTGACGCTGCACTCGCACCTGATGATGGACGGCATGTGGGACGTCTACCCGGCCGGCGCGAAGTGGCGGCGGCCCGGGCACCACGCCCGCGTGGTCTTCACCGCGGCGGACACCCAGGTGATCGGCTTCCGCGTGCACGACCTCAAACTCGTGGCCACCGCGAAGGAAACCGACCTCGTCGCCCACCTCGGCCCGGACCTGCTCGATCCACAGTGGACCGAAGCGCACGCGGACCGCGCGATCGCGAACCTGAGCGCCGAGCCCGGGCGCGAACTCGGGCTCGCGCTGCTCGACCAGCGCGTCATGGCCGGGGTCGGGAACCTCTACAAGTGCGAGATAGCCTTCCTGCTCGGCGTCACGCCGTGGACGGCGGTGTCCGAAGTGGACGCCGGCCGCACGGTCGCGCTGGCCCGGAAGCTGCTGCTGGCCAACGCGCTCGCCGGGCGCTTCGAGCAGAGCACCACCGGGCACCTCGACCGCAACCGCAAGAACTGGGTCTACGAGCGCACCCGCCAGGGCTGCTTCCGCTGCGGCGGCAAGCTCCTGGTGCGCACGCAGGGCCACGACGTCCAGCGGCGGCCGACGTGGTTCTGCCCGATGGACCAGCACGGCCCCTACCCGCCGCAGTAGGCTGAACTCCGTGACGACGTTCAAGCTCCCGCTCTACGGGGCCGACACCGAACGCGGCGACCTCGCTCCCTGAGCCCCGCGCGGTTCCCGTCACCCGTTCCGAGATCCCAGGGAGCTCAGTCATGCCCGGAAAATCCGCCGGGCAGGCCTTGCGCGCCTTCGCGCGGGCCTTGCCCAAGGTCGAACTGCACGTCCACCTCGTCGGCTCGGCGAGCCTGCCGACCGTGCTGGAATTGGCCCGACGGCGCCCCGCCGCCGGCGTCCCCACCGACGAGCGCGAGCTCGCGGAGTTCTTCACCTTCCGCGACTTCGCCCACTTCCTCACCGTGTACCTCGCGGTCACGTCGCTCGTGCGCGACCGCAACGACGTCCACACGCTGGTGACCGGTCTGGCCGCGGACCTCGCGGCGCAGAACTGCCGCTACGCCGAAGTCACCGTGACGCCGTACAACCACCTGCTCGACGGCGTCCCCGGCGACGACCTCCTGGCCGGCCTCGAATCCGGCCGCGCCCGCGCCGCCGAACTCGGCGTGGAACTGGCCTGGTGCTTCGACATCCCCGGCGAGAAGGGCGTCAAGGCCGGGCGCGAGACGCTCGTGTTCGCGCTGCGCGAACGCCCCGAAGGGCTGGTGTCCTTCGGCTTGGGCGGTCCGGAACTCGGCGTCGGGCGCGCGCGGTTCGAGCCGTTCTTCACCCGCGCCAGGGAAGCCGGGTTGCACAGCGTCCCGCACGCCGGCGAGACCACCGGCCCGGCCACGATCTGGTCCGCGCTGCACGACCTCGGCGCCGAGCGGATCGGCCACGGCACCAGCTGCGCCGCCGACCCGGCACTGCTGGAACACCTTGCGGCACACCGGATCCCGCTCGAGGTGTGCCCGACGTCGAACGTGCGCACCGGCCAGGTGCCCAGCGTCGCCGCGCACCCCGTGCGGCGGATGCTCGACCACGGCCTCGTCGTCACGCTCAACACCGACGACCCGCCGATGTTCGGCGCCACGCTCACCGGCGAGTACGTCGCCGTCGCCGAGACGCTGGGGCTGACCGCGGCCGAACTGGCGCGGCTGGCGGAGAACGCCGTCGACGCGTCCTTCCTCGACGACCGGCGGAAAGCCCTCCTGCGGACCGAGATCACACAAATGACGTTGCCGGACCCCGGGATCTTCGCCTAGCGTGGCAGTACACGAGAAAGGAGGTGGTCCTAAGTTGTATTCCAACAGGACTCGTGAGGTGGCTGTCCGCTAGCGGATGGCACGTGGAGGACTTTGAGCAGCGCTACAACTGAGCCACCTTCTGGCTCATCGCCTGCTTCACGTGATGCCTGATAGCGAATACCAGGCAGTCACCGTGCCCCCGGGGTTCCCGAGCACCAGTCCGGCTCGGGCTCGGACGTTTGACGGCGTTCGAGAGGCACCCCGGGGGTTCCTTCATGCGCTCATTTGTGCAGGTCAGGCCGCCGATCGCCGCCGAACGACCGTCCGGCGATCCGACCGCGGGGTTTGCCGATCGCGGTGCACTGTTCGGTCCCCCGGACGGCTGAAGGTCGCTAGCCTGGGAGCATGCTCAGGCCCGACTACCCGATCACCACGGATCGGCTGCTCCTGCGCCCGTTCACGCCCGACGACCTCGACGCGCTGAACTCCTTCCAGTCCCGCGCCGACGTCGCCCGCTACCTGTACTGGGGCCCGCGCAGCCGCGCCGAATCGGCCGCCGCGCTCGCGAAACGGGTGCACAGCTCGACGTTGACGAAAGAAGGGCAGTTCCTGGCCGTCGCGGTCGAGCTGGCTTCGACCGGGCAGCTGATCGGCGACCTGAACCTGGAGTGGCTCAGCAGCGAGCACCGGCAGGGCGAGATCGGGTTCGTCTTCCACCCGGACCACCACGGCAAGGGCCTGGCCGCCGAGGCGACGACCGAGCTGCTGCGGCTCGGCTTCGAAGACCTGGGGCTGCACCGCATCATCGGCCGGTGCGACGGCCGCAACGAAGCCTCCGCCGCGCTGATGGAACGCCTCGGGATGCGCCGGGAAGCGCACCTGCGGGAGAACGAGATCGTCAAGGGCGAGTGGACCGACGAGCTCGTCTACGCGATGCTCGAGGACGAGTGGAAGGACCGCGACTAGTGGTCGCTTTCACGCCGAGGTGACGCTCGGGTAGCGGTCCGCGGGCGGTTTGGCAGCATGGGGGCGTGTTCTTCGACAAGATCGTCCGCCCGGCGCTGTACCGGCTGTCCTACCACGATCCCGAGCTGGTGCACGAGCGCACGGTCCGCGTCCTGGCCTCGCTCGGGAAGGCCGCGCCCGCGCTCGGGGGCGCCCTCCGCGTCGACGATCCGGTCACCGTGCTGGGCCTGCGCTTCCCCAATCGCGTCGGCCTGGCCGCCGGCATGGACAAGAACGGGCGCGCGCTGCCCGCGTGGGCCGCGCTCGGCTTCGGGTTCGTCGAAGTCGGCACCGTGACGCGGCTGGCGCAGCCGGGCAACCCGAAGCCGCGGCTGTTCAGCCTCCCGGCCAGCGACGCGGTCATCAACCGCATGGGCTTCAACAACGACGGCGCCGAGGCGCTCGCCGCCAAGCTCGCGCGCGACGGGAAACCCGGCGTGCCGCTCGGGATCAGCATCGGCAAGTCGAAGGTGACGCCGCTCGACGAGGCCGTCGAGGACTACCGCTTCTCGCTGCGTGCGCTGTACCCGTACGCGGACTACTTCGCGATCAACGTCAGTTCGCCGAACACGCCGGGGCTGCGGCAGCTGCAGGACCGCGCCGCGCTGGCCGAGCTGCTCGGCGAGCTGCGCACGACGGCCGCGGAGCTCGCCGGCGGCGGCACCCCCACGCCGGTGCTGGTGAAGGTCGCGCCGGACCTGACCGACGACGCCCTCGCCGAACTCCTGGAGGTCGCGCTCGAGCACGGCGTCGCCGGGATCATCGCCACCAACACCACGCTGTCGCGCGACGGCATCGCGCCGTCGGAGAGCAGCCTGGCCGGACAGGCGGGAGGACTGTCCGGCCGGCCGCTGACCGCCCGCGCGGCGGAGGTCGTGCGGTTCGTGCACGACCACACCGGCGGGAGCCTGCCGATCATCGGCGTCGGCGGGATCATGGGACCGGACGACGCCGTCCGGCTGGTGGACGCCGGGGCGTCACTCGTGCAGCTCTACACCGGTTTCGCGCTGCACGGCCCGGGCCTGGTGCGCCGGGTCAGCCGGGGCCTCGCAGCCCGGCCGTCGAGGTGAACCGGACGTACCCGCGCCAGGACTCGTAGCGGTCCAGACCGGGTCCCTCGGCGGTCAGGCACCGGACGGCCAGTGGTGCGGTGCCGTCGTCCAGCACGACGCGGTCGAGCACGAACGGCTCCTTCAGCGTGGCGGCGAACCGCTCGAACGCGGCCGGGGACAGGCGCCAGCGTTCGCCGTCGAGGGTGGTGCCGCCTTCGAGGACGCCCGGCTGCGGTGGTTCGGTGTCCAGCAGCACCATCCGGTAGCCCTCGGTGGTCCGGACCGGTCCGGTGAACCGGGCGCCGAGCGCGGTGAGGTCGGCGTTGAGGGGCTGGCCGCGCAGGTGCGCGCCGAACACGACGACGTCCTCGCCCGGTTCGGGGTAGGGCGTCATGGGCTCGTCGGTGCAGACGGTCGCGAGGTCCAGACCGATCTGGTCCTCGAACGCCCGAACCAGGAACGTGACCCCGAAGGGGCGCTTGTCCCCGGGCAGCACCGGAACGGTGACCGCGGCCAGGTCGAGGAGGTTCGCGAACGCCGTGCAGGAGGCCAGGCGGTGCTGCACCCCGGCCGGGTCGGCCAGGGCTTCGACCAGGTCCGGGTGGTCCGGCACGGTGGGCAGCAGGAGCGCGTCCTCGAAGGCCTGCTCACCGAGGACGACCGGCTCCAGCACGGCACCGGCCGCCGTCAGCCGCTTCACGACGCCGTCGAACGCCATCGCCGCGGCGGCGCTCAGGGGCAGGTTCTTCGGGTACGCGATGCGCGGGTGCTCGCCGGCGCCGAGGCGGACGTCGGCGGGCCAGGCGCGGGTCGGGGAGACGCCGTCCGGGCCCGTCATCAGGGCGAGCGCGCGGCGGGCGGCGACCAGGCCGGTCGCGTAAACCGAGACGGCTTCGGAAGAGCGGACGCCGGTCATCGGCAGCAGGCCACGGGTCGGTTTCACCGCGACGACGGCGTTCAGCGCGGCCGGGACCGCGCCCGCCGTGCTCAGGGCCAGGTCGACGATCCCGAGCGCGACGGCGACCGCCGCGCCGCGGCCGCCGGCCTTGGTGCGGTCCCAGGCCGAGGCCACGGTGCCCGCGCCGGTCTTGCCGAGCACGACGGCACCGGCCGCGGTGAGCCGGGAAACAATCGTCGCACTGGTTTCCGGGACCGAGCGGCCGGACGGCTGCCCGGCGACGTCGATCAGCTCCGGCACGGCGAAGACGGTGCCCGCGAGCGGCAGGTCCTCCCCCGCCTTGACGCGCTCGTCGACGGCCTTCGCGTCGACGAGGACGTCTTCGACGGCGCGCAGGGTGGACCAGAGCTCGGGGCGGTCGGCCTCGGTGAGGCGCTCGAAGGCCGCGATGACGCGGTGGGAGGCGGTGGGCGGGGTGGTGGGGACGGGGTCCGGATCCGGCGGGAGCGTGTTCACGGGGCGTCCTTTCCTCGGCGGTCGAGAAAGTCCACTGTGTACGGTCGGCGCCGCCGAACTTCAGCCCACGGCGGTCCTTCCGGCTAGTGACACCTCTACCTGCATAGCGGAAACGTTAGCTGGCTTACGTTTCCGTCGCGATCAGTTTCCGATTACGCGAGTGTTTCGGAGCCGGGAGGTGAACAGGGCGCGACGCCCGCGTGAAACGCACGATCACGCACGCCGGGTGACGAAGATCCGGTTCGCCCGGTCGGCGGCACCCGAACGGCCGAGTTTGAAACCCAAGCGGCGCAGGCGGCGGCCCGCTTCGCGTGATCGAGCCGCGTTTCGGCTCAGGAAAGCTCGCGCAACGCCATCGCGAGGCCGGCCAAGCGGTCGGTGGCGTCGGTGAGGGCCTGTTTGGACGTGACGAGGCCGTCGCTCGAGGCGGCGACCGTGTGGCCGGCCGCGGCGACCAGTCCGCGGTAGCCCTCGAGGCCGTCGTCGAGCTGTTCGCGGAGCTTGCCGACCGCCGCGTCCAGGGCCGCCTGCTCACGGGCCGGCGCGGAGTTGCGGCCGCGTTCGATCGCCTGGATGCGACCGGCGAGGCCACGCAGGGCGGCCGCGGCTTCGGTCGCGGTCTGCCGGGCATCCGCGACGGACACTTCGGACACCGGCGTCGTGCCCACCGAGGACGGTACGGAGAGCTGGCGCAGCAGTTCGGCCAGCGACGCTTCGCATTCCGCCAGCCGTTCCATCGGCTCGCGGGCGGCGGACCCGGCGGGCGGCAGCGGCGGCGGTCCCGCCGGCGCGGACGGGAGCGGGGTGTTCTTGAGTTCGCGGAGCTTGAGTCCGCTTCGGACGCCGAACGTGCCGAAGACGACCGCGCCGGCGAACGCCATGATCGCCTGCGGCATCATCGGGGCGCCGGTGGCGCTCATCCAGCCCATCCCGGCGGCGAGGGTGAGGACACCGCACAGGATCGTCAGCATGATCCACAGCGTCATCGCCCGCGACGTCCGGCGCTTGCGGCGTTCCAGCTTCGCGGCCGGGTGGTTCCAGCGGTCCCACTTGGCGCGGGCTTCGGCGAAGACCGGCACCTGGTTCGCCATCGACGAGAACGTCGCCGTCATGTCCGGGCGGCGGACCGGCGGCCGCTGCAGCGGGTTCGGCCGCTGGGGTGCGGGCCTCCCGCCGGCCTGGTCGGCCGGCGGGAAGTACCGCTGCACCTTCTGGAGCTTCTCCTGGGCGCGCACGGCGTAGTCGGGCAGCTTCTCGATGTGCTTCTCCAGCTTCGCGCCGAACTCGCTGAAGTCGTGTCGTCTGCCCTGCTGCCCCATGCTCGCCCCCTTCGGACTGCCGGCCCGGTGTGTCAGGCCGGGTTCTTGCCCTGCTCGGCCTGCACGCGCGCCTGGATCTCGCGCTGGATGTCGGCCGAGCTGCTGGCCGGCTTCTGGGCCGCCGTCTTGCCGCCGTCGGTCACCTGGGCGACCGACTCGCCGCGCATCGACGAGCGGATCTGCTCGAGCCGCGAGTGGCCGGCCAGCTGCGTGGTGGAGGCCTGGACCTCCATCATCCGCCCTTGGACGGAGTTCTGGGCGAGCTCCGCCTGGCCGAGAGCCGTGGTGTAGCGCTTCTCGATCTTGTCGCGGACCTCTTCCAGCGACGGCGTGTTGCCCGGCGCGGCCAGCTGGCTCATCTGGTTCAGCGAGGCGGAGACCTGCTCCTGCATCTTCGCCTGCTCCAGCTGCGAGAGCAGCTTGGTGCGCTCGGCCAGCTTCTGCTGCAGCATCTGCGAGTTGCGCTCGACGGCCTGCTTCGCCTGCGCCGCGGCCTGCAGCGACTGGTCGTGCAGCGTCTTCAGGTCCTCGATGTTCTGCTCGGCCGTGACGAGCTGCGTGGCGAAGCTCTCCGCGGCGTTCTCGAACTCGACGGCCTTCTGCTCGTCACCCTTGGCGCGGGCCTCGTCCGCGAGGACGAGCGCCTGCCGGGTCGAGGCCTGCAGCTTCTCGACGTCGCCGAGCTGCCGGTTGAGCTTCATCTCCAGCTGCCGCTGGTTGCCGATCACGGAGGCGGCCTGCTGCGTCAGCGCCTGGTGGTTGCGCTGCGCCTCCTCGATGGCCTGCTGGATCTGTACCTTCGGGTCGGCGTGCTCGTCGATCTTCGACGAGAACGCCGCCATCATGTACTTCCAGAACTTCACGAACGGGTTGGCCATCTCCTCCGCCTGCCTTCTTGCGTCCCACGGGCCTAGGTACTCGGGGTGTGGGGCGTCGCTCCCCTGCATGTGCAACGCACCGACCCCGGCGTTGGGTTCCATCGTGTCAGGTCGGCCACGTCCGTTCCAGGCGACCCGGCCGAATTCAGGGATGCCCCCGATCACCACCCGTAGACAACGCCGACGGCCCCGGGCGGGTTGCCCGGGGCCGTGCGGTCGTGTGCGGCTGGATCTACGCAGCTATCGTCGAGGCCAGCTTGGGCTGGCCGATCGTCGTCCGCAATGTCGTGTTCATCCGCGGCGCCGGGGAAACCCGCAGGTCGGCGAGGTCGTTGCCGATCAGCTCGGACATCAGGCGACCGCCTTCGATGCCGGCCGCCGAGGCCTCGGCGCCCCTCTTCTCCCGGGGCGCGCCTTCCGCGATCCGCTCGTCGACCGGTGCGACCTCGACGTTGTCGAGGGCCGAAACGTCCGCCGCCACGTTGTGCAGCAGCTCGCCGAGCGGAAGGTCCAGGGCCTGGCAGATGGACGCGAGCAGCTCGCTCGACGCCTCCTTCTGGCCCCGCTCCACCTCCGAGAGGTAGCCGAGGCTGACCCTGGCGGCGCGGGAGATGTCGCGCAGCGTACGACGCTGGTTGGTGCGGGCATGACGGAGCCGATCACCGATCGCCTCACGCAACAGCACGGTCATCACGCGCCTCCCTTCCGAACAAGTACCCCCTACGTTACCCAGAGCGGCGCCCTGGGCGCAGGAGTTGGTGTGTCCGTACGCCAAGGGCGAACGCGTGTTTCACGCCAGATGTTCCCCGAGCAGGGCAAACGCCGCCGAGACCGACTCGGTCCTGATCATGTCGCGATCTCCGCTCAAGGCCAGGGTACGGACTGTGCGTGTTCCCAGCCGGGCGAGCCCGACGTGCACGGTGCCCGGCGCCACGCCGTCCTGGGGTGACGGCCCGGCCACGCCGGTGAGCCCGAGGCCCCACGTCGCCCCGCACCGGTCGCGCGCGCCCTCGGCCAGCTGGGCGGCGACCTCGGCGTGGACGGCGCCGTGTTCGGCCAGCAGGTCCGCGTCGACCCCGGCCAGCGCGGTCTTCAGCTCCGTGGCGTACACCACCAGTCCCCCGCGCAGGACCGCGCTCGCTCCCGGCACCGTCGCGAGGGTCGCGCAGACGAGCCCGGCGGTCAGCGATTCGGCGGCGGCCACGGTCTCGCCGCGCGCGGTCAGGGTCGCGACCAGCTCGCGCGCGTCCACCCTCAGCTCCCGGTGACCCGGCGCCCGGCCGCGCGCAGCCGCACGGCCCGGACCAGGTAGTCGACGCCGGTCACGACGGTCAGCACCAGGGCCAGGCCCATCAGCGCCCAGCGGACCGGGTCCGCGCCCGCGGGCAGCGGCAGCAGGTACGCCACGATCGCGGCGATCTGGGCCATCGTCTTGGCCTTGCCGCCGCGGCTGGCCGGGATCACGCCGTGCCGGATCACCCAGAACCGCAGCAGCGTGACGCCGATCTCGCGGACGGCGATGACGATCGTGACCCACCAGCCCAGCTCGCCGAGGACGCTCAAGCCCACCAGCGCGGCACCGGTCAGCGCCTTGTCCGCGATCGGGTCGGCGATCTTGCCGAAGTCGGTGATCAGGCCGTACTTGCGGGCCACCCAGCCGTCGAGCTGGTCGGTGAAGGAGGCGACGGCGAACAGGCCGGTGGCGATCGCCCGCCAGGTGGTGTCGTGGCCGTCGCCGGTGAACAGCGCGACGACGAACAGCGGGACCAGGACCAGCCGGGACAGGGTCAGCAGGTTGGCGACGTTGAGCGTCGGGACCGGGGTCGCCACCGGGACCTGGGCGGGCCCGTCGTGGGCCGTGCCCTCGTCGGCGGCGTCGCTGGGGAGCGCACTCACCGGTCGGCGTCCGGTACCGCGCGGACGATCAGGTCCACGCCCGCCGAGTCGACGACCTCGCAGCGCAGGAAGTCGCCGACCTGCACCTTTTCCGGCGCGTCGAGGATGACGCACTCGCCGTCGACCTCCGGGGCCTGGTGCGCGGCGCGGCCGGTGAGCTCGCCGTCGTCGTCCAGCTCGACCAGGACGTCGACGAACGTGCCGATCCGGTCCTCGGCGCGCTGCGCGGTCAGCTCCTCGACCAGCGCCGAGATCCGCGTGACGCGCTTGGCGACCTCTTCGGCGTCCAGCTTGCCGTCGAAGGTCTCGGCCTCGGTGCCGTCCTCGTCGGAGTAGCCGAAGACGCCGACGGCGTCGAGGCGCGCGCCGGTCAGGAAGCGTTCCAGCTCGCTCAGGTCGTGCTCGGTCTCGCCGGGGAAGCCGACGATGACGTTGGTGCGGATGCCCGCCTCGGGCGCGTACTCGCGGATCTGCTCGCACAGCGCCAGGAACGAGTCGGTGGAGCCGAACCGGCGCATCCGGCGCAGCACCTGCTCGCTGGAGTGCTGGAAGGACAGGTCGAAGTACTCGGCGACCCCCGGCGTGGTCGCGATCGCCTTGACCAGCTGCGGGCGCGTCTCGGCCGGCTGCAGGTAGGAGACGCGGACGCGCTCGATGCCGTCGATCTCCGCCAGCCTCGGCAGGAGCCGCTCCAGCGCGGTGGCGCCGTCGCGGCCGAAGTCCTTGCCGTAGGACGTCGAGTTCTCGCTGACGAGGAACAGCTCCTTGACGCCGTGCTCGGCCAGCCACATGGCCTCGGCCACGATCTCGTCCGGCTGCCGTGAGACGAACGAGCCGCGGAACGACGGGATCGCGCAGAACGAGCAACGCCGGTCGCACCCGGAGGCGATCTTCAGCGCGGCCACCGGCGAGTCGTCGAGACGCGTGCGCAACACCCGCGGGCCCCAGCCGTGCTGCGCGTGCCCCGGGACCTCGACGGTCTCGGCCGCGGCGGGCCGCTGGACCGGGCTGATCGGCAGCAGCTTGCGCCGGTCGCCGGGGGTGTGCGAGGCGACCTTGCGGCCCGCGACGACGTCGTCGAGCCGGTCGGAGAGGTCGGCGTAGTGGTCGAAGCCCAGGACGGCGTCGGCTTCGGGCAGGCTGTCGGCCAGCTCGTGGCCGTAACGCTCGGCCATGCAGCCGACCGCGACGACCTTCTTGCCGGTGTCCGAGGCCGCCAGCAGCGTGTCGACGGAGTCCTTCTTGGCCGACTCGACGAAGCCGCAGGTGTTGACCACCACGACGTCGGAGTCCTCGGGATCGGCCGCCAGCTCCCAGCCGCCGGCCGCCAGCCGGCCCGCCAGCTCCTCCGAGTCGACCTCGTTGCGGGCGCAGCCCAGGGTCAGCAGGGAGACGCGTCGGGTGGCGGCAGGGTCAACGGCAGGAGAAGGCACGACGTTCAGGGTAGCCGCCGGTCCCGGGCAGGTTGACGACGGCGTAGCCCGGTTGTGTCGGCGGCCGCCCGCGGCGATGTGGCAGTGTTGACACTCGTGCCGTCCGCCTCCCCCGCCGTCCGCCGCGCGCGGATCGCCGACGTCCGCAAGATCAAGGCCCTCGTCGACTCCGACGCCGGCCGCGTCCTCCTGGAGAAGGAGCTGGTCACGCTCTACGAAGCGGTCCAGGAGTTCTGGGTCGCCGAGGTGGACGGCGAGGTCGTCGGCGCGGCCGCGCTGCACGTGCTGTGGGAGGACATCGCCGAGCTGCGGACCGTCGTGGTCGACAAGGCCGTCCGCGGCCAGGGCGTCGGGCGGGTGCTCGTCGCCCGGCTGATCGACGAGGCCCGTGAGCTGGGTCTCAAGCGGCTGTTCGTGCTGACCTTCGAGACGAGCTTCTTCCAGGGCCACGGCTTCGTGGAGATCCAGGGCACCCCGGTGTCGCACGAGGTGTACGAGGAGATGCGGCGCTCGCACGACACGGGTGTCGCCGAGTTCCTCGACCTGCCCTACGTCAAGCCGAACACGCTGGGCAACTCGCGAATGCTGCTGGAACTCCCGGACCCCTAAGTCTGAAGGTTTCCCCTTAACCTCCGTCCGGGCGGTGACGCGCGCCACCCCGGTGTCCCAGGATGATCAGGTCAATTCCTCACCTGATCAGCAAGGAACGCACAAGATGCGCACGACTCTGCGGAACCTGGGGGCCACCGTCGCGGTGGCCGCGACTGTCGGCGGGGGTGCCCTGCTGGGCGCCGGCACGGCGGCGGCGGTCGACATCCCGACCGTGACCGACCAGTACCTGTTCCACACCTCGCTCTCGAACTTCGAGACGATCCGGGGCCAGGCGCCCTACAACGGCCAGCTCGACTGGTCGTCCGACGGCTGTTCCTGGGCCCCGGACAACCCGTTCGGCTGGAAGTTCCTCCCCGGCTGCCACCGGCACGACTTCGGGTACCGCAACTACAAGAAGCAGGGGCGGTTCACCGAGGCGAACCGGCTGAAGATCGACGACAACCTGTACTCGGACCTGAAGAGCGTCTGCGGGTCCAACATCGCCTGCAAGGGCGCGGCCTGGACGTACTACGAGGCGGTCCGCAAGTTCGGCGGCTGAGCCCGCTCCCCCTGGCCCGGGTCGTACCCGGCCCGGGCCAGGATGGGGTCATGGAGATCGATCACCTGCTGTCCACGACCCGCGCCGTCCGGCGCAAGCTCGACCTCGACCGGCCGGTGGAGCCCAAGGTCCTCGAGGAGTGCCTGACCCTCGCGCTGCAGGCCCCGACCCCGGGCAACGCCCAGGCGTGGCGCTGGCTGGTGGTGCGCGACCAGGGCGTCAAGGAGCGGCTCGGCGCGCTCTTCCGCGAGGTCGGCGAGGCCTACCTGGCCGAGCGGGCGAAGGAAGGCCCGTCGCGCGCGCTGGCGTCGGGCCGGCACCTGATCGACGTGATCGAGCGGGTGCCCGTGTTCGTGATCCCCTGCCTGCGCGGCCGTCCCACCGGCGACAACGCGACCGACGCGGCCTTCTACGGCGGCATCTTCCCGGCGGTCTGGAACTTCCAGCTGGCGCTGCGTTCCCGCGGGCTGGGTTCGACGCTCACGACGTACCACCTCTCGCGCGAGGCCGAGGCCGCCGAGATCCTCGGCGTGCCCGACGGCCACACCCAGGCCGGGCTGCTCCCGGTCGCCTACACGACGACCCCCGACTTCAAGCCGGCCGAGCGGGTCCCGCTGTCCGAGGTGGCCTACCTCGACCACTGGGGCACGCCCCTCAGCTGACCCGGATCGTGGCCTCCCGGCCGTCCTCGCTCACCGACACCAGCTCGACGCGGCCGGCGGCGAACGAGGTCGCCTGGGGGCCCGTCCGGGGACCGCTGTGCAGCTCGGCCGTCGTGCTCTCGCCGCGGCCCGGTTCGCTCAGCAGGAACGCCAGCGTCGCCTCGCCCTGCCAAACACACGTCATGGCCGGGCGGCACCGCGAGTCGGAAACGACGCGCAGGTAGCGGACCGCCAGGTCCTTCCCCTGGATCGCGGCTTCCTCCCCGACGCGCAGGGTGACGTCGCCCCGCGGGGCGGCGCTGACGGTTGAGGGCGCCGCCGGCCGGGCAGGCACCGGCTGCCCGGCCGCGACCGAGCTCCCGGCGCCCACCGCGACGACGGCGAGGGCGAACAATCCGGCTGCGATGCGCTGCGGGTCCATGCGCTCAGGACGGAACGGACCCGGCGGCGGGTTGCACTACTCCTCGTCGGAGTCCGACGGCGACGGGTCGCCGCCGCGGATCAGGTACAGGACCGAGTCCAGCTCCTCCGGCTTGATCAGCACGTCACGGGCCTTCGAGCCCTCCGACGGGCCGACGATCCCGCGGCTCTCCAGCAGGTCCATCAGCCGGCCCGCCTTGGCGAACCCGACCCGCAGCTTGCGCTGCAGCATCGACGTCGAGCCGAACTGGGACGTCACGATCAGCTCCGCCGCCTGCAGCAGGACGTCGAGGTCGTCGCCGATGTCCGGGTCGATCTCCTTCTTCTCGCCCGCCTTGGCCGCGGTGACGCCGTCCTGGTAGTCCGGCTGCGCCTGCTCCTTGGCGTAGTTGACGACCGCGGCGATCTCCTCGTCGCCGACGAACGCGCCCTGGATGCGGACCGGCTTGCCGGCGCCCATGGGCAGGTACAGGGCGTCGCCCATGCCGATGAGCTTCTCCGCGCCCGGCTGGTCGAGGATGACCCGCGAGTCGGTCAGCGACGACGTCGCGAACGCCAGCCGCGAGGGCACGTTCGTCTTGATCAGGCCGGTCACGACGTCGACCGACGGCCGCTGCGTCGCCAGCACCAGGTGGATACCCGCGGCACGCGCCTTCTGGGTGATCCGGACGATCGCGTCCTCGACGTCGCGCGGGGCGGTCATCATCAGGTCGGCGAGCTCGTCGACGATCGCCATGATGTACGGGTACGGCCGGTACTCGCGCTCGGACCCCGGCGGCGCGGTGATCTCGCCGGAGCGGACCTTCTTGTTGTAGTCGTCGATGTGCCGGACCTTGTTGACCTGCATGTCCTGGTAGCGCTGCTCCATCTCCTCCACCAGCCAGGCCAGCGCGGCGGCGGCCTTCTTCGGCTGGGTGATGATGGGCGTGATCAGGTGCGGGATGCCCTCGTACGGCGTCAGCTCGACCATCTTCGGGTCGATCAGGATCATCCGGCACTCGTCCGGCGTCGAGCGCGCGAGCAGCGACACCAGCATCGAGTTGACGAAGCTCGACTTACCGGAACCGGTGGAGCCGGCGACCAGCAGGTGCGGCATCTTCGTCAGGTTCGCGGTGACGAAGTGGCCCTCGATGTCCTTGCCGAGGCCGATCACCATCGGGTGGTTGTCCTTGACCGTGGACGGCGCGCGCAGGACGTCACCCAGGCGGACCATCTCGCGGTCGGAGTTCGGCACCTCGATGCCGACCGCGGACTTGCCGGGGATCGGCGCCAGCAGCCGGACGTTGTCGGTCGCGACGGCGTAGGCGATGTTCTTGGTCAGCGCGGTGATCTTCTCGACCTTCACGCCCGGGCCGAGCTCGACCTCGTAGCGCGTCACCGTCGGGCCGCGGGTGAAGCCGGTGACCTGCGCGTCGACGTTGAACTGCTCCAGCACGCCGGTGATCGCCTCGATCATGGCGTCGTTGGCCTTGCTGCGGGACTTCGGCGCGTCGCCGAGCTTCAGCAGGTCCGGCGGCGGGAGCTGGTAGTCGCCCTCGACGGTCCGCGTGACGGCCAGCGGCGGTTCCGGCGCCTTCTTCGGCTTCTTCTCGGGGACCTCCGCCGGCTTGGGCACGGCCCTGGGCGGCTTGATCGGCGTCGGCACCTCGGCCAAGGCGGCGTCGATGTCGAGCTGCTCGGGGTTCGCGTCGGCGGCTTGGCGGCGGCGCGACGGCTTGCGCAGGCGCGCGGCCTTCGGGTCGGCCTCGGTGACGGTGTCCTCGTCGGTGGCGAAGCCGGACTTCTGCTGCTCGGCCTCGGCGAGCTCCTCTTCGTCGAGGCCCCAGTTGCGCAGCCGGTGCGGGATCTCGCGGACGGGCGTGCCGGTGAAGACGAGCACGCCGAAGACGAGCGCGAGGATCAGCAGCGGGACGGCGACCCAGGTCGTGACGCCCATGGTGAGCAGGCCGCCGGAGAAGGCGCCGATGATGCCGCCGGCGTACATGCGGCCGTCGTTGGTGTCCGGGAGCGCGGTGAAGATGTGCAGCATCCCGAGCACGGACAGGACGACCATGATCGTCCCGATGACCATCCGCGGCCGGGTCTCCGGGTGCGGCTCGGACCGCATGAGCGCGACGGCGACGACCACGAGGACCAGGGGCAGCGTCACGGCCCCGGCGCCGAGGACGGTCCGGGTGGCGATCTCGACCCCGGCCCCGATCGGCCCGGCGGCCCGCCACCAGACCCCGACGGCCGCGACGATGGCCAGGGCGATCAGGCCCAGCGCGACGCCGTCGCGGCGGTGTTCGGGCTCCAGCTCGCGGGTGCGGCCGACGGTGCGGGCCAGGGTGCCGATGCCCTTGGCCAGGAGGTTCCAGGTGCCGCGGACGCCCTTGCCGAAGATCCCGGGGGTCTTGCGGCGGGCTCGGGGGGCCGGCTTGCGGGCCGCGGGACGGGACTTCGCGGGTGTACGCGGCTTACGCGCCGCTGCCCCCTTCGCGCCGCTACTCGTGCTTCGCTTCCTCGTCGCCGACCCAGCCATGCCTTTTACGGTAACCGGCCGTCGGCGTTCGTCCCACGCGCCACTCTCGGCCCAGGGTGAACTTCTGCCTCACACGGTGCTTGAGCGGCCATCCGGGTGAACCGATCCACCGGTGCGCATTCGGGTGAAATCGGCGTCTGCCATGCTCTGCCCCATGGTCGCGCTGAACTCCGACAACACCTCCCGTCGGGCCCCCGCCATCTGGCGGACCATGCTGAACATCGACCGCGGGCTGGTGAACCTGGTCGGCAAGCTGACCGTCACCGGGCGGATCCCCGCCCGGCTGCGCGGCAAGCCGCTGCTGATGGCCGCGAACCACATCGGCGTGTTCGACGCGTTCGTGCTGATGGCGGCGTGCAAGCGGATCGGCATCAACCCGCGGTTCATGCTGGCGGGCGGCATCCTGGACGCCCCGGTCATCGGCCCGGCGCTGCGGGTCAGCGGCCACCTGCGCGTCGACCGCAAGCACGCCGGCACGGCCGTCGGGCAGTTCGCCGAAGCCGTCGAGGCGCTGAAGACCACCCGCGAGCCGATCATCGTCTACCCCGAGGGCCGGATCAGCCACGACCCCGGCCTGTGGCCGGAGCGCGGCAAGACCGGCGCGGCCCGGCTGGCGCTGGCCTCGGGCGTGCCGGTGATCCCGATCAGCCAGTGGGGCGCGCACGAGGCCGTCTACTGGGGCACCGAGACCGTCAACGGCCCGGCCGACCTCGTCCCCCTCGCCCGCTCCGGGCTCAGCGCTCCCCTGCGCCGGCCGAGGTTCCGGGTGCACTTCGGCGACCCGGTCGACCTGTCGGACGTCGAACCCGAGCGGCCCGGCGCCGGCGTGCGCGCGCACGCGAAGATCATGCAGGCGATCACCGACGGCCTCGTCCCGCTGCGCGCGGCGGAGCCGGACCGCCCGCGCTTCCACGACCCGACGCGGCCGACCGACACGGTCAGCCCGTGGAAGCCGAAGTCCGGATCCTGAGACGCGGGCGCCGGCTCGCCTAGAGTCGGCGGGTGTGAGCACACGGATACTCGTCGTCTACTACAGCTCGACCGGGAACACCGCCGCCCTCGCCGAATCGCTCGCCGCCGGGGCCCGCGAAACCGGGGCCGAGGTGCGCGTGCGGACCGTGCCGGAAACCGTGCCCGCCGAGGCGATCGCGAAGAACCCGCGCTGGCAGGCGTGGGTCGACGCCGGGCCGCACCACGAGCTCGCCACCCTCGACGACCTCGAGTGGGCCGACGGGCTCGCCGTCGGCAGCCCGACCCGCTTCGGTGGCCCCGCGGCCCAGCTCAAGTCCTATCTGGACAGCACGGGTGGCCTGTGGGCGCAGGGAAAGCTCGCCGACAAGGTCGCGACGTCGTTCACGACGGCGTCCACCCGGCACGGCGGCCTGGAGTCGACGCTGCTGGCGATCAACAACGTCTTCTACCACTGGGGCGCGATCGTCGTCCCGCTCGGCTACACCGACCCGCACCTGATGGAGTCCGGCAACCCGTACGGCGGCTCGTTCGTCTCCCGCAGGTCGGCGGCGCCGGACGACCTCGCGCTCGGCGCGCTGCGCGTCCAGGGGCGCCGGCTCGCGACGATCACGACGCACGTCGCGACCGGGCTGAAGCAGGCCGAGTAACCGGAAAAAGCGCTTTGGCAGTGACGCGGCGGGGCCCTACAGTCGCGGTGGTGACCACCGAGCTGCCCGTCCTCGCCCCGCCCCGGGTGGCCCACCGCGGCCGCGGGACCACCCTCGTCCTGCTGGCCGCGCTGTTCTTCAGCACATCGGGCACGCTGGGCAAGTCCGCGATGTCCGCCGGGTTCAGCCCGGAGCAGGTGGCCGCGATGCGGATCGGCGTCGCCGGGCTGGTGCTGCTCGCCGGGGTGGCGCTGGTCGCGCCGCGGAAGCTGCGGGTGCGCCGGGCCGAGCTGCCGGTGCTGGCCGGCTACGGCCTGCTCGGGGTGGCCGGGGTGCAGCTGCTGTACTTCGTCGCGGCGGGCCGGATCCCGGTCGGCATCGCGATCCTGCTGGAGTTCGTCTCGCCGGTGCTCATCGCGCTGTGGGTGCGGTTCGTGCGGCGCCACCGGCTGCCGCGGTCGGTGTGGGGCGGCATCGCGCTGGCCATGCTCGGGCTGGCGCTGGTCGCGCAGGTCTGGCAGGGCGTCACGCTGAACGGCCTCGGGCTGCTCGCCGGCTTCGGCGCGGCGCTGTGTTCGGCCGGGTACTTCCTGCTCGGCGAGCGCGCGGTGGCCGACATCGACCCGCTGGGCCTGGTCACCTGGGGCATGGTGATCGGCGCGGTGCTGGTCGGCCTCGTCGCGCCGCCGTGGACGTGGCCGGCCGGGCTGCTCGGCACCGACGTCGCGTTCGGCCCGTGGCGCCCGCCGGTGTGGCTGCTGCTGGTCCTGCTGGTGCTGGTGGCGACCGTGTTCGCCTACGTCTTCGGGATCTCGTCGCTGCGGCACCTGCCGGCGTCGGTCGCGAGCGTGCTGGGTCTGGTCGAGCCGGTGATCGTCACGATCACGGCGTGGGCGCTGCTCGGCGAGGAGCTGACGTGGCCGCAGCTGCTCGGCTCGGCGATCCTGCTGGCCGGCGCGTACCTGGTGCAGCGGAAGTCCGAGATCCTGACGAGCTGAGTTCTTCACGGGGTGTCGCCGAAGTGCGAGAATCCCCCACCATGACGACGACGGGGCTGCGGCCCGAACTGCGGCAGCGGCACGTCCGGATGATCGCCCTCGGCGGCATCATCGGCGCGAGCCTGTTCATCGGCAGCGGCGCGGTGATCCACACGGTGGGCCCGGCGGCCGTGCTGTCCTACGCGCTGGGCGGACTGCTCGTCGTGCTCGTCATGCGGATGCTCGGCGAGATGGCGACGGCCGCGCCGGCGCTCGGCTCGTTCATGGAGTACGCACGGGACTCCCTCGGCGGCTGGGCGGGCTTCACGATCGGCTGGCTGTACTGGTACTTCTGGGTCGGCGTGGTCGCGTTCGAGGCGGTCGCCGGCGCGAAGATCCTGCAGGGCTGGATCCCCGGCGTGCCGCAGTGGGTGTTTTCGCTGGCGCTGATGCTGCTGCTGACGGCGACGAACCTGGCGTCGGCGCGGTCGTTCGGCGAGACGGAGTTCTGGCTGGCGTCGATCAAGGTCGCGACGATCGTGGTGTTCCTGGTGCTGGGCTTGCTGTTCGTGCTGGGGCTCTGGCCGGGCGCGCACCTTTCGGTGGGCAACATCGGCCTCGACGGCTTCGTGCCGAACGGCGGGTTTTCGGTCGTCCACGGCGTGGTGATCGTGATCTTCTCCTATTTCGGCGCGGAAATCGTGACGATCGCGGCGGCGGAGTCGGACCAGCCGGAGACGGCGGTCCGCAAGGCCACGTCGACGATCGTGTGGCGCGTGATCGTGTTCTACGTGGGATCGGTGGCCCTGCTGGTGATGATCACGCCGTGGCGCGAGATCCCGAGCGAGACGAGCCCGTTCGCGGCGGCGTTCGGCCGCTTCGGCGTCCCGGCGGCGTCCACAGTGGTCAGTGCGGTCGTGTTGACGGCGGCGCTGTCGGTGCTGAATTCGGGACTGTACACGGCATCCCGCATGTTGTTCGCCCTGCGCCGCCACGGGTGGGCGCCGTCGTGGATCGCGGACACGAACGCGCGCGGGGTGCCGTGGAAGGCGATCCTGGTGTCCACTTCGGTCGGTTACGTGGCGGTGGTGATGAGCTACGTGTCCCCGGACAAGATCTTCTACTTCATCATCAATTCGGCGGGCGCGGTTGCCTTGTTCGTGTACGCGATCATCTGCGGCTCCCAGCTGCGGATGCGCCGGCGGCTGGAGTCGGAAGCACCGGAGACCTTGCAGCTGCGGATGTGGGGGTATCCGTGGCTGAGCTGGTTGACGCTGGTTTTGACGTTGGTCGTGGTGGCGTCGATGCTGTTCGTGGACGAGGACGCGCGGTCGCAGCTGTTCTTGAGCCTGATCAGCTTGGCGGTGATCCTGGGCGTGTACGCCCTCATCCGCCGGCGATCCGGCTCAGCGCCCCGAAGAACACGTCCGTGATCTTCGCCGGGTCCGGGGCCACGAACGCCTGCCCGCCCGTTACCGCCGTCAGCTGGTCCAGCTCGGCCTTGTCCGCGTCCGGGCCGATGCCCACCCCGATCAGGGGGATCGGGCGGTGCGGGTCCTGCAGGTTCGTCAGCTCGGCCAGCGCGTCCGCGCGGGAGATGCTGTGCGCGTCCTCGTTGCGGCCGTCCGTCAGGACGATCACCAGGTTCAGCCGGCCCGGCTCCCACTCGCGGCGGGCCGTCCGGTACGTGTCCACCACGCTGTCGTACAGGCCCGTTCCGCCGTCCGGGGTCGCCTTCAGCTGGGCCAGCCGGTCCAACGCGCCGCTCGAGAGGTGCTGGGCCACCGATGCCATCGGCAGCAGCTCGCGGTAGTCCTTGTCGCCGTCCAGGCGCGTCGAAAACGCCAGCATGCGCAGCTGGGTCGTCGGCTTGAACAGGTGCAGTGCCTTCTCCGTCGCCTGCACCGTCACCTGCATGCGGTTCAGCCCCGTCCCCGGCACCTGGGCGTTCATCGACCCCGACACGTCGATGAGCACCTGCACCCGCGCGCTCAGGTTGACCCCGGCCCACTGGTTGAGCAGCTCGTCGACCGCCCCCGCGGCGGGGAGGTTCGCCGTCCGGATGCCGGGTGACGACACGCGCGGGTCGTCGGTGCGGTCGCGCAGCGCCTGGCCGCCCGCCGCGCGCAGGCCCGTCTTCGCGATCGCGTCCGCGCCCGCGTCGCCGAGGACTGCGTCGCGCAGCGCGTCGACGATCGGGCGCTGCTGTGGCGTGATCCCGCCCAGCTCCGCGAACGGGTAGTCCAAAGTGGGCACTGCCGTCGTGTAGACGGCGACCAGCGGGGACGTCTGGTCCTCGATGTTGTGGCGCAGCACCGAGTTCTCCGACGCGGGGAACGCCGTCACCGAAGCCGTGCCGCCGCTGCCGCTCGAGCCGGGCAGCCGTGCGATCAGGTCCGTCTCCGCGCCGAGCGTGTTGGCCGAGACCCGCCGCAGCAACGCCACATACGCGCCCGCCGGCTCGGGGGCCGACCGGACGCTCTCCTTCAGCCCGAGCAGCGCGAGCGCGCCGACCGCGTCGCGGGCCGGGTCGGGCATCCCCGGGACCGCGCCCGGCGCGCCCAGCACGTCGGCCCACGTGGGGCTGCGCTCGGGCCAGCCGATGCCCTTGACGACGTCCTGCGCGGTGGCCAGCACGATCGGCGAGCTGGCCACCGACGCCCCGGACTCGGGGACGTCGCCGGCGCCGAGCCGGCGGGCGCGCCGCAGCGCCAGGGTCGAGTCCGGCACCCACACCTGCGGACGCGGGCTGCCGTCGGAGATCGCGAGCCGCTCGGCGGCCGACGCCGCCTCCCTGGTCTGGACCTCGACCGAGCCGCACTGGAGGTCCAGACCGCGCGCGACGAGCGAAAGCGCCGGTGCGACGTCGGCGGACGCGGTGACCAGGACCTTCGCCGGCTGCACGCAGGTGGGCCGGGATCGCACCGCCGAAACGGTCACCCAGGCGGCGGCCCCGAGGACGACCACGAGACCGGTCGCGACGACGGGCACCAGCAACCGGCGTCTTCCGTCGGAGTGTCGTCCCATCGGCGGCCTCTCTTCGGCGAGGCGGGGTGGGACTCAGGTTAGCGCCGGGCAAAGCGCCGGTTCGTGGTCCGGACGGCCTAACAACGCCTCACCCCGGGGAGGGAGGCGGCTGTCGTCCCGGAGCGGGATGTCCGGAAGGCGGACAAGCGGAACACTGGACGTCTACCGCTTGGGGGTACGCATGAAACCGACACGAGCCGAACAACGGCAGGCGAGGAGGGCGCTGCTGCGCCAGATCGCCACGGTGGCCTTCGCCCTGGGCCTGGCCACGGTGACGCGCTAGACAAGCGCCCCAATGTGGCCTTCGGTGCGTCTGACGCACCGAAGGCCACATTGGGTGCGTCAGACGCAACCAAGGCCACATTGGGG
>NZ_JBFANX010000015.1:0-234040 GCF_040675005.1 Amycolatopsis sp. NPDC049691
GAAGGCCACCCCGGTTCCCCGGGGTGGCCTTCGCGCGTTTCCGGTCCGCCGTCAGCCCGGTGCCGGGCCGAGCTTGCGGTACACCGTCTCCAGCAGGCCCGCCGCGTCCGCCGCCGTGATGCCCAGCTTCTCCGCGATCGCCTCGATCGCCGTCGCGTCCGCGGCCAGCTCGGCGACCTTCAGCTCGGTTTCGGTGAGCAGCACGGTCACTGCGCGCTTTCGGCGTTGTCGAACTCGCCGGCCAGCGCGGCCCGGCCCGCGACGCCCAGCTTGCGGTACACGCGGGTCAGGTGCTGCTCCACCGTGCTCACCGTGATGTACAGCGACTCCGCGATCTGCCGGTTGGTCCGGCCCGCCACGGCCAGCTCCACCACCCTCAGCTCCGCCTCACTCAGCACGGACGCCGACGGCGAGACCGGCTCCGGGCGCCCCGCCGGGCGCGGGACCGGCGGCCGGGCCCGACCCTGACGTGGCACGTGCACCGCTTTCACCAGGCTCCCGGCGCGTTCCGCCCGCTGGCTCAGGTGGTTGATCGTGCGCATCGTCTTCGCCAGCTCGAGCCGGTCGCCGGACGCCTTGAACTCTTCCGCCGCCCGGTTCAGCAGCCCCGGGCGCGCCGCCGCGTCGCCCGCCAAGGCCAGCACCCGCAGCGCCGACCCGCGCGTGTATGCGTCGGCCGGGCCGGCCAGCGACTGCTTGGCCAGTTCGACGGCGACGGCGGTGTTGCCCAGCCGCAGGTTCGCGTCCGCGAGGTCGGCCTGCCAGGGCAGCACGGCCGGCAGCTCCAGGTCCTGCTCCTGCAGGATGCGACGGCACTGCCGCAGATCGCTCACGGCCGCGAGGCCGCGGTTGGTCGCCAGGTGGAAGTGACCGCGCGCCCGCAGGTACCGGACACCACCGAGGGTCCCCCACGCCGCGTCCGGCAGCGGGTGCCGCAGCACCGCCGCCGCGTTCTTGAACGCGCCCGAAGCGGTGTAGGCGATCAGCAGCGTGGCCAGCGGGTAGCTGATCGCGACGCCCCAGTTCGGCGCGTCCAGCGTGCCCAGCGCCCGGGTGCCGAGGTCCACCGCACCCGTGACGTCACCGCGGCGCAGCAGCAGGCTCGCGCCGATCGCGTCGAGCATCGCCTTCCACGTGATCGCGCCCCGGTACTCGGCTTCCTCGCTGAGCGACGTGCACCAGCCCTCCGCGCGGTCGGCCTTGTCGTCGTAGGCCAGCGCGAGGATCGCCGTGGACAGCGCTTCCAGCGAGGTGTCGGAAAGCCGGCAGTTCTGCAGGATCCGTTCCGCGCACGCCGAAGTCGTCTCGGTACCCCCGGTGTGCCAAACCGCGGCCAGTGAGGTCGCCGTCTGCAGCCAGGGATCGCCCGGTTCGGCCGTCGTCGTCGAGACGCCGTAGTGCCAGTGGCCGGCCAGGACGAGTTCCGCGCAGGTGCGCGGGTCGAGCGGTTCGCTGTCGTGTTCGAGCGCGGCGAACGAGCGCTCGAAGGTGTCGCGATCGCCGAGCCACAGCGACTGCCGCGCCAGCCCGATCCGGTCGGACCGGTCCAGCGAGCCCGCTTCGCGCAGCGACCGCAGGTGCGGTGCGGCGGCGGCCGGGTTGACGCGCCAGGTGATCTTGGCCAGCAGCTGGGAGATGGTCTGCTGCTCCCACCGCGCCGTCGAGACCGACGACGCGAGCTTCAGGCAGCGGGTGGCGAAGTCGATGTCGTCGCCGAGCATCACCTGCTCCGCGGCCGCGACCAGCACCGGCAGCGCCCAGTCGGCCGTCGCCTCGCCCGCCGCGACCAGGTGCCGGGCGACCTCGGCGGGGCTCAGCCCGCGGGCGTGCTTGACCTCGGCGGCCCGGACGTGCAGCCGGGCCTTCTCCGGCCCGCGCAGCCCGCCCACGACCGCCGCGGCGGCCGGCGGCCGGAACCGGACGCCGGCGACCAGGCCCGCGTCGGCGAGCCGCCCGGTGGACGCCTCGGCCTCCAGCGGGTCGACCCCGGCGACGATGGCCACGGCCTCGGTGGTGACGTCGCTGTCCAGCACCGCGATCGCCGTCGCGACCTCGCGCAGCGGCGAGCCGTAGCGGTGCAGCAGCCGCTGGACGGCTTCGGAGTACGCCGAGCCGGTGTCCGCGCTGTCGCGGTGGGCGTCGACCAGCGCGCGGACCAGCAGCGGGTTCCCGGCGCTCAGCTCGTGGATCCGCTCGGGCAGCCCGTCGTCCGGCACCAGCTCCGCGATGGCCTGTACCGACAGCGGCGTCAGCTCGACGTGCCGGTGCGGCAGCGAGGTGAACGGCGAGTCGGCGTACGAGCCGTCGGCGTGGTTGAGGACCAGCAGCAGCGCGGCGGACGGCGCCCGGCGCTGCAGGCGCAGCAGGAGCCGCGCCGAGGTCTCGTCCACGTGGTGGAGGTCGTCGACGGCGACCAGCACCGCGCGTTCGCGGGCCAGCCGGTGGATCGCGCTGCACAGCCCGGCGATCCGCTCGTCGGTGTTCCCGCCGTCGCCGCCGGCCGGGTGCCCGGTCAGCGACGGCGGCAGCAGCGGGCTCGCCAGCAACTGGTCGATCACGCCGCCGTCCACGTCCCGTTCGTCGGCGGCACCGGTGGCGGTGAGCGTGACGATGCCCAGTTCCTTCGCCCGCACCACCACCTGGTGCTGCAAGTGTGTCTTCCCGCTGGCCGGTCCCCCACCGACCAGCACCGTCTCTCCCACGCCGGCATCGCAGTCGATCAGCAGGCCCTCGAGAAAACCCAAGGCCCCCTGCGGATTTTCGCGGCGGTTCTGCCCCCAGATCGCGCCCATCGCAAGCTCCTCGAAGCAGGCGGTTGTCTTCCTGCCCCCACAACGTTCGCAGCAGGCGCCTAAGCAGGGCCAACAGCGATCTAAAGTCACCCAACGGAGTGAATTGGACACAGGTTCGGTAGGGGTTGCCAGAGCGCGGAAAGGCCCGAACACTTCGGAAACTGTGACTGCCCTGAACGAAAGAACGAGCCGGTGGATCCGGCGCTTCCACGCGGCCGACGACGCCGCCGTGCGGCTGGTCTGCCTGCCGCACGCGGGCGGGTCGGCGACGGCGTACTTCCCGTTCTCGCGCGCGGCCGCCCAAACCGGGCTGGACGCGGACGTCGTCGCCGTCCAGTACCCCGGCCGCCAGGACCGCCTCGGCGAACCCTGCTACGACGACGTCGGCGCGATGGCCGACGCGATCGCCGACGACCTCGGCCCGTGGTTCGACCGCCCGGTGGCGCTCTTCGGCCACAGCATGGGCGCGACGCTCGGCTACGAGGTCGCCCGCCGCCTCGAAGCGCGGGGCGCCAAGCCGCTGGGCCTGTTCGCCTCGGCTTGCCGGGCGCCGTCGGCCCAGCGGATCGAGTACGTCCACCAGCGCGACGACGACGGCCTGATCGCGGCGCTCAAGGAGCTCAGCGGCACCGACAGCGCCGTGCTCGGCGACGACGAGCTCCTGCGCATGGTGCTGCCGTCGATCCGCGGCGACTACACCGCGGTGGAGACCTACCGGCACCGCCCGGGACGTGAGCTGGAGTGCCCGATCCACGTGCTGGTGGGCGACGACGACCCGGTGACCGACCTGGCCGAGGCGGACGCGTGGCGGGCCCACACGACCGGCGAGTGCGTCGTGGAGGTGTTCCCGGGCGGGCACTTCTACCTGCACGCGCAGCTGGCGGGCGTGCTGGCCAGTGTCAAGGCCCGGCTGGGTGACTGGGGCCCCTGACCCGTGCCCTTAGGGGATGGGGAAACCCCAGCCGGAGATCAGGTGCCGACCCCATGGTCGGCCGGGCGCCGGTCCGCGAAACTGGGTACATCGAGAAAACGACCCGCCCCTCGGAGGTAGTCATGATGACGATCCAGACCGTTCCCGGTGTCACCCAGCGGATGCTCCCCAACGGCCACCTCCGGCTCAGCTGCCGCACCACGAGCCGCCAGATCGAGTGCGAGCCCGTGGCGGCGGCGATGTGGATCGCGCTGAAGCAGCACAACGGGGACATCGACCGGGCCAGCGCGGTGCTGGCGGCGCTGTGGGAGACCGACGTCGAGGACACCCGCTACGACATGGTGCTGCTGGCGGGCTCGCTGTGCTCGCTGGGGCTGCTCGCCGAGGTCTGATCGCCGCTTTCGAGGCGGTGCACGGTTCGGGTCGCCGTGCACCGCCTTTTTCGTGCCCGGAAACCGGTCACCCACGACCTGCCGCGCACGCAAAAGGACCGCTTCCGACGCCATTGGCGGAAGCGGTCCTGGTGTCCCGGCCGGGGGAGTCGGCCGGGAAGCTCAGCCCTGCGACTCCAGTTCTTCGTCGAGCATCGCGAACAGCTCGTCCGCGCCCGCTTCCTCGAGTTCGCGGTCCGCCGGGGAGAACGTCGCCACCAGCTCACGCAGGCGGGCCACCACCGAAGCGCGCTCGTCGGAATCCAGCGACCGCAGCTCGGCCTCCAGGTCCGTCAACCGGACCTCCACCGCCGACGGCGGGTCGGCCAGGCCGGCACCCAGGAACTCCGCCAGCGCCGAAGCCGACGGGTGGTCGAAGATCAGCGTCGCCGGCAAGCGTTGCCCCGTCACCGATTCCAGGCGGTTGCGCAGCTCGATCGCCGTCAGGGAGTCGAAGCCCAGCTCGATGAAGCCCTTGCGCGGGTCGACCGCGTCACGGCGTTCGTGGCCGAGTACCACCGCCGCCGTGCCGCACACCAGGTCCAGCACCGCGCGGCCGCGCTCCGCGGCCGGCCGGGCCACGATCCGGGCCCACGAGTCGTCCGCGGCCTCCGCGCGGCGACGACCGCCGCGGACCAGGCCGCGCAGCATCGCCGGGACGCTGTGCGCGTCCGCGCGCAGGCCCGACATGTCCAGCCGGACCGGCACCAGTGACGGCTCCGACGTCCCGAAAGTGGCGTCGAACAACGAAAGCCCGTCGTCGAACGACAAGCCGAACACGCCCGAGCGCGCCATCCGGATCAGGTCCGTCTCCGCCAGCTCGTTCGACATGCCGCCCTCGGACCACAGGCCCCACGCCAGCGACACCGCGTGCCGCCCGGTGGCGGCCCGGTGGTGGGCCAGCGCGTCGAGGAAGACGTTCGCCGCCGAGTAGTTCGCCTGCCCGGCCGCGCCGAGGGTGCCGCCGGCCGACGAGTACAGGACGAACGGGATGTCCAGGTCGGCGGTCAGCTCATGGAGGTTCCACGCCGCGTCCACCTTCGGCCGCAGCACCGCGTCCATCCGCTCCGGTGTCAGCGCCAGCAGGACGCCGTCGTCGACGACACCCGCCGTGTGCACGACCGCCGCCGGCTCGATGCCGGCGAGCAGCTCGGCCGCCGCGTCGCGGTCGGCGAGATCGCACGCCGCCAGGGAAACCTGGGCCCCCAAGGAAGTCAGCGACGCGACCAGCTCGCCGGCCCCCGGTGCCGCGGCACCACGACGGCTCGTGAGCAGCAGGTTCTTGACGCCGTGGTCGGTCACCAGGTGCCGGGCGATCAGCTGCCCCAGCACGCCGGTGCCGCCGGTGACCAGCACCGTTCCCTCGGGATCCAGGCGGCCCACGCCGGGCGTGGGCACGAACTTGGCCAGCCGGTGCACCAGCACCGCGCCGTCGCGCACCGCGACCCCGGGCTCGTCGGCGTACATCGCCCCGAGCACCGTGTCCAGCGGCAGGTCACCGCCGTCGACGTCGACCACCATGAACCGGTCGGGGTACTCCAGCTGCGCCGTCCGGATCACGCCCCACAAGGCGGCGTGCGTCAGGTCGTCGACGCCCTCGTCCGGTCGCGTCCCGATCGCCCGCTGCGCCACGACGACCAGCCTCGACGAGGCCAACGTCTCCTCGCCGACCCAGGCCTGGGCCAGGGCCAGCAGCCGGTGCGTGGCTGCTCGAGCCGCGGACGGCGACGCCGTCGACGGCGCCACGAACGGCGCGAACACCACGTCCGGCCGCACGCCGTCGGCGACCAGCGCCGCGAGGTCCACATAGGACTTGCCCGGCAACCCGAACCCGGTTCCGAGCACCGCCGACGAGACACCCGGAACGGCGTCGCCCGCGAACGGCTGCCACTCGACGCAAAAGAGCGAGTCGTCGACCGCCGAGCGCGTGCCCCGGAACGCGTCCGCCGCGATCGGCCGCAGCGACAGCGATTCGACGCTCAGCACCGGCGAGCCCGCGGTGTCCGTCGCGGTCAGCGACACGGTGTTCTCGACGTCCGAGGAAATCACGACCCGCAGATCCGACGCGCCGGCGGCGTGCAGTGCCACGCCCGACCACGCGAACGGCAGCACCGGCTTGTCCTCGGTCGGCCCGGCGAGGCCGATCGTTTGCAGTGCCGCGTCGAGCAGGGCCGGGTGCAGGCCGAACGCCGAAGCGTCGGTGCCCTCCGGCAGGGAAACCTCGGCGGCGAGGCGGTCGCCCGCCTGCCACACGCGGCGCAGCCCGGCGAACACCGGGCCGTAGTCGAAGCCCTGCGCGGCCAGTTCGTCGTACCGAGCGGTGACGTCGATTTCGGTCGCTCCCGCGGGCGGCCACTCGGCCCCCGCAGCCGGAGCGGAAGCGGCGGCGGACAGCCGGCCGCTGCCGTGCTGCACCCATTCCGAAGCGTCCTCGGCCTGCGAATAGATCGCCAGAGAGCGCTGCTCCGATTCGAGAGCACCGACGACGACCTGCAGCCGGACCGCCCCGTCGGCGGGCACGATCAGCGGCGCGGCCAGGGTCAGCTCGTCGAGCCGCCCGCAGCCGACCTCGTCGCCCGCGCGGATCGCCAGCTCGACGAACGCCGTGCCGGGGAACAGCATCGAGCCCTGCACGACGTGATCGGCCAGCCACGGCTGGGTCCGCGCCGAAAGCCGGCCCGTCAGCACCGCACCGCCCGATTCGGCCGCGACGACGACGGCGCCCAGCAGCGGGTGCCCGGCGTCGCGCTGCCCGACCTCGGCGACGCCGCGGACGCGGGCCCCGGTCGGGTTCTCCAGCCAGTAGCGCTTGCGCTGGAACGCATAGGTCGGCAGTTCGACCGGCGCGCCGCCGGCGTAGAACGCCGAGAAGTCCACAGTGGACCCGGCGACGAACAGCGCGGCCACCGCGGCGGCCGCCGACTCGCCTTCGGGCCGGTCCTTGCGCAGCACCGGGACGAACGTCGCCCGGTCGTCGTCGCCGAGGCACGTCTGGCCCATCGCGGTGAGCACCGCCGACGGGCCGACCTCGACGAACGTCGTGACCCCGGCGTCGAGCAGCGTGCGGATGCCGTCGGCGAACCGGACGGCGTCGCGGACCTGGCTCACCCAGTACTCCGGGGAGGTCAGGTCGGCGTCCGGCGAAACCGTCGAGACGATCGGGATCGACGGCTCGGCGAAGGTCAGGTTCCGGGCGATGAAGGCGAAGTCGGCCAGCATCGGCTCCATCAGCGCCGAGTGGAACGCGTGCGACACCTTCAGCCGCGAGGTCTTCTCGAACTTCGAAGCCACGGCCAGCACCGCGTCCTCGTCGCCGGACAGCACCACCGACGCCGGCCCGTTGACGGCCGCGATCGACACGCCGTCGGTCAGCAGCGGCAGGACATCGGCCTCGGCCGCCGCCACGGCGACCATCGCGCCTCCGGTGGGCAAGGCCTGCATCAGCCGCGCCCGGGCGGTCACCAGCGTGCACGCGTCTTCGAGCGAAAGGATCCCGGCGACGTGCGCCGCGGCCAGCTCGCCGATCGAGTGCCCCAGCAGGTAGTCCGGCGTGACGCCCCACGACTCGAGCAGCCGGAACACCGCGACCTCGACGGCGAACAGCGCGGGCTGCGTGTACCCGGTGTCGCCGGAGCCCAGGACGGTCCGCAGCGGCACGTCGAGGTGCTTGTCCAGTTCGGCGGCCACGACGTCGAAGGCCTCGGCGAACACCGGGTAGGCCGCCGCCAGCTCCACGCCCATCTCGGCGCGCTGCGCGCCCTGGCCGGTGAACAGGAACGCCGTGCGCCCGGCGGAAACCACACCCTCGACGACCCCCGCGGGCGTCCGGCCGGCCGCGTACTCGGTGAGCGCGCGGATCGCGGCGGCCCGGTCGGCGGCCACGACGCCGGCGCGGTGCTCGGCCGGCGTCCGGGTGGTCGCCAGCGAGAAACCGACGTCCACAATGGACACCTCACCGACGGCCAAGGCGAGCTTGCCCGCCTGCGCCCGCAGTGCTTCCGGGTCGTTCGCGGACAGCAGCCAGGTCACCGGCCCGTCATCCGAAGAACGGGTCACCGGGTCGCCCTGCTCGACGATCACGTGCGCGTTGGTCCCGCTGATGCCGAACGACGACACCCCGGCACGGCGCGGCCGCCCGGTCTCCGGCCACGGCTTCGGCTCGCTGAGCAGCGAGACGGTGTCGGTCCACTCGACGTGCGGCGACGGCTCGTCGGCGTGCAGCGTGCGAGGGAGTACGCCGCGCCGCAGCGCCTCCACCATCTTGATGACGCCGCCGACACCGGCCGCGGCCTGTGTGTGGCCGACGTTCGACTTGAACGACCCGACGTGCAACGGCCGCTCGGCGGTGGCCGCCTTGCCGTAGGTGGCGATCAGTGCCTGGGCCTCGATCGGGTCGCCGAGCTTGGTGCCGGTACCGTGCGCTTCGACGGCGTCCACATCGGACAGCTTGAGCCCGGCGTCGGCCAGCGCCGCGCGGATCACCCGCTGCTGCGCCGGCCCGTTCGGGACGGTGATGCCGCTGGACGCGCCGTCGGAGTTGACCGCGCTGCCGCGCAGCACGGCCAGGACGTGGTGGCCGTTGCGGCGCGCGTCGGAAAGCCGTTCCAGCAGCAGCATCCCGGCACCTTCGGAGCAGCCGACGCCGTCGGCGCCGCTGCCGAACGCCTTGCACCGGCCGTCCGGCGCGAGGCCCTGCTGCTCGCTGAAGTAGACGAACATGTCCGGCGTCACCATCACCGTGACGCCGCCGGCCAGGGCCAGCGAGCACTCACCGCGGCGCAGCGCCTGGGCCGCCCAGTGCAGGGCGACCAGCGACGACGAGCACGCCGTGTCCACCGACACCGACGGGCCTTCCAGCCCGAGGGTGTAGGAGATGCGGCCGGAGATGAGACTGCCGTCGCTGCTGCCGGCGCCGTAGTCGTGGTACATCACCCCGGCGAAGACGCCGGTCTTGCTGCCCCGCAACGTCGACGGCACGATCCCGGCGCGTTCCACGGCCTCCCACGCGGTTTCCAGCACGATCCGCTGCTGCGGGTCGAGCGTGCGGGCCTCGCGCGGGGAGATGCCGAAGAACTCCGGCTCGAAGTCGGCGGCGTCGTAGAGGAAGCCGCCTTCCTTCGAGTACGTCGTGCCGGGCCGCCCGGCGGGGTCGAAGAGCGCCGCGGTGTCCCAGCCGCGGTCCTCGGGGAACTCGCCGACGGCGTCGGTGCCGCCGTCGACGAGGTCCCACAGCTGCGCGGGCGTGGTGACCCCGCCGGGGTACCGGCAGCCCATCCCGATGATGGCGATCGGCTCGCTCATCGCCGCGGTGAGCTTCTGGTTGTCCGCCTTGAGCCGCTCGTTGTCCATCATGGACTGGCGCAGCGCGGCGACGATCTGCTCGGTGGACGGCGCGGTGGTCACTTGGACTCCTCTGTCTGGGTGCCCGCCATCGCGGACTTGACCAGGTCGGCCAGGTCCATGCCGGCGATGGCGGCCACTTCGTCGGTTCCGTTGGCCTCGGCCACTTCTTCGACCGGCTCGCCGAGTTCCGGCAGCAGCTCGCCGAGGAGGAACCGGGTCAGCGGCAGCGGGCTCGGGTAGTCGAAGATCAGCGTCGCCGGCAGGCGCAGCCCGCAGGCCGCCCCGAGCCGGTTGCGCAGTTCGAGCGCGGCCAGCGAGTCGATGCCCAGGTCGGTGAAGCCCTTCTCGACGCCGACCGCCGAAGCGTCGTCGTAGCCGAGGACGGCCGCCGCGTTTTCGCAGACCAGCTGCAGCAACGCGGCTTCCCGCTCGTCGGCCGACATCCCGGTCAGCTTGTCCGCGAAGCCCGCCTCGGGTGCCGCGGTCACCGGACCCGCCGCCGCGGCGGCCCGCCGCGGGCCGGCCGTGACCAGGCCGCGCAGGAGCGGCGCGATCCGGTCGGCCTCCCGCAGGTCGGCCAGCTTCACCGGCACCAGCGTCGGTTCGCCGGCCGCGAGCGCGGCGTCGAAGAGCGCGAGGCCGTCGGTGACGGCCAGCTCCGCGACCCCGTACCGGGCGACGTGCGTCAGGTCGACGGCGTCGCCGCTGCCTTCCCACGGACCCCAGGCCAGCGACGTCGCCGGGAGGCCCAGCGCCGTGCGGTGCTCGGCCAGCGCGTCGAGGAAGACGTTGCCCGCCGCGTAGTTCGCCTGCCCGGCGGCGAGCAGCAGGCCGCCCGCCGACGAGTAGAGGACGAACGCCTTCAGGTCCAGCGAAGCGGTCAGCTCGTGCAGGTGCCAGGCCGGGTCCACCTTGGGGCGCAGGACGTTTTCGACCTGCTGCGGGGTCAGCGCGGTCAGCACCGCGCTGTCCATCTGCCCGGCGGCGTGCACGACGGCGGTGAGGTCGGGCAGCGACTCGATCAGGCTGGCCAGCTCGGCCCGGTCGGTGACGTCGCAGGCCGCGACCGTCACCGAGGCACCCAGCTCCTCGACCAGCTCACGGGCACCCGGTGCGTCGAGGCCCCGACGGCTGGTGAGCACCAGCTTCCGGGCCCCGCGAGCGACGAGGTGCCGCGCGAGGTGGCCGCCGAGCAGGCCGGCGCCACCGGTGATGAGCACCGTGCCGTCGCCGTCCCACTCGACCGGGTCGCCGACCGTCGTGACCCTCGCCAGCCGCGGCACGCGCACCTCGCCGACCCGGACGATCGCTTCCGGCTCACCGGAGGCGACCACCGCGGGCAGGGCCCGCAACGACTGGGGCAGGTCGTCGACGTCGACCACCTGGACCCGGCCGGGGTACTCCGCCTGCGCGGCCCGCACCAGGCCCCAGACCGGCGCCTGAGCGAGGTCCGGGTTCTCGGCGACGGCGCTCCGCGTGACGACCAGGAGCTTGCCGTCGGACGGGCCGTCGAGCCAGGACTGCAGCTGCCTCAGCGTCGCCTGGACGGTCGCGTGGACCCTCGCCGGCACGTCTCCCTCAGCGGAGGTCACCGGCAGGACGAGGACGTCCGCGGCCACCGGGTCGGTGTGCGTCGGGACGCCGAGGCCGAGGTCGTCGGCGCCGAGCACGGCCCAGCCCTCGAGGGACTTGACCAGCCGGACCCCGGCGGCCGGCTGCCAGTCGATGCGGTGGAGCGAGTCGGGCACCTTGGCACCCAGCTGGCCCTCCGACACCGGCCGCGTCACCAGCGACTCGATCCGCGCGACCGGTGTACCGGCCGCGTCCGCGAGGGCCAGCGAGGCGTCCTTGCCTTCCTTGCGGACGTGCACCCGTAGCGTCGTGGCCCCGGAGGCGTGCAGCGAGACCTGGTTCCAGGCGAACGGGATCGTCGTCTCGGTCAGTGCCTTCGGACCGCCGGGGACGAGGAAGTCCGTCGCGCCCAGCGCCGAGTCGAGCAGACCCGGGTGCAGCCCGAAGTCCTTGGCCTCGGTGCCCTCGGGCAACGCCACCTCGGCGAAGACCTCCCCGTCGCGCAGCCACACCGCACGCAGGTTCCGGAACACCGGGCCGTAGCCGAAGCCGAGCCCGGCCAGGTCGTCGTAGAGCCCGGTGAGGTCGACGGCTTCGGCCTGCTCCGGCGGCCACACCGAGAGGTCGAACTCCGCCGGCTGGGCACCGGTGGCCAGCGTGCCCGCCGCGTGCTGCGTCCACCCGCTTTCGCCGCGGGAGTGCACCGAAAGCTCGCGACGGCCGTCCGCACCGGGAGCGCCGACGACGACGCGGATGTCGACGCCGCCCTCCTCGGGCAGCAGCAGCGGGGCCTGCTGGGTCAGCTCCTCCAGGAGGTCGCAGCCGACCTGGTCGGCGGCGTGCAGGGCCAGCTCGACGTACGCCGTGCCCGGCAGCATCGTCCGGCCCAGCACCACGTGGTCGGCCAGCCAGGTCTGCTTGTCGGCCGCGAGCCGCCCGGTGAGCACCGCGCCGCCGTCGGGCAGCTCCACCAGCGCGCCCAGCAGCGGGTGCGCGGCGGACTTGGCGCCCAGCGAGTCGACGTCGCCCGCCGGCTTCGTCGCGTTGAGCCAGTACTCCTTGTTCTGGAACGCATACGTCGGCAGGTCCACTGTGGACGCGCCGCGGCCGGCGAACAGGGCCCGCCAGTCGATCTTCGCGCCCCGCGAGTACACCGTGGCCAGCGCCGTGAACAGCGTCGGGACCTCGGCCCGGCCCCGGCGCAGCGCGGGCACGCCCACGACGCGGTCGGGCCGGTCGGCGACGGAGGTGTCGCACTCGCGGGCCATGCCGGTCAGGACCGCGTCCGGGCCCAGCTCGACGAACCGGGTGACGCCGGCCGAGAGCAGCGTGCCGACGCCGTCGGCGAAGCGCACGGCCTCGCGGACGTGGTTGACCCAGTACTCGGGCGAGCAGAGCTGCTCGGCGGTGGCGACCCGGCCGGTCACGTTGGAGACGACCGGGATCGCCGGGGCCGAATAGGTCAGCTTCTCCGCCACCACGGCGAAGTCGTCCAGCATCGGCTCCATCAGTGACGAGTGGAACGCGTGCGAGACCACCAGCTGCTTCACGCGCCGTCCGGTCTCCTTGAAGACCGCCATCGCGGCCTTGACCGCGCCCTCGGGGCCCGAGACGACCACCGACCGCGGGCCGTTGACCGCGGCGACGTCGACGCCGGCCGGGAGCGCGGCGCGCACCTCGTCCTCGGTGGCGGCGATGGCCGCCATGGCTCCGCCCGAAGGCAGTGCCTGCATGAGCCGTCCTCGGGCGGCGACCAGGGCACAGGCGTCGGCCAGCGAGAGCACCCCGGCGACGTGCGCCGCGGCCAGCTCACCGATCGAGTGCCCGGCGACGTAGTCGGGCGTGAGGCCCCACGACTCCACCAGGCGGTAGAGCGCGACCTCGATCGCGAACAGCGCGCACTGCGTGTACGCCGTCTGGTTGAGCAGCTCGCTGCCGTCCCAGATGACGTCCTTGAGCGGGACGTCGGTGTCGAACAGCCCGCAGGCCTCGTCGAACGCGCCGGCGAAGACCGGGAAGGCCTCGTACAGCTCACGGCCCATGCCCGGCTGCTGCGCGCCCTGGCCGGTGAAGAGGAACGCGGTCAGGTCGGCCGCGCTGGTCGTGCCGGTCACCGTGCCCGCCGGGGTCCCGCCGGTCGCGAGCCCGTCGAGGGCCTTCAGCGCGGAGTCGCGGTTCGCCGCCAGGACCACCGAGCGGTGGTCGAGCGCGGCCCGGCCGGTCGCCAGGGAGTAGCCGACGTCGGTCAGGTCCAGCTCCGGGTTCGACCGGATCCACGCCGCCATCCGGGCGGCCTGGTCGGCCAGTGCCGCGGCGGTCGCGCCGGCGATCGGCAGCGGCACCGACGCCAGCGGAGGCGCCGTGCGGCGCGGGCGTTCCACAGTGGACGGAGGCGCCTCCTCGATGATGATGTGCGCGTTCGTCCCGCTGATGCCGAAGGACGAGACGCCCGCACGGCGCGGGCGGCCGTTCGGCAGCCAGGGCCGGGCCTCGCTCAGCAGCTCGATGTCGCCGGTGGTCCAGTCGACGACCGGGGACGGCGCGTCGATGTGCAGCGACTTCGGCAGCATGTTGTGCCGCATGGCCTGGACGACCTTGATGACGCCCGCCGCACCGCCGGAGGCCTGCGCGTGGCCGATGTTGGACTTCACCGAGCCCAGGTAGAGCGGGTGCCCTTCGGGACGGTCCTGGCCGTAGGTGGCCAGCAGCGCCTGCGCCTCGATCGGATCACCCAGCTTGGTGCCCGAACCGTGCGCCTCGACCGCGTCCACTTCGGACGGCGTCAGCCCGCCGGCCGCGAGGGCCGCGTGGATCACGCGTTCCTGCGACGGACCGTTAGGCGCGGTGAGGCCGTTGGACGCGCCGTCCTGGTTGACCGCGCTGGAGCGGACCACGGCGAGGACCTCGTGACCGTTGCGCTGGGCGTCGGACAGCCGCTCCAGCAAGAGGAGGCCCGCACCCTCGGCCCAGCCGACGCCGTCGGACGCCGCGGAGAAGGACTTCGACCGGCCGTTGGGCGAAAGCACGCCTTGGCGGCTCGAGTCGACGAACAGGTCCGGCTGCGAGAGCAGCGTGACGCCGCCGGCCAGGGCCAGCCCGCACTCCCCCGCCCGCAGCGCCTGCACCGCGAGGTGCAGCGTGACCAGCGAAGACGAGCACGCGGTGTCGACCGTCATGCAGGGGCCTTCCAGCCCCAGCAGGTAGGAGATGCGGCCGGAGACGACCGCGCCCGAGCTGCCGTTGGGGATGTAGGCGGCGACGTCGGCGGGCGCGCCGGGGACGCGGCTGCCGTAGTCGTCGTACATGGCGCCGGTGAAGACGCCGGTCATGCTGCCGCGCAGCGCGGTCGGGTCGATGCCGGCCCGCTCGATGGCCTCCCACGCCGTTTCCAGCAGGAGCCGCTGCTGCGGGTCCATGGCCAGCGCCTCGCGCGGGCCGATGCCGAAGAACGCCGGGTCGAACTCCGTGCCGTGGTGGAGGAAGCCGCCTTCGCGGGCGTAGGTCTTGCCCCGCTTGCCGCGCTCGGGGTCGTAGATGCTGTCGATGTCCCAGCCGCGGTTGGTCGGGAACTCCGACACGGCGTCGACCTCGTCGACCAGCAGCTGCCACAGGTCCTCCGGCGACCGGACGCCACCGGGGTACCGGCAGGCCATGCCGACGATCGCGATCGGTTCCTGCATCGACGCGTTGGTCCGGGTCGTGGTCGCCGGGACCTTCGCGACCGCGCCGAGCAGCTTGCCCTTGACGAAGTCCGCCACCGCCTTGGCGGTCGGGTGGTCGAAGATCAGCGTCGCGGGCAGGGTCAGGCCGGTCGCGGTGCCGAGCAGGTTGCGCAGCTCGACCGCGGCCAGTGAGTCGAAGCCCAGCTCCTTGAACGCCCGTGCTCCGTCCACTTCGGACTTATCGGTGTAGCCGAGCACGGTCGCCACCTGCGTGCGGACGATGTCCAGCAGCACGCGGTCACGCTCGTTGTCGGCCAGCGCGGCCAGTTCCGCGGCGAGGGCGTTGTCGGCCGCCTTCGCCGCCTTGGCGGTCCGGCGGGCCTTGGCCGGGACGAACCCGCGCAGCAACGCGGGCAGGTCGTCGGTGCGGGCCCGCAGCGCCGCGACGTCGATCCGCAGCGGGGCGATCACGGCGTCGGCGGTCGCGGTCGCGGCGTCGAACAGCGCGAGCCCCTGTTCCGCGGTGACCGCGGGCAGGCCGAGCCGCGCCATCCGGGCGAGGTCCGCCTCGGCGAGTTCGCCGCCGAGGCCGGTGTTCTCGGCCCACAGTCCCCACGCCAGCGCCGTCGCCGGCTGACCGGCGGCCCGCCGGTGCGCGGCCAGGCCGTCGAGGAACGCGTTGGCGGCGGCGTAGTTCGCCTGGCCCGCGGGCAGCACCTGGCCGCCGGCGGAGGAGAACAGCACGAACGCGGCCAGGTCACCGGCCAGCTCGTGCAGGTGCCAGGCGGCGTCGACCTTCGACCGCAGGACCGAGTCGAGCCGGTCGGCGGTCAGCGAGTCGAAGACGCCGCTGTCGGCGGTGCCCGCCGCGTGCACCACGGCGGTCAGGTTGTCGATCGTGCCGAGCACGCTCTCGACCTGGGCGCGTTCGGTGACGTCGCACGCGGCGACCCGCACCCGGGCCCCGAGGTCCTTGAGGTCCTCGACCAGCTGCCGGGCGCCCGGCGCGCCGATCCCGCGGCGGCTGGTGAGCACCAGGTCGGTGACCCCGTGCTCGGCCACCAGGTAGCGGGCCAGCAGGCTGCCGAGCCCGCCGGTGCCCCCGGTGATCAGCACGGCTCCGGTGCCCCACGGCGAAGCGTCGCCGGCCTCGGTCTTGGCGTACCGCGGCACGACCACCGCACCGGCGCGGATCGCGGCCTCCGGCTCCCCGGCGGCGACGACCGCCGCGATCGTCCCGGCCGTGGTAGCCGCGTCGGCGTCGACGATGAACACCCGGCCCGGGTGCTCGGCCTGGGCACCGCGCGCCAGGCCCCACAGCAGGCCCTGCGTCACGTCCACAACGGACTCACCGGCCGGGACCGCGTCCTGAGTCACGACCGCCAGCTTCGTCACGGCGAACCGCGAGTCGGCCAGCCAGGCCTGCAGCTCGGCGAGCAGCCAAGCGGCGTTGGCCCGGGCGGTCTCCGGGACGTCGCCGGTGCGCTCGGGCACGCTCAGCGTGAGCAGGCCCGGCACCGGCTCTCCGCGGTCGATCGCGGCGGCGAGGTCGGCGAAACCGGCGTAGGTGGCAGCCACCCCGACCCGGCCGCGGCCCACGGCCACGACCTCGGCGTCGGACTGCGGCACGGAAACCGGCTGCCAGGCGATCTTCAGCAGCGATCCGTCCACTTCGGACGACGCGGCCAGTTCCCGGCGGACCGGGCGCGAGACCAGCGAGTCGATGGTCGCGACCGGGCGGCCGTCGCTGTCGGCCACCTCGATGGCCGACACTTCGTCGCCGTTCAGCCGCTCGATCCGCACCCGCAGCACCGAAGCGCCGGCGGCGTGCAGCGTGACGCCGTTCCAGACGAACGGCAGCAGCGTCGCCCCGCCCGGGTCGCCGAGGAGGTCGGCGTGCATCGCGATGTCGAGCAGCGCCGGGTGCAGGCCGTAGAGGTTCGCCGTCGACGCCGCCGGTTCCGGCAGCGCGACCTCGGCGAACACCTCGGTGCCCCGCTTCCAGGCGGCCGTGAGCCCCTGGAACGACGGGCCGTAGCCGTACCCGCGCTCTTCGAGCAGGTCGTAGGCACCCTCGACGACGATGGGGGTCGCCCCGGCCGGCGGCCATTCGGTGAGCCCGGCGGGCTCCGGCCGCGGCGCCGCGGACAGCGTGCCGATCGCGTGCTGGGTCCACTCGTCGCCGTCGGCCGGCCGCGAGAAGACCGTGATCGGGCGCCGGTCGCCGTCGGCCGGGCCGACCACGACCTGCAGCGCGACGGCGCCGTCCGGCGGCAGGACGAGCGGCGCCTGCAGCGTCAGCTCTTCGACCGTCGAGTGCCCGACCTGGTCGCCGGCCGCGATGGCCAGCTCGACGAACCCGGTGCCGGGCACCAGGATCGCGCCCTTGACGACGTGGTCGGCCACCCACGGCACCGACCCGGCGGACAGCCGGCCGGTGAGCACCGTGGTGTCCGAACCGGACAGCGGCACCACCGCGCCGAGCATCGGGTGCGGCAGCGGCTGCTGGCCGACCGCCGTCACGTCGCCGGACGGCGTCGCGTCGAGCCAGTAACGCTTGTGCTGGAAGGCATAGGTCGGCAGGTCGAGCCGGATCGGGCCGTCGCCGAGCACCTTGCCCAGGCCGGCGGCCCCACGGGCGTGGAGCCGGCCCAGCGCGGCCAGCGCGGTGCGCACCTCGTCCCGGTCGCGGCGGCCGAAGGGCACGAACGCGGCGTCCGGGTCGATCTGGCGGCCGAGCGCGGTCAGCACGCTGTCCGGCCCCAGCTCGAGGAACGTCCGCACGCCGTCGGCGGCCAGCGCCGTCACCACGTCGGCGAAGCGGACGGCTTCGCGGACGTGCGTGACCCAGTACTCGGGCGAGGTCAGGTCCGCGTCCGGCGAAACCGTGGAGAAGACCGGGATCTTCGGTTCGTGGAACGTCAGCCCGGCGGCGATCTCGCGGAACTCGTCGAGCATCGGGGCCATCAGCGGCGAGTGGAACGCGTGGCTCACGCGCAGCCGGCGCGTCCGGACGTCGGTCGCGCGCTCGATGCGGGAAACGACGTCCGCGACACCGGAGACGACGACCGACGCGGGTCCGTTGACGGCCGCGATGCTGACCTCGTCCTCGTGCCCGCGGATCAGCTCCCGCGCGGCCTCTTCGGTGGTGGCGAGGGAGACCATCGCGCCCGGCGGCGTGCTCAGCGCCCCCATCAGCCGGCCGCGGGCGGCGACCAGCTTCGCCGCGTCGGCGAGGGAAAGCACCCCGGCGACGTGCGCCGCGGCCAGCTCGCCGATCGAGTGGCCGGCGAGCGCGTCGGGGACGATCCCCCACGACTCGGCGAGCCGGAACAGCGCGACCTCGACCGCGAACAACGCGGTCTGGGTGTACTGCGTCTGGTCGAGCAGGCCGCGGTCGGCGAGCGCGGTCGTGCCGAAGACGACGTCGCGCAGCGGCACGTCGAGCAGCGGGTCGATCGCGGCGCAGACGGCGTCGAACGCCTCCGCGAAGACGGGGTAGGCCGCCGACAGCTCGGCGCCCATCCCGACCCGCTGCGCACCCTGCCCGGAGAACAGGAACGCGAGCTTGCCCTCGGTGACCGGCTCGCTGCCCTGCTCGCCGGTGGCCAGCGCATCGAGGCCGGCAGCCAGCTCGGCCGTGGTCCCGGCGACGACCACCGCGCGGTGCTCCAACGCGGCGCGGGTCGAGACGAGCGACCGCGCCAGCTCGGCGACTCCGACGTCCTCGTGGTCGGCGAGGTACTCGCGCAGGCGGGCGGCCTGGCCGCGCACGGCGGCCGCGGACCGGCCGGACAGCGCGACCGGGACGACGGCTTCCGGCTGCGGTTCGGCGGGCTGCTCGACCACGGCGTCGGCCGGGGCCTGCTCGATGATCACGTGCGCGTTGGTGCCGCTGATGCCGAAGGACGAGACCGCGGCGCGGCGCGGGTGGCCGTTCGGCGCCCAGTCCTGCGCTTCGGTCAGCAGGCGCACCGCACCCGTGTCCCAATCGACCACAGTGGACGGACGATCGACGTGCAGGGTCCGCGGCAGCTGCTCGTTGCGCAGCGCCATGACCATCTTGATGATGCCGGCGACCCCGGCCGCGGCCTGGGTGTGGCCGATGTTGGACTTGATCGAGCCCAGCCACAGCGGCTGGTCCTCGGCGCGGTCCTGCCCGTAGGTCGCGAGCAGCGCTTGGGCCTCGATCGGGTCACCCAGCGTGGTACCGGTGCCGTGACCCTCGACCGCGTCCACTTCGGACGGCTGGAGACCCGCGTCGGCCAGTGCCTTCGCGATCACGCGCTGCTGCGACGGGCCGTTCGGGGCGGTGAGGCCGTTGGACGCGCCGTCGTGGTTGACCGCGGAGCCCTTGAGCAGCGCGAGAACCGGGTGGCCGTTGCGCTGGGCGTCCGACAGCCGTTCGACGAGCAGCATGCCCGCGCCCTCGCCCCAGCCGGTGCCGTCGGCCGCGTCGGCGAACGAGCGGCAGCGGCCGTCGGCGGAGAGACCGCGCTGGCGGCTGAAGTCGACGAAGGTGTCCGGAGTGGACATCACGGTGACCCCGCCGGCCAGGGCGAGCGTGCACTCGCCGCGGCGCAGCGCTTGGACCGCCCAGTGCAGGGCAACCAGCGACGACGAGCAAGCCGTGTCGACGGTGACCGTCGGACCCTCCAGGCCGAGCGCGTAGGACACGCGGCCGGAGACGACGCTGGCGAGGCTGCCGTTGCCGAGATAGCCCGCGATGTCGTCGGACACGGTGCCGAGGCGGGTGCCCCAGTCGTGGTACATGACGCCGGCGAACACGCCGGTCGCGCTGCCGCGCAACGAAACCGGGTCGATGCCGGCCCGCTCGAACGCCTCCCACGACACCTCCAGCAGCAGCCGCTGCTGCGGGTCCATCGCGGCCGCCTCGCGCGGGCTGATCTCGAAGAAGTCGGCGTCGAACTCGGCGGCGTCGTGCAGGAAGGCGCCGTGCTTGACGTAGCTGTGGCCGGGCTTGCCGGGCTCGGGGTCGTAGAGGGCGTCGACGTTCCAGCCGCGGTCGGCCGGGAACGGCGTGAGCGCCTCTTCGCCACCCGCGACGAGCCGCCACAGGTCCTCCGGCGTCGCGACGCCGCCCGGGTAGCGGCAGGCGATGCCGACGATGGCGATCGGCTCCTCCGGGTCGGCCGTGGTCACCGGCGCGACCGGCTTGACCGGGGCCAGGCCGCCGAGCCGCGTGACGAGGTACTCGGCCAGCGCCCGCGGGGTCGGGTGGTCGAAGACGAGCGTGGCGGGCAGCCGCATGCCGGTGACCGAGTCGAGGATGTTGCGCAGCTCGACCGCGGCGAGGGAGTCGAAGCCGATCTCGCCGAACGGGCGGGCCGGGCTGATCGCGCTCGGGCCGTCGTGGCCGAGCACGGCCGCGACGTGCGTGCGGACCAGGTCGAGCACCGCGCGGTCGCGGTCGGCCTCCGACAGCGCGGCGAACCGCTCGGCGAACTGCCGCTCCGGGGTGAGCTCCCCCGCGACCGCGGCGATGCGGCGCCGGTTCGCGGGGACGAGGCCGCGCAGCAGCGCCGGGACGTCCTCGCGGGCGCTCAGCGCGGCGCGGTCGACGCGGGTCGGCACGACCGCGGCCGCCCCCGAGGCGACCGCGACATCCAGCGCGGCCAGGCTTTCGGCCGCGGTCAGCGGGGCGAGGCCCAGCCGCCCGATCCGGCCCAGGTCCTTTTCGGACAGTCCGGCGCTCATGCCGAGCGCGGCACCGCCGTCGGTCCACAGCCCCCAGGCCAGCGACGTCGCCGGGAGGCCCTGCTCACGGCGGTGCTCGGCGAGCGCGTCGAGGAAGGTGTTGCCGGCGGCGTAGTTCGCCTGGCCCGCGCCGTCGACCAGGCCGGCCGAGGAGGAGAACAGGACGAACGCGGCCAGGTCCTTCGTCAGCTCGTGCAGTGCCCAGGCCGCGTCGACCTTCGGCGCGAGGACCGCGTCGAGGCGCTCCTCGGTGAGCGAGCCGATCAGGGCATCGTCGAGGACGCCGGCGGTGTGGACGACGGCGGTCAGCTTTTCGATCTTCTTCAGCGCGGCCGCCAGCGACCGCTTCTTCGTGACGTCACAGGCGATGACCTGCACCGTCGCGTTCGCCTCCAGTTCGGCGACCAGCTCGGCCGCACCAGGGGCGTCGGCGCCGCGGCGGCTGAGCAGCACCAGGTGCCGGACGCCGTGCGTGGTGACGAGGTGCCGCGCGACCTGCGCGCCGAGGCCGCCGGTGCCGCCGGTGACCAGCACGGTGCCGTCCGGCTGCCAGGCGGGCGCGTCGGTGTGCAGGCGGACGAGCCGCGGGGCCAGCACCCGGTCGCCGTCGACGCGCAGTTCGGGCTCACCGGAAGCGAGCGCCGTGGCCAGCGTCGCGTCGGTGGTCTCGCCCTCGACCAGGACGATCCGGCCCGGGTGCTCGGCCTGCGCCGAGCGCACCAGCCCGCGCACCGCGGAGTCGGCCAGCGTGCCACGCGTCTGCAGCACGAGCTTGGCCGAGGTGACCTCGGCGAGGAACGACTGGAGGATCTCCAGGACGCGGTGAGCGGTCTGGCGAGCGGCGGCGGGAACCCGTCCGCGTTCGCCCGGCACACTCACGAGCCGCACCTCACCCGGATCCGCGGCCGAGGCCACGACCGGCGTCCATTCGACGGTGTGCAGCAGGTCCTGGGCCCGGGGGCCGAGGTCGGCGCCGCTGACCGGGCGGGAGCGGAACGACTCCACCGACAGCACGGGCGCACCCGCGGCGTCGGTGACGTCGATCGAGACCCCGCCGGTGGCGGGCGAGGTGATCCGCACCCGCACCTCGGCCGCGCCGGAGGCGTGCAGCCGCACGCCGGTCCAAGCGAACGGCAGGCGGATCTCGTCGGCCTCGCGGGCCTCGCCCGGGGCGAAGTCGGTGGCGTGCAGGACGGCGTCGAGCAGCGCCGGGTGGATCCCGAAGTCGTCGTCCCGTTCGGGCAGCGCGACTTCGGCGAAGACGACGTCACCGCGCTTCCACGCCGTGCGCAGGCCCCGGAACAGCGGGCCGTAGCCGTAGCCCTGAGCGGCCAGTTCGTCGTACAGCTCGCTCGTCGCGACGACCTCGGCGCCGGACGGCGGCCACTCGGTCAGCGGAGCGGGCTCGCCGGCCGCGGCCTCGGCCAGCACGCCGGTGGCGTGCCGGGTCCAGGCGACGTCCTGCTCGGCGCGCGAGTAGAACTCGATGGTGCGGCGGCCGTCCTCGACCGGGCCGACCACGGCCTGCACCTCGACCCCGCGCCCCTCCGGGACGGCCAGGGGTGCCTGCAGGGTCAGCTCGTCGACGACGTCGCAGCCCGCGCGCCCGGCGGCGTGCAGGGCCATCTCGACGAACGCCGTGCCGGGCAGCAGGGCCGTGCCGGCGATGGTGTGGTCGGCCAGCCACGGGTGCGAGCGCAGGCCGATGCGGCCGGTGAGGACCAGGCCGTCGTGGTCGGCCAGGCCGATCTCGGCGGCCAGCAGCGGGTGGCCGGAGGCGAGCTGGCCGAAGTCGGCGGCGTCGCCGCGGCCGGGCGCGGTGAGCCAGAAGTGCTTGCGCTGGAAGGCGTACGTCGGCAGGTCGACGACGTTCGCCGGGCCGAAGAACGCGGTCCAGTCGATCGCCACGCCGCGGGTGTGCAGCCGGCCGAGCGCGCCGGCCAGGGTCGTGACCTCGGCGTGGCCGCGGCGCTGCGCGGGCAGGAACGCGATGTCCGAGCCGTGCGGACCGGTCGCGGCGAGCGCCGCGAGAACGGCGTCCGGGCCGACCTCGATCGCGGTGGTGACGCCGGCCGCGGCGAGCGCGGCGACGCCGTCGGCGAACCGCACGGCCCGCCGCACGTGGTAGAGCCAGTAGCCGGGCGAGCACAGCTCTTCGGTCGTCGCCAGGCGGCCGGTGACGTTCGAGATCACCGGGATCTTCGGCGCCGCGAACTCGACGACCTCCAGGACTTCCCGGAAGTCGGCGAGCATCGGCTCCATCAGCGGCGAGTGGAACGCGTGCGACACGCGCAGCTCGCTCGTCTTGCGGCCCTGCGCCCGGAACACCTCGGCGACGGCGTCGACCTCGGCGCGCTCACCGGACACGACGACCGACGTGGGCCCGTTGATCGCGGCGATGCTGACGCCGTCGGTGAGCAGCGGGGCGACCTCGTCCTCGGTCGCGGCGATCGCGACCATGGCCCCACCCTCGGGCAGCGCCTGCATGAGCCGGCCGCGCGCGGCGACGACCAGGCACGCGTCCTCCAGGGACCAGACGCCGGCGATGTGCGCGGCTGCCAGCTCACCGATCGAGTGGCCGAGCAGGACGTCCGGCTTGACGCCCCACGACTCCAGCAGCCGCGCAAGAGCGACCTCGACCGCGAAGAGCGTGCACTGCGCGTACTGGGTGCCGTTCAGCTCCTCGGCGTCGTCGCCGAAGAGGACGTCCCGCAGCGGGCGGTCCATCTGGACGTCGAGGTGGTCGATGGCCTCGTCGAAGACCTCGGCGAAGACCGGGTACGCGAGGTACAGCTCCTTGCCCATGGCGAGCCGCTGCGAGCCCTGGCCGGTGAACAGCATCGCGAGCTTGCCCGGCGTGCGGGTGCCGGTGACGACCGACGCGTCCGGCTCCCCTGCGGCGAGCGCGCGCAGGCCGCGGACAGCGTCCTCAGTGGACTCGGCGACGACGACCGCACGGTGGTCGTGCGCGGCGCGCGTACCGGCCAGCGAGAAGCCGACCTCGGTCAGGTCCGCCGACTCCACAGTGGACACGAGCTTCCCGGCCTGCGCCCGCAGGGCTTCTTCGCTGCGGGCGGAGACGACGAGCGGGACCACCGGCAGCGGCTCGGTCGTGCCGTCGACGTCCGCGGTCGCGGGCGCCTGCTCGATGATGACGTGGGCGTTGGTACCGCTGACGCCGAACGACGACACACCCGCGCGGCGCGGACGCTCGACCTCCGGCCACTCCCGGGCCTCGGTCAGCAGCTCGACCGCGCCCGCGGTCCAGTCGACGTGCGGGGTCGGCGCGTCGACGTGCAGGGTCTTGGGCAGCCGGCCGCGGCGGATCGCCTCGACCATCTTGATCACGCCGGCCACGCCGGCGGCGGCCTGCGTGTGGCCGATGTTGGACTTGATCGAGCCCAGCAGAAGCGGCGTCTCGCGCTCCTGGCCGTAGGCGGCGAGCAGGGCCTGGGCCTCGATCGGGTCGCCGAGCCGGGTGCCGGTGCCGTGCGCCTCGACGGCGTCCACTTCGGACGGCGTGAGGCGGGCGTCGGCGAGCGCGCGGTGAATCACGCGCTGCTGCGACGGGCCGTTGGGGGCGGTGAGGCCGTTGGACGCGCCGTCGGAGTTGATGGCGGTACCGCGGACGACGGCGAGCACGGTGTGCCCGTTCGCGACCGCGTCGGACAGCCGTTCCAGGATCAGGACACCGACGCCTTCGGCGAACCCGGTGCCGTCGGCCGCCGCGGCGAACGCCTTGCAGCGGCCGTCTTCGGCGAGGCCGCGCTGGCGGCTGAACGCGGTGAACGTGCCGGGGCCGCCCATGACGGCGACCCCGCCGGCGAGCGCGAGCTGCGTCTCGCCGCGGCGCAGGGCCTGCACGGCGAGGTGCAGCGCGACGAGCGAGCCGGAGCACGCGGTGTCGACGGTCAGCGTCGGGCCTTCGAGGCCGAGCGCGTAGGCGACGCGGCCGGAGACGACGCTCGGCGCGTTACCGGTGAGCAGGTAGCCGTCGAGGCCGTCCGGAGCCTCGTGCAGGCGCGGGCCGTACTCCTGGGCCTCGGCGCCGATGAAGACGCCGGCGGGCGTGCCGCGCAGCGTCGTCGGATCGATCTTGGCGCGCTCCAGGGCTTCCCACGCCGTCTCGAGGACCAGGCGCTGCTGCGGGTCCATCGCGGACGCCTCGCGCGGCGCGATGCCGAAGAAGTCCGCGTCGAACTCGCCCGCGTCGGGCAGGAAGCCACCGGAGGTGACGTAGCTGCTGCCCGGCCGGTCGGGGTCCGGGTCGTAGAGGCCGTCGAGGTCCCAGCCGCGGTCGGTCGGGAACCCGGTGATGGTGTGCACCTCGTCTTCGACCAGCCGCCAGAGGTCCTCGGGCGAGGCGGTCCCACCGGGGTAGCGGCAGCCGATGCCGACGATCGCGACCGGCTCGTCGTGGTCACCCGCGGTCGGGAGTCCACTGTGGACGACGTCGGCCCCGAACACCGCCGCGTGCAGGAAGCGCGCGACGGCGGCCGGGGTCGGGTGGTCGAAGGCCAGGGTGACCGGCAGGTCGAGCCCGGTGGCGTCGGTGAGCCGCGCGTGCAGCTCCACCGCCGCCAGCGAGTCGAACCCGTGGTCGGAGAACGCCTTTTCCGGGTCGAGCACCGCCGGGACGTCCGGGCGCGCCGCCAGCAGCGCGGCCCGGGTGGCGTCGAGGACGACGTCGGCCAGGAATGCCGCGCGGTCACCGGCGGGCAGTTCGGTCAGCCGCTCCGCGAACCCGGACGCCCGATTCGATTCGGTCTCAAACTCACGCATTCCGCACTCCACCGCTGTAGCAAGCCAGCACTCATGGTCGTTCTGGTCGAATGTAGGTCGGCGCACACCGCCGCCGGATCCCCTGAAAAGCCATCTAGGGGCGGGAGATCACCAAGCGATGCGCAGAAGCGATGGCCCCCGCACGATCACGCCGTACTCCCACTTGACGCCCTCGCGGCCGTCCGCGAACCGCAGGTCCGGGAACCGCGCCAGGATTGCCTTCAACGCTTCCTGCAGCTCCAGCCGGGCCAGCTGCGCGCCGATGCAGTGGTGCGGGCCGTGCCCGAACGCCACGTGCGGGTTCGGCTTGCGCGTCAGGTCGATGCGGTCGGGGTCGGCGAAGACCTCCGGGTCGCGGTTGGCCGCGTGCAGCGCCGGCAGCACCGGGTCGCCCGCGCGCACGACGACGTCGCCGAAGCGGATGTCCTCGGTCGCGTACCGCGCGAACATCGCCGCGGTGTTGATCGGCACGTACCGCAACAGCTCCTCGATCGCCGTCGGCATCAGGTCCGGGTCCGCGCGCAGCTGGGTCAGCAACTCCGGGTTCGTCAGCAGCGTGAAGACGAAGCTGGGCAACGCCGTCGAGACCGTCTCGACGCCGCCGGTCAGCAGACCCGCACCCGCGATCGAGATCAGCTCGTTCTCGGTCAGCTTGTCGCCGGCGTCACGGGCGTAGACGAGCGCGCCGAGCAGGTCGTCGGTCGGCTCCTCGCGGCGCTGGGCCACCAGCTCGGCCACGTAGTTGTCGAGCTGGTCGCCGTAGACGTCCAGCACGTCGCCCTTGGCCGTGGCGTCGCTGACCAGCGCCTGCGTCCACTCGCGGAAGATCTTGTGGTCCTCCTGCGGCACGCCGAGCAGGTCGCAGATCACGGTGACCGGCAACGGCCGCGCCAGCTCCTCGACCAGGTCAGCACTGTCGCCGTGCGCCTGCATGTCGTCGAGCAGCCGGTTGACGAGGTCCTTGACGCCGTCGCGCATCTGCTCCAGCCGACGTGCCGTGAAGGCCTTCGAAACCAGGCGGCGCAGGCGGGAGTGGTCCGGCGGGTCCATCCCCATGATGCCGTCGCCCATCTGCTGGCGGCGCATCCGCGGCTGGTCGAGGCCCTGCGCGAGCTCCCGGCTGAACCGCGGGTCGGTCGTCACCAGCTTGACGTCGGCGTACTTCGTCGCCAGCCAGGCCGGTTCGCCGAAGGGCATCTGGACCCGGCTCATCGGCTCTTCGCGCTGCAGGACGTGGTACTGCTCGGAAACGGAGATCTCGTGCATGTCGAACGGATACGCACGGACTGTCCGGCGTGAACTCGTCACGACTCGCCCCCAATCGCTCTCATCGGTTGTTCCAGCGCCTCGGCGTCGAAGGCGTTCTGGACGTGGGAAAGCGCCGACATCAGCGTCGACGAGGTGATCCGGTCGGCGTGGCGGCGTTCCACCACGCGGTGCAGCGGCAGCGACCCGAGCTCCGACCAGCCGAGCCGGCCCGCCGGGTCGAGGTAGCTGCGCGCCTGCCCGGCGTTGTCCGGGTGCAGGCAGTACGGGACGTCGAGCAGGCCGCGCTTGAACGCGACGACGATCGCGCGGCCGAGGTCGGCGTGGCTGTTCAGCACGGCGTCGACGAGCGCGTACGCCTCGCGGTAGACCTGGTTGTCGGCGTCCACAATGGCCTTTTCGGCAATCCCTCGGGCCGCCGCGCCCGCGTGTTCCAGCGCCGAAACGTTTTCCGCGACGGTCGGGATCCGGTGCGCTTCGGCGGTCGTCTTGACGATCAGCCGTTCCGACCCGGTCGTCACGGCCAGCTCGGCCGCCCGCCCCAGCAGGCTCCGGGCGCCTTCGGAAGTCCGGGGGAACAGGCCCATGTAGGCGTAGACGACGACGTGCCAGGTGGCGTCGGGCAGCAGTTCGGCGCACAGCCGGCGCAGCGCGGCCACCGCCTCCTGGTCCTGCGCCATGTTCGTCTGCTGGGCGTAGCTCACCGAGAGGCTGCGCAGGCCCTTGCGGTAGAAGAACAACGCCTCCAGCACCGACAGCGCCACCAGCTCGCTCGGCGGGCACAGCTGGCCCATCATGCAGCCGCCGAACGTCTCCAGGTGCGGCCGGCCCGCCGGGTGCTCGGCGTCCAGGAGCAGGTCGCAGCAGTGCGCCCAGTTGCGCACGGACTCGTCGAGCGGCGTGCGGCTGTAGGGCAGGCAGTAGGACACCGGGCCGCCCTCGGTGGCGTGCAGGCCGGCGGCGATCATCGAGCGGAAGATGTCCGCCGGCCGCGCCGAACCGTGCCGCACCTGCACCGGGAACTCCGGGCCTTCGAGGCCGTCGAGCATGCCGCGGGTGACCTCGGACGGGTGGTTGACGATCGGGTAGCCGTTGAGCGCGACCCCGTTGCTCAGCGCGTGCGCCACGGAAGCCGTGTCGCCGACGCGGGTGTAGCTGTCGAGCGTGACGGTGCCGACGGTCGCGGCGGCCGCGTTCCTGGTCGCGGCCAGCCCGGCCCGCATGACGGCCGGGTCCGCGAACCCCATGCGGGGCTGGACCACCAGTTCGCCCGCGGCGTGGCGGCGCGCGACGAACTCTTCGAAGCTCACGCCTCCACCTGGGTGGCACCCGCCGACAGCGTGGCGGCGAACCGGCGGAAGGAACCCGCGCCCTGCTGGTCGTCGAACACCGCGTCGAACCCGGCGAGCAGCAGCTGCGCGGTCTCCTCCGCGGTCAGTGCCCCGCCGACGCCGAGCTTGCCGCCGATCACCACCGGCAGGCGGCGCAGCTCCGGGAGGGCGCGGATCCGCTGGATGACCCGCAGGCCGTCCTGGTGGCCGTGGCCGTTGACGCTGCTCAGCACGAGCATCGCCGGCCTGCGGCTCAGGCACTCCGACTCCAGCAGCTCGTCCGGCACGCAGGCGCCGAGGTTCACGACGTCGAAGCCGAGCTCGCCGACGAGCAGCTCGAGGTAGACGAGGTTCCAGGTGTGGGAGTCCGACGCCATGCTGCTGACGATCACCGTCCGCCGCGGCGGGTCCGTGACGACTCCGCCGCCGAACGAGTGCAGTTCTTCGGTCATGGCGAAACCTCGTAGACGCGCTGGTAGTCCAATCGCGACACCGAGAGGACCGTGCCGCCGCGGACCACGACTTCCGCCGGCGTCGGCCGGCCGAGGAAGCTGATCAGGCTCGCGGTGACGCCGTAGGCACCGACGTTCGGCACGGTGACGACGTCGCCGGAGACCAGCTCGGGCAGCTTCGCCGCCTTGGCGAGCGAGTCGCCGGGAGTACACAGTGGACCGACGAGGCTGCCGACGACGTCGCCGGTCTCCTCGACGCCGACGGCCGCGGGCAGCAGCCTGCCGATCCCGGACAGCCCGCCGACGGCGTTGATCCCCGCGTCGAGGACGACGAACCGGCTGCCGCGGCTGTCCTTGACGTTGACCACGCCGGCCAGCAGCGAACCGCAGCTGCCGGAGAGGTAGCGGCCCGACTCGCAGGCCAGCTCGATCCCGCCGTCCCGCCACTCGGGCAGGTGCAGGTCGAGCAGCGTTTCCAGGCCGGCGCGCAGCTTCGGGTAGTCCGTGCGCGGGCCGGGCACCGCGTACGGCGACGAGAAACCGCCGCCGATGTCCAGCACCTCCAAGGGCAGGCCGACTTCGTCGCGCAGCCGCGCGGCCGAGGTGAGCACGAACTCGTACTCGCCGAGCAGGGCGTCCTCGTCCTGGGCGTTGCTCATGGTGAAGAAGTGCGCGCCGACGACCCGCGTGCCCGGCACCGCCGTGAGCGTGGGCATCAGGTCGGGCAGGGTCTCGGCGTCGATGCCGAACTGCGACGGGCGGCCCATCATCCGGATGCCGGTGCCGCCGCTGCTCGCGGTGGTGTTGACGCGCAGCAGCGCGGACGCGGTGACACCCTGCTGCTGCGCCGCCGCGCCGACGTGCTGCAGGTCGGTCAGCGACTCGACGGAGAACAGCCGGACCCCGGCGGCGAGCGCGTGCTCCAGTTCGCCGGGCGTCTTGCCCGGTCCGGTGTAGAGGATGCCGGCCGGGTCGAACCCGGCTTCGAGGGCGTTGATCAGCTCCCCGGTGGAGCTGATCTCCGCGCGGCAGCCGCCCCGGCGCAGCTCGCGGCCGATTTCGGGATGGGGGTTGGACTTCAGCGCGTAAAAGAGCTGGAAGCCTTCGGGCAGCATGCCGAAGAGCTGGTCGCGCGACTCGGCGACGACGTCGAGGTCGTAGACGTAGGCGGGCGTGCCGTACTTCGCGGCGATACCGTCGTACTTGCTCATGCGCGGGCTCCCTCGACCAGCTGCGCGAGTTCCTTGGTGGCGTTCTTGCCGTGCGCCGTGAGCGGGAACTCCTCGACGACGTGGCACAGCGACGGGACCTTCTGCGGCTCGAGGCGCTTGGCCAGCTCGCGCAGCACGGTCGTGGGCGGCAGGTCGGTCTCGACGCAGATGGCGAGGTCCCGCGTCTCGCTGGGCGGGATCGCGCCGGCCGCGCGGACGCCGGGGATGTCCATCGCCGCGGCTTCGATCTCCAAAGTGGACATCCGGATGCCCTTGCGCTTGAACATGTCGTCGCGGCGGCCCTCGAAGTAGAGGTAGCCGTCGGCGTCGAGGCGGCCGTAGTCGCCGGTGTGCAGGCGCAGCTCACCGGTGGTCTCGTCGCGGCGGAAGGCGCGCGCGGAGATCTCGGGCGCCCGCCAGTACCCGGGCATGACGTGCGGGCCGGCGGCGACGATCTCGCCGATGTCCCCGGCGGGCAGCTCGGTCCCGTCGGCGGCGAGGATCAGCACGGAGGTGCCGGGCAGCGGCAACCCGGACGAACCGGGGCGCTCGGTGTCCTCGTCGGGGGGCATGATCGTGATGCGCTTGCACTCGGTCTGGCCGAACTGGCGGACGACCTTGACCCCGGGGAACGCTTCGCGCAGCTGCGTGATGGTGGCGTCGGGCAGGGCCGCGCCGGTGTTGGTGAACAGGCGCACGGGCGCGGCGGGTTCGGTGTCGCGCTGCGCGAGCGTGGCGATCATGGTGGCCAGCGAGGGGACGATCGGCACCACGGTGGCGCCGACCTCACGCATCCGCTGCAGCAGCCGCAGGTCCGACTCGGCGTCGGCGAGCACGATCTCGCTGCGGCCGAGGGTGCTCAGCAGCACCTTGTAGAGGCCGTAGTCCCAGGACATCGGGAACCGGCAGAAGACGACGTCGTCCTGGCGGTAGCCGAGGACCGCCTGGATGGCGCGCGAGGCGAAGGTGACCTGGCGGTGCGGGCCGATCACGCCCTTCGGCGCGGCGGTGCTGCCGGAGGTGTAGACGAGGACGGCGATGTCGTCTTCTTGGATTACCGTGACTTCGGCTTCTCGGCCCTGCGCCTTTTCGACTTCCGTCCAAAAGGGACCGAAGTTTTCGGGGGTGAGCACGAGGACGGGTTCGGCGTTGGCCACGACGGAGTCGAAGTGGAACTTCTTCATGGCGGGGTTGATCGGCACGAAGACCGCCCCGCGGCGCGAAGTCCCGTAGAAGAGGGCGACGAGCGCCCGATCGGTGGGCAGCTGCACGACAACGCGGTCGCCGTGCCCGACACCGCGCCGAGCGAGCACGACGGCGACGGCGTGGCTCCACGCCTGGACCTCACCATAGGTCCAGGAACCGGCACGGTCCCGGACGGCCGACGCCCCGGCCGCATCGGCCGCCGCGGCGTCGAGCAGAGAATGGACCAGAGAATCGTTCACGACTGCCACTCCGTAGGACTCGAAGGATGACCGGGCCGGCGTGGAAGACACACCTGGAGACGTACGGAAAGCTAGCCGCGCCGACCTGCGGATCCACACCCCTAACGGCCCCTAAGCCCGGACCGGCCGGGGTCCGGGCACGCCAAAGCGGTCGTGAGGGTTCAGGGCGGTTCTAACCGCCCTGAACACTCACGACCAAGCCGCGGGAGACTGCTCAGGCCGCCAAGATCTCCGCCGCCCGAGCAGCCAACGTCTTCCGGTCGATCTTGCGGTTCGAGTTCAGCGGAAACTCCTCGACGTGCCGGTAGTGCCGCGGGATGACCCCCTCCGGCAACACCGCCCGCAGCGCCCGGACCAGCTCCAGCACCGGCCGCTCGCCACCCGTGTAGAACACGAACAGCTCCGTCCCCGACTCCCCCGCCACGCCCAGCGCCACCGCGTCCTGGATGCCGCAGTCGCGCAGGGCGTGCTCGACCTCCGTCAGCTCGATGCGCCACCCCAGCACCTGCACCTGGGAATCCAGCCGGCCCAGGTACGCCAGCCCGTCGGACAGCCGGCGCACCCGGTCCCCCGTGCGGTAGAAGCGCTTGCCGTCGCGGTCCAGGAACCGGCCCCGCTCGTCGGCCGGGTCCAGGTAGCCCGGGGTCATCTGCGGGCCCGCGATGCACAGCTCGCCCTCGACGTCGTCCCCGTCCAGCAGGACGTAGTCGTGCCCCGCGTGCACCGCGCCGATCGGCACCACGCCGTTCACCGCCACCCGCGGCGTCACGACGTCGTCCCAGCGGTAGCCCGACACCGTGATCGTCAGCTCGGTGGGCCCGTACAGGTTCTCCACCAGCGACGACGACGCCGCGGCCCGCCAGTCCGCCGTGTCGCGGACCGTCAGCGCCTCGCCCGCGAAGAAGCTCCACCGCAGCCCCGGCAGCGCGCCCGGGGTCAGGCCGCCCGTGCGGCGGACCAGGTCGATCGCGCTCGGCGTGGAGAACCACACCGTGAGGCCGCGCTCGGCCGCGAATCGCGGCAGGTTGCGGTACGCCCCGCCCGGCAGGACCACCGCCGGCGCCCCCGCGCCCCACGCGCAGAACAGGTCGAACATCGCGCAGTCGAAGTTCAGGTCGAACGTCTGCGAGAACACGTCGTCCGGGGTGAAGTCGTACCGCTCGTCCAGCAGGCCGAAGTAGTGGTCGACCGCCGCGTGCCCGATCCGGACGCCCTTGGGTCGCCCGGTCGAACCCGACGTGAACAGCACGTACGCGGTGTCCGACGTCGGCGCCAGCGGTGCCGACAGGGCCCGGGACACCGGCGGCGAGCCGAGCACCGGCACCCCGGCCGGAGCCACCGCGCGCCCCCGCTCGTCGGCGATGAGCACGTCGACCCCGGCGGCCTCGACCATCGCGGCGGTCCGCGCGGCCGGGAAGTCCGGACGCAGCGGGACGATCGTCGCACCGGCGTACAACCCGGCCAATATCCCCGCGTAAGCCGTGACTCCCTTGCCCGCGAGCACCCCTACCGTGCGGGCGCCCGCTTCGGCGAGCGCACCGCCCCAGAGCAGCGCCAGGTCGTTCAACCGCTCGTAGGTCAGCGCCTGGTCGCCGACGTGGACGGCCACGCCGCCACTCGCGCGCTCGAGGCCGCGCAGGAACCGCGTGTGCAGCCCGCTGGTGAGACCGGTGTCCATCGTGATCCTCCGCGTGAATAGGGGTGCCGATGCGTCGATCCGGGACGGCGACGCGCGGTAGAGTCCGAAACCGAACCGGGCGGTCGGTTTCCTCTCGGTAGATCCCAACCTAGCGATCCGGAGTAAGCCATGTGGGACAGCACTTTCGACGAGACGCTTCGCACGTTCCTCCCCTTCCTGCCCGCCGAGGAGGCGCTGACCGAAGAGACCCCGCTGCGCGAGTACGGGCTGGACTCGCTCGCCACCGTGGAGCTGCTCTCCGTGCTGGAGCAGAGCTACAACGTGCGGTTCGAGGACGACGCCCTGAACCTGGAGACGTTCGAGAACCCCGGCCGGCTGTGGACCACGCTGTCCGCGCTGCAGCCCGCTAGCTGACCCGCGACGGTCCTGCGCCCCGGCGGCGGGGTTGCAGGGCCATGCGCGGGTTGACCGTCACGACCTCGAAGCGGCTCGTGGTCACGCGGACGCGCCCGAACAGCGTGTCCGGCCCGGCGACCCACAGCTTGCGCACCCCGTTGTCCGCCAGCGTGTGCACCACGTCCGGCCAGCGCATCGGCTTGACGATGCTGTCGAGCAGCATCGTGCGCACCTGGTCACCGGTGCGCAGGATCGCGCCGTCCTGGTCGGCGACGATCGGCAGCAGGGGGTCGTGGAACTCCAGGTCGCCGAGCACCTCGTCCTCCGCCTTGCGGCGCAGCGCCCCGAACGCGCGCGAGTGCAGCGGCGGCCGCATCGTGTAGAGGGAGAGCCCGCCCATGCTCCGGACCGTCTGCTTGAGCCAGTCGAGGTTCTTCTCGCGCACGGAAACCATGTAGAAGTCGTGGTCGATGTAGCACGAGATGTCGAACCACTCGCCCTTGGCGTCCAATTGGGACAGAGCGTCCGTCAGCTTCTCTTCCGGGGTGCGGACGAACGAGTGCGTCACGACGTCGGTGTACTCGGTGTCGAAGAACTCGGTCAGGCAGCGCGCGAGCTCGGCGGTCATCCACACCGCGTCCGAGAAGGTCAACGACCCGGCGTACACGCTGGCCGGCTTCTCGCCGAAGCTCGGACCGGCGCAGAAGTCGGGGTTCATCCCCTGCTCCTCTTCGGCCCATTCGGCCAGCGCGACGCAGGTGAGCATGAACCCGACCTGCGCGTACGCCGAGTAGTCGCCTTCGGTTTCGCGGAAGCGGTCGACCAGCGAGTAGCCGAGCCGCTCGTTCGCCTCCGAGATCAGCCGGCGGGCGAAGGGGTTGATCAGCAGGAACTTGCCGAAGTCGGCGAAGCGACACGGGCTCATCCCGGGGAAGACGACCGCCGATCCCGGCCGGGTGGCCTCATCCATGACTGGCGACCTCTCGTTCGACCCGGCTCGCGGGTGCGGTGGGGTGGACGTCCCGCAGGAACCCCAGCAGGACTTCGCGGAACCGCTCGGGCTCCTCGAGGTGCGGGACGTGGCTGGAGTCCTCGAAGATCTCCCAGCGCACGTCGTGGATCCGGTCGAAGTACGGCTGGACCGTGACGGGGGTGGCTTCGTCGTGGCGCCCGGAGATCAGCAGCGTCGGCACTTCGATGTCGTCGAGCTCGTCGATCACCGAGTAGTCCTTGAGCGTGCCGGTGACGGTGAACTCGCTGGGCCCGTTCATGGTGGCGTAGACGGTGTTGTCGTCGGCCATCTCCATGAACGACGCCAGGTAGTCGGCGGGCCACGGCAGCACACGGCAGACGTGCCGGTCGTAGAACGCGCGCATCAGCTCGAAGTACTCCGGCGCGCCCGTGGTGCCGGCGGCCTCGTGCGCCCGCAGCTGGTCGTCGACGCCCGGCGGCAGCTGGGCGCGCAGCACGTCCATCTCCTGGCGCCACAGCGGATAGGACGCGGGCGAGTTCGCGATCACCAGACCGCGCAGGCCGTCCGGCCGCTGCGCGGCGTGCCGCGCGACGACCAGGCCGCCCCACGACTGTCCGAACAGGACGTAGTTGTCCTCGATGCCCAGGTGCTGCACCAGGTTGTCCAGCTCGTCGCCGAACAGCTCCGGAGTCCAGAAGTCCGCGGCCTTGCCCGGCAGCCGCGTCGAGCCGCCGCTGCCCAGCTGGTCGTAGTGGACCACCGGGAACCCGTGCCCGGCGAGCGAGCAGAGGTTCAGCAGGTAGTCGTGCGTGCTCCCCGGCCCGCCGTGCACCACGACGACAGCGGGCGCTTCGCCCCCGGTCTCCCCGGTGACGCGGTACCAGGTGCGGTACCCGCCGAAGGGCGCCCAGCCCTTCGTGATCGGTGCCACGGCCATGCTCATCACCTCGTTCGTATCCCTCGCCCCGGCACACGCGGCCGGACCCACGTTCATGTCTAGCCGTCGCGGGCCCGCCGGAACCAGCCCCTAAGGGGCGTCTAAAGCCGTTCCAAACCCACCCGAACACCTAGCGCACGGCGGGCACCGGCGGAAAGGATTCCGTGGCCGAACAGGGGTTGCCGACCCCTACCGCCGCGTTGCCGGGTCGGCCTGACGGCCCACGCGCACTACTTTCGAGGACAGCAGAAGCCGACTTCCGGGGAGTGCGTCCATGCGCGTCATGATGATGGTGTTCCCGACGAGGACGCACGTCTACAGCATGGCCCCGGTCGGCTGGGCGCTCGCCGCGGCCGGGCACGAGGTCCGGTTCGTCGGCCAGCGCAACCCGCGCGAGGTGGCGTCGTTCGCCGAAACCGGCCTCGACGCGATGTGGTTCGGCGACGAGCTGGACATCGCGCGCCACCGGCAGCTGCAGATGGACGGCGACAACGCCATGCAGGGCGGCTTCCGCATCTCCGAGAGCCGGCCGGAACGCTACACCGAGGAGTACGTCCGCACGGTCTACGAGCACTGGGTCGAGGTCTTCCGCTGGACCACCCCGGACTCGCTGCTCGACGAGCTGGTGCGGTTCGCCAAGGGCTGGCAGCCCGACCTGATCGTCTGGGACCCGATGATCTACGCGGCCCCGATCGTCGCGCACGTCATCGGCGTCCCGCACCTGCGGATGATGTACGCCGCCGACCAGACCGCGCGGATCGCCGCGCAGTACCGGGACCTGCGCGCGAGCCACCCCGAAGACACGACGCCGGACCCGTTCGTCGAATGGATGTCCGCCGCGGCCGGGCGGTTCGGCGCCGAGTACGACGAGGCGCTGCGCCACGGCGTGAAAACCCTCGACTGCCACCCGTCCTACCTGCGCTACGAAGGCGTCGACGTCGACTACGTGCCGGCGCGGTTCATCCCGCAGAACAAGCCGATGGCGATTCCCCGCTGGGTGCTGGAGACGCCGGAGCGGCCGCGCGTGATGCTGACGCTGGGCATCTCGAACCGCCAGGTGCTCGGCGTCGAGGAGACGTCGGTGGCCGACCTGCTCGACGGCCTGGCCGACCTCGACGTCGAAGTCATCGCGACGCTCAACGCGTCCCAGCTCGCCTCGGTGAAGCAGATCCCGGACAACGTGCGCGCGGTGGACTTCGTGCCGATGTACGAGCTTCTCGCGAGCTGCTCGGCCATCGTGCACCAGGGCGGCGGCGCGACGATCGGCAACGCCGTCGTCAACGGCGTTCCCCAGCTGGTCATCCCGGGCACCACGTGGAGCGAGCGGGTTTCCGCCGTCGCCCAGGAGAAGCGCGGCAACGGCCTGGTGCTCGACCTCGAGGACGTCACGCCGCAGTCCGTCCGAAGTGGACTGGAAAGACTGCTGACCGAACCCTCGTTCCGGGCCTGCGCGCTCGAGGTCCGCGACGAGATGCTGGCGACGCCGACCCTCGACGACCTCGTGCCGGAGCTGGAACGGATCGCGCGATGCCGGTGACCGGGCGGCCGAAGGTGGTGCGCACCATCGGCTTCCTCATCGCGAGCCTGCCGCTGCGGATCTTCGGCTTCGTGCTGGTGCTCGTCACGATGGTGCTCGGCATCGCCACCACCATGCTGTGGATCGGCATCCCGATCCTGATCGCCGCCACCTCGCTCGTCCGCGGTGTCGCGGACCTGGAACGGCGCTGGGTGGGAACCATGCTCGACGCGGACGTCCCGGCGCCACGGCGGCGGCCGCACGGGCCCGGGCTGCTGCAGACGTGGCAGGCCCGGCTGGTCGACCCGGTCACCTGGCACGAGGTGAACTACGTGCTGCTCGCCTTCCCGCTGGGCATCGTGGAGTTCGTCGCCGGGATCGTCTCGGTCGCCGTGCCGCCGTTCGGGATCTTCGTCGCGCCGCGGATCGGGGCACTGCACGCCGCGCTGACCGCGTCGATGCTGGGACCGAACCGGACGCAGCAGCTCGAAGCCCGCACGCGGCAGCTGAGCGACTCGCGCGCCCGCGGGGTCGACGCCGTCGAGGCCGAACGCCGGCGCATCGAACGCGACCTGCACGACGGCGCGCAGCAGCGGCTGGTGGCCGTCGCGATGAGCCTGGGCCGGGCCCAGCTGAAGCTCGACAACGACGACTCGGCGGCCGTGCGCGAGCTGATCGGCGCGGCGCACGCGGACGCCAAGCTCGCGGTGTCCGAGCTGCGCGACCTCGCCCGCGGGATCTACCCGCCGGTGCTGCAGGACCGCGGCCTGGACGCGGCGTTGTCGTCGCTGACCGCGCGGCTGCCGATCCCGGTCGACGTCGAGGTGAGCGTCGAGCCGCGGCCGCCCGCGCCGGTGGAGACCACGACGTACTTCATCGTCAGCGAGACGCTGACCAACATCACCAAGCACGCGGGCGCCGACCGCGCGACGGTGCGGGTGACCCGCGACGACGAGACCGTCGTCGTCGAGATCGTCGACAACGGCCACGGCGGCGCGTCCGTGCGCCCCGGCGGCGGCCTGGCCGGGCTCGCCGACCGCGCCGCCACGATCGACGGCGTGCTCACCGTGGTCAGCCCGGCGGGCGGGCCGACCGTGGTGCGCGCCGACCTGCCCGTCCGCTGGTGAACCCCCTGGGAGTGGGAACAATGCGTGTCGTCATCGCCGAAGACTCCGTCCTGTTGCGGGCGGGCGTGCAGAGCCTGCTCGCCGACGTCGGCATCGAGACCGCGGCGGCGGTGTCCAACGGCGACGACCTGCTGGTCGCCGTCCGCGAGCACCGCCCGGACCTGGTCATCGCCGACGTCCGGATGCCCCCGACGTTCACCGACGAGGGCCTGCGCGCGGCGCTCGCGGCCCGCAAGGAGGTGCCGGGCCTGCCGGTGCTGGTGGTGTCGCAGTACGTGGAAGGCAGCTACGCGGTGGATCTGATCGCCGAGGGCACGTCCGGCGTCGGGTACCTGCTGAAGGAGCGCGTCGCCGACGTGCGCGAGTTCCTGGAGGCGGTCCGCCGGGTGGCGGGCGGCGGCTCGGCGATCGACCCGGACGTGGTCGCGCAGATGCTGTCCCGCAACCGCGACCCGCTGCACGCGCTGACGGCGCGCGAGACGGAGGTCTTGGGTTTGATGGCGCAGGGCCTGTCGAACGCGGCCATCGCGAAGCAGCTGGTCGTCACGCAGGGGGCGGTGGAGAACCACATCAGCAACATCTTCGCCAAGCTGGGGCTGGAAGCCAGCCGTGACGAGAACCGCCGCATCCGCGCGGTGCTGACCTATTTGGACAGTACGAACGTCCGGGCCTGAAAGACGTCGTGAGTGTTCGGAGCGGTTGGCACCGCCCCGAACACTCACGACAACTTGCGCTCAAACGCGGACGCCGCCCAGTTCGGCGGCCAGCCGCCCGAGGATCACGCCCTGGTGGCGGGTCAGGAAGAAGTGCCCGCCGGACAGCTCGACCAGCTCGAAGCCGCCGGTGGTGTGGTCCGCCCAGGAGGCGACCTCGTCGACGGTCGCCATCGGGTCGTCGGAGCCGGTGAAGGCGACGATCGGGGTCGCGAGGGGCTCGCCCGGGGTGTCCCGGTAGGTCTCGACGGCGCGGTAGTCGTTGCGCACCACGGGCAGGATCATCCGGACGACGTCGTCGTCGCCGAGCAGGTCCATTTCGGTCCCGCTCAGCTTCCGCAGCTCGTCGAGCACGCCGGCGTCGGTCCGGGTGTGCACGCTCTCGTCGCGCACCCGCGAAGGCGCGCGCCGCCCGGAGACGAACAGGCCCGCGACGGGCACGCCGTCCCGTTCGAGGCGGCGGGCGGTCTCGTAGGCGACCATCGCGCCCATGCTGTGCCCGAAGAGGGCGAGCGGGCGGTCGGTCTTGTCCCGCAGCAGGTCCGCGACACGGTCGGCCATCGCCCCGATGCTGGTCAGGAACGGCTCGTGGCGCCGGTCCTGCCGGCCCGGGTACTGGACGGCGAGGACCTCGACGGCCGGGGCCAGCGCCTTCGCCACGGGGAAGTAGAAGCTGGCCGAGCCGCCGGCGTGCGGCAGGCAGACCAGCCGTGCCTTCGCCTCGGGTGACGCGGCGAACCGGCGGAACCAGTTCTCCTCGGCGTTGTCGCCTGCGACCATGTCGTCCCCCGCCTTCCGGGTCGGAGCCTCCGTCCGGCCAAGCTAGCCAGAGCGAAGGCGGCTCAACGACCCCTAACGGCCCCTAAGGTCCCCGCCGAACGCGTGAGTAAATGCCGCCGGACCGGGTACGCCGACTGCGAGCGTGCCGCGCTCGTGGGGAAGCGCGGTGTCGGGAGGAGTCGCACTGTGCACGTGAGCTGGACCGGAGCCGATCAGGAGGGGTGGCACGTGCTGGACGTCGCCGGCGTCGACCGGCCCGGGCTGACGGCCGCCCGGCGGTGGGCCGAGGCCCGGCTGGGCACGCTGCGCGAGACGGACCTGATCGACGCGCTGATCGTCGTCGGGGAGCTGCTGGAGAACGCGTACGTCCACGGCGGCGGGCCGCGGCAACTGCGGATCCACCACGCGCACGACCCATGCGAGGTGACGGTGGCCGTGGCCGACGTCGGGACCGAGGAGCCGAAGATGCGCGTCCCGGACCACGGCGGCGGCCGCGGCCTGCTGCTGGTGGACCAGCTCAGCCTCGACTGGGGCGTGAGCCACCACGACGACGGCAAGCTCGTCTGGGCCCGCGTCGGTTGCGAAGAGGGTTAGCAGCCCACCGGCTCAGCGCTTCTTCGTAGGGAGCCGGCGGGGCAAGCCGGAGGTGTTCCGCGCTAGCGCGACCCACAGGAGGAGCGGGGTGGTCATCCCGTCGCCTGAGGCCGTGAAATCACTTTGAGCCGGGCCCGCAACCCACAGACCAAGGCGAGAAAGCATGCCAAGCTTGCGGGCCCGGCTCAAAGTGATAGGCCTCAATCAGGCGACGGGATGACCACCCAGCGGCCCACCTCGACAAGGTGAGAAGACAGCGGCACGAGAGGTCATCCCGGAGCCTGCCCGTCCGGCGAGGACAGCTTTTTTCTTTGAAGCCACGGCAGAAACCCCGGCTCAGCGGGTCCGACCTCCCCCGCCCTCCGTTCGGATTGTCCGTCGCCGCCCGGGTTTGTCAAGGCGGGAAAGCGTGCCTTGACAAACCCGGTCGTCGACTGGAAAGCGGCTTGGGAGGAGGGCGGGGGAGGTCTGGTGACCTCGTGGTCGGCTTGCGTTGCCGACTCCCGTTTACGGCCGCCGCCGGAAGTCCCACCGAAACCAGGCCGGCAAGGTCCGGCGACGCCGCGCCCTCCTCGCGCTACCGGCTCCCGTTCACAGCCGCCGCTGGGAGTCACGCCGGAACCGGGCGGGCGTGGTGCCGAGCTCGGCGCGGAAAGCGCGGGTGAACGCCGACTCCGACCGGTACCCGACCCGGTCCGCGACGGTCGCCACCGGCGTGTCCGTGGTGGTCAGCAGCTCGGCCGCCGCCATCATGCGGGCGCGGGCCAGGAACGCTCCCACGGTCGTCCCCGTCTCCCTGGCGAACCGCCGCAGGAAAGTCGCGCGGGACATCGATGCCCGACGGCTGAGCCGCTCGATCGGCCAGTCCTGCCCCGGGTCGGCCAGGACGCTCCCGACCGCGTCCGCGATGCCCGGGTCGGTCACCGCCGTCCACACGACGTTCTCCGCGCCGCGGGCCGTGCGGAGCACCATCGCCAGGAGCACCGTGCACAGCGCGGCGAGGATCGCCGCCGTGCCCGACCCTTCGCGGCTCGCCTCCGCGCGCATCAGCGAGCTGAGGCCGCGCAGGACTTCGTCGGACTGCCCGAACGCCACGTGGATCGCGCCGGGCAGGCTGCGGAACAGCAGCGCGCCGGCGCCCGCGTTGACCGTGTAGTGCCCGCAGAACAGGTCGATCACCGGGTCGCCGCCGCGCTCGCTGCGCGTCGTGGCGAACGCGTCCCCGTCCATCTCGACGATCCCCCGCGGCCGGCCCGCCCCCGCCGTGACCACGCGGTGCGCCGCGCCGCTCGGGATCAGCACGACGTCGCCCGCCCGCAGCTCGAACACGTCGTGGCCGACGTACAGCAGGCACTCGCCGTCCAGGAGGACGTGGAACGGGACTTCGAGCTCGCCGTACCGGGCGATGTCCATCCGCGTGCCCGCCCCGAGCAGGCAGTGCTTCTCGAGCGTCGCCCCGAGCTGGGCCATGCGCAGCAATCGGCTGACGGTGTCCACGGTGATACTTTGGGGCAGTTTTCTGAGACTCGCAAGCCTGGTCGGATCAGTCCATCCGAAGCAGACTCGGGTGCATGGAAACCACCCAGCTGACCGCGGACGTCCTGGTCATCGGCTTCGGCAAAGGCGGGAAGACCGCCGCGCACGCCCTCGGCGACGCCGGCAAGCGCGTCGTCCTCGTCGAACGCTCCGCGAACATGTACGGCGGCACCTGCCCGAACGTCGGCTGCGTGCCGACCAAGATGCTCGTCCACTACGCGAATGGCCGCCGCCTCGAGGACGACGCGCAGGAGTTCTTCGCCCGCTCGATCGCCGGCGTCCGCGAGTTGACCAGTGCGTTCCGCGCGGGCAACTTCGCTTCGCTCGACGGGAAGGACACCGTCACCGTCATCACCGGCACCGCCCGGTTCACCGACCCGCACACCGTCGCCGTCGGCGAAGGGGACGACCGGATCACCGTCACCGCGCCGACGATCATCCTCAGCACCGGCTCCGCGCCGGTCGTGCCGCCGATCCCCGGCCTGGCCACGAGCAAGCACCTGGTCAGCAGCACCGAACTGACGCAGGCGGCCACGCTGCCCGAGCGGCTGGTGGTCGTCGGCGGCGGCTACCTCGGGCTCGAGTTCGCGTCGATCTACCAGCACTTCGGCACGCACGTCACCGTCCTCGAAGGAGCGGAGCGGCTGCTGCCGCGCGAGGACGAAGACATCGCCGAGGTCACCCGCGAAATCCTCGAAGGCGACGGCATCCGGATCATCACCGGCGCGAAGATCACGAAGGTCGAGGACAGCGGCGCCGTCGCGAAGGTGGTCTACGAGAAGGACGGCGAGACGCACGAAGTCGAGGCCGGCGCGCTGCTGCCGGCCACCGGCCGCCGTCCCGTCACCGACGGGCTGCGGCTCGACGCGGCCGGCGTCCGGACCACGCCGTCCGGCGCCGTCGAGGTCGACGAGCACCTGCGCACCAGCCAGCCGCACATCTTCGCCGTCGGCGACGTCAACGGCGGGCCGCAGTTCACCTACGTGGCCCTCGACGACGCCCGGATCGTGCTGGACCAGCTGCTCGGCGAGGGCAAGCGCACCACGGCCGACCGGGTGGCCGTGCCGCACACGCTGTTCACCACCCCGCCGCTGGCGACCGTCGGCCTGACCGAACGCGAAGCCCGTGCGCAGGGCCGGAACATCAGGGTCGGCAAGAAGCGGGTCGCCGACATCGTCGCCATGCCCCGGGCCTACACCGTCGAGGAGACGCGCGGGATCATGAAGTTCGTCGTGGACGCCGACACCGACCTGGTCCTCGGCGCGGCGCTGCTGAGCATCGACGCCCAGGAGGTCGTCAACACCGTCGCGCTGGCCATCCGCCACGACGTCACCGCGACCGAGCTGCGGAACGCCATCTACACGCACCCCAGCTCGACCGAGGCCTTCAACGAGGTCATCCCTGTGGGGTAGGCACACCCGCGGCGGCCTCCGGTGGGGACTTTCCCCATGGCCAGACCGGCGCCGCCGCCCTAGCGTGGGAACCCGGTGACGAGGAGGTTCCCGCGGATGCTGATCGACGACCTGGCCGCCGTGCTGCCGGCGGACCGGCTGGTCCGTGACCCGGACGTCGTGGCGGGCTTCGCCCACGACGAGGCCGAGTGGGCGCCCTTCGGCCGGCCCGCGGTGGCCGTCCGGCCGCACACGGCCGAAGAGGTCCAGGCCGTCGTCAAGGCGTGCCTGGAGCACCGGACGCCGCTGGTCACGCGCGGCGCGGGCACCGGCCTCTCCGGCGGGGCGAACGCCGTCGACGGCTGCGTCGTGCTGGTCACCGACCGGCTCACCGCGATCAAGGAGATCGACGAGCGGGAACGGTACGCCGTCGTCGAGCCCGGCGTCGTCAACGACGACCTGCGGGCCGCCTGCGCCGCGCGGGGCCTCTGGTACCCGCCCGATCCGGCCAGCTCGCCGTGGTCGACCATCGGCGGCAACGTCGCCACCAACGCCGGCGGCGTCTGCTGCGTCAAGTACGGCGTCACCCGCGACTACGTCCTCGGCCTGCAGGTCGTCACCGGCACCGGCGAGCTCGTCCGGCTCGGCCGCCGCACCGCCAAGGGCGTCGCCGGCTACGACCTGACCGGGCTGATGGTCGGGTCGGAAGGCACGCTCGGCGTGGTCACCGAGGTCACCGTGCGGCTGCGGCCGGCCCGCGCGGCCGAGCGCACGGTCGCCGGGTACTTCGACACGACCGTCGCCGCCGGGCAGGCCGCCGCCGCGGTCGCCGCCCGGGGCGTGCTGCCCTCGGCGCTCGAGCTCGTCGACCGGCACTGCCTGGCCGCCGTCGACAAGTGGAAGAACATGGGGCTCAGCGCCGACGCGAACGTCGTGCTCCTCGCCCGCACGGACGCCCCCGGCGCGCTCGGCGAGCACGAGGCCGCGGAGATCCTCGACTGCTTCGAGCAGGCGGGCGCGACCTGGGCCGCGCAGTCGACCGACCAGGCCGAGGCCGACGCGCTGTTCGCCGCCCGGCGCCTGGCCTACCCCGCGCTCGAACGGCTCGGCCCGCTGCTCACCGAGGACGTCTGCGTGCCGACGCAGGCGGTGCCCGAGATGCTCGCCCGCATCGACGCGGCGGGGCGGCGCCACGGCGTCCACATCGCGAACGTCGCGCACATCGGCGACGGCAACCTGCACCCGCTGCTGGTCACCCCGGCCGGCGACGACACCGCGCGGAAGAACGCCCAGGCCGCGTTCGACGACATCATCGCCGGCGCCCTCGACCTCGGCGGCACCGTCACCGGCGAGCACGGCGTCGGCCTGCTCAAGCAACCCGGCCTCGTGCGCGAGCTCGGTCCCGCCGTGGTCGAGATGCACCGCGCGGTCAAGAAGGCCCTGGACCCGCACCACATCCTCAACCCCGGCAAGGTCTTCCCCGAAGGGACACCCGCATGATCGTCGGCACCACCTCCGGCGACGTCCGCGGCGAGCCGATCGCCACCGGCGTCCGGTTCCGCGGCATCCCCTACGCCGCCGCGCCCGAAGGCGAGCTGCGGTTCGCCGCGCCGGTCCCGGCGCGGGCGTGGGACGGCGTGCGCGACGCCCGCGAGGCCGGACCCACGGCGCCGCAACGACACCGGACGATTCCCGGCCTCGACCTGTCCGCCGTGGTCGGCGACGGCTGGCGACCGGGCCCGGAGTACCTGACGGTCGACGTCTGGACCCCGGACCCGGGCGCGTCGGGGTTGCCGGTGCTGGTGTTCGTGCACGGCGGTGCGTTCATCGGCGGCACTGGCTCGGCCCCGGTCTACGACGGCACGGCCTTCACCCGCGGCGGCGCGGTGCTGGTGACCGTGCAGTACCGGCTCGGCGTCGACGGCTTCGTCCCCTTGGACGGCGGCGAGACGAACCTCGGCCTGCGCGACCAGCTCGCGGCGCTGCGCTGGGTCCAGGAGAACGTCACGGCGTTCGGCGGCGACCCGGCGAACGTGACACTCTTCGGCGAGTCGGCGGGCGCGATCAGCGTCGCGTGCCTGCTCGGTTCGCCGCTGTCGACCGGCCTCTTCCGCCGGGCGATCGTCCAAAGTGGACATGCCAACATGGTCCGGGGCCGCGCGGAACTCGAGCGGCTCGCCCGCGTGGTCGCCGACGGCCTCGGCGTCGAACCCACCGCGGCCGCCTTCCGGAAGCTGCCCACCGAGCGGCTGCTCGACGCGCAGGACGCCGTCCTCAAACCCGGCGGCGGCCCCGACCTGCGTGGCGAAGACGGGCTGGACCGCAGCTACGGCCTCAGCCCGTTCCTGCCGCTGGTCGGCGACGACGTCCTGCCGCGGCACCCCGGCGAGGCGATCCGCGCCGGTGCCGGCGCGGACGTCGACCTCGTCGCCGGCACCTGCCGCGAGGAGATGCTGTTGTACTTCGGCCCGACCGGGCTGCTCGACGTCCTCACCGACGCCCACGCCGTGGCCATGCTGTCGGCGTCGCACCCGGACGCGGCGGGCGTCCTGCGCGGCTACGGCCTAGGCGAACGGAAAGCGGGCGAGGTGTTCGTGGAGGCCATGACCGATCTGGTGTTCCGCGACGGCGTGAAGGAACTCGTCGAGAGCCATCAGGGCCGTTCGTTCCGGTACGAGTTCGAGTGGCGGGCACCGCGGCTCGGCGCGTGCCACGGCATGGAGCTGCCGTTCGTGTTCGACTCACTGGCCGCGTCCGCCGCCATCGTCGGCGACGAGCCGCCGGCCGAGCTGGCCCGGGAGATCAACGCCGCCTGGACGCGGTTCGCTGCCACCGGCGACCCGGGCTGGGCTCCGGCCGAGACGACGCACCTGGGCTGATGGACGCCCATGGCCTGCGCGAGCTGTACGACCTCGTCCTGCGCCTGTCGGCGGTCCACGACCTCGACGCGCTGGTGCAGGAGGTCGTCGACCACGCGCGGCGGCTGCTCGGCGTCGACGTCGCCTACCTCGCACTGTCCGAACCGGACGGTTCGCTCGTCATCCGGGTCACCGACGGCTCGCTCGGCCCGCGGCTGCGCGGCGTCGTGCTGCCGCCGCACGGCGGGCTGGCCGGGCAGGTGGCCGACACGGGTGAGCCGGTGCAGAGCGCCGACTACCTCGGCGACGCCGCGTTGACGCACCTCGGCGAGGTCGACCGCGTCGCCCAGGACGAGGGCCTGCGCACGATCCTCGGCGTGCCGCTTCGGTTGCGCGGCAAGGTGGCCGGGGTGCTGATGGTTTCGCAGCGTGCGGTGCGCCGGTTCACCGCGGCGGAGTCGTCGCTGCTGACGTCGCTCGGCTCGTTCGCCGCGATCGCCATCGAGAACGCGAAGCTGGTCACCGCGCTGGCGGAGGCGAACGACCGGCTGGAGCGGGCCGTCCGGCTGCACGACCGGCTGTCGGAGGTCGCCCTGCGCGGTGGCGCGCCCGAAGACGTCGTGATCGCGCTGTCGGAGCTGGTGAGCGGTCTGGTGCTGGTCGCCGACGAGCACGACGAGGTCCGCGCGGCCGCCCGCGCCGGCTCGCTCGTCGAGGCGTCCCTCGACGGCAAGCCGTCGACGCTGTTCGCGTCGACGCGGCGGACTCGCGTCGACGAGCGTTCGGTGACCGTCCCGGTCGCGTCGGCGAACGCGTATTTCGGTGCTCTGCAAGTGGTTCCCGACGCGCCGCTCGCCGAGGCGGACGTCCGGCTGCTGGAACGCTCGGCGACGACCATCGCGCTGGTGGCGTCGGTCGAGCGCGCCGAACGCCGGACGGCCGAGGAACTGGTGGAGCACCTGGTGACCCGCCGGGTTCGCGAGATCCCGGCGTACGCCCGCGACCTCCGACGCCCGCACCTGGTCGTGGTGAGCGAGGATCCGCGGCTGCGGAACCAGGTCGCTTGGTCCTCCACAGTGGACGGTCGCTGGGTCGCGCTGGTCCGCGCCGACGAGGCGGAGGTCCGCTCTTGGTCGTTGGGCACGACGGGCCTGGCGGGACCGGCGACCGGAGCGGTCGCGTTGGCCGACGCGTACGACGACGCGGTCGCGTGTGTCCGGGTCCTGAATGCCTTGGGGCGCAGTGGTTCGACGGCGTCACCCGCCGACCTGGGCCCGTACCGGTACTTGCTGAGCCAAGCCGGGCGCGAAGAAGCGAGCACGTTCGTCGCCCGCACGCTCGGTCCGCTGCTGGCCCACGACGAGGAGCGCGGCACGGACCTGGTCCACACGGCCGAGATCTTCCTGCGGTGCGGCCGCCGCAAGACCCCGGCGGCCGAGGAGCTGACGATCCACCCGAACACGCTTTACCAGCGCCTGGACCGAATCACGGCGCTACTGGGCGCGGATTGGCAGGACGGCGACCGGGCTCTCGACGTCCACTTGGCGCTGCGCATCCACCGCCTGGCCGCCGACCTCGGGTAACACCCCTACGTCAACCCCTGTCCGGGCCGATTGACACGGCGAGCGCACGTCAGGGATCGTCGAGAGACGAAGAACACATTCGCCGCTTTCCTCCGCGCCGACGAACACACGGAGATGACTCATGACGAATATCAAGGTGACGCTTTCCGGCGGTCCGGCAGAACTGGTCGAACGGCATCCGGAGTGGACGGTCGGCGGCCTCGGCGAAGTCGCGAAGGTGAGCTTCGGCGCCGGCTACGAGCACTTCTCCCACGCGGGCGAGTTCACGACGACCAGCGGCGGCGACCAGGTCCCGGTGTTCGCCTGGTGCGGCCGCACCAGACTCGCCGAGTAACCCTTACCCGAGCCCCCTACCGCGGTTGTCGTGAGTGAGAAACAGGGTTAGAACCCTGTTTCTCACTCACGACATCTTTAGCCGTCGGATTCGGCCGAGGGGAGGTACGCCCCCGGGACCTGCTCGGGCGCGAACACCTGGTTCTCACCCGGGTACGGCACCTGCCAGCCGTGCGTCTGGTACCACGTGAAGTGGTTCATCTGCGCGGGGTTGGCGTAGTCCGCGACGGCGTTCGGCCCGGTGAGACGCTGGTGCGTCGTCCACTCCTGCCACTGCGCCGCCACCTGCTTCTTGTCGGCGGGCACCGCCGACGACGGCACCGGCGCCGCGGCCGGGTTCGCCGCGGCCGGCGTGTCCGGCCCGCACGACGGCTGGGTCGCCAGCCCGCCCGTCAGCGACGTGCGGTTCGGCAGCGCGGTGAACGGCGTGAAGTCCGGCTTCTTGGTGAAGGCCGCACTCATCGGCGTCGCCGCGCTGTCCTTCTGGTTCATCGGCTTGACCCCGAGGATCTGCTCGATCGTCCGGATCATCGTGATCTGCGAGTAGTAGTGGCTGTCGACGACACCGTGCTGGGCGTACGGGCTGATGATCTGCACCGGCGCCCGGTGCCCGTCGACGTGGTCGAGACCGGCCTGGGAGTCGTCCTCGACGACGAAGATCGCCGAGTCCTTCCAGTACTGGCTGTGCGAGATCTCGTCCACGATGCGACCGACGGCGAGGTCGTTGTCGGCGACCTGGGCGGCCGCGTTCGGCGGGCCGCCAGTGTGGTCGCTGGACAGCCAGAACATGTTCAGGTTGGCCGGCCCGTTCTTCTCGAAGTCGTCCTTCCAGATCTGGTAGCGGTAGACGTCCGGCACCGACGTGTCGAACTTCGGGAAGCCCGGCACCGAAACGTTGTTCAGCGACGGGATCGGCGACGACGACACCAGCGGGTAGGCCGTCGGCTCTCCGGTGGCCGCCATGTTCTTGGCGTCGCAGTACAGGTTCTGCCAGCTCGCCCCGGCGGGCTTGGTCAGGAACTGCTGGAACTCGCCGAAGTCCCGCACCGACTTGCCAGCCGCCTGCGCGCCGGTCCACAGGAACCCGGTGCTCTGGTGGCCGAGCGCGTCGTCCTCGGTGTCGTAGCTGCGCAGGTACTCCCCCGCCGACGACTCGGTGTACTCGGGGTTGTCGGCCTGCATCAGCCAGTTGTGGCCCTCGGCCGAGTTCGTGCCGATGTCGTAGGTGTTGTCGTACAACCCGAACTGCTTGGCCAGCGCGTGCTGGTTCGGCGTCACGTTCTCGCCGAACTGGGTCACGCTCGGGTCGCCGTTGCCGCGCGGGTCGTCGCCGAAGACCTGGTCGTAGGTACGGTTCTCCTTGACCAGCAGGAAGACGTGCTTGATCGTCGACGGGTCGCCCAGCCGCGCGGGCACCGGAACCGGGCTGCGGTGGCCGTTGTCCGTGGCGAGCTGGACCGAGTTGTCCATCCACCCGTTCTGCTTGAACACCTGCGCGGTGTAGCCGCGGATCGCGCGGTCGTCCGGCAGCCGGAACCTCTGCACGCTCGACGTCGTGTCGTGCGTGCCGTGCCCGGCGGCCGTCGTGGGCCGGAGGGCGTCGATGCCGCGGGTGTTCGAGACGACGACGTCCTGGCCGACCGTGGTGATCGCGGTCGGGAAGTAGTCCGTCGGCAGCAGGCCGACGTAGCTCACCGGCTCCTGCGCCCGCTGGAAGCGGTAGACGGCGACCGCGTTGGCGCGGCCGAGCGTCACCAGCAGGTGCCCGTCGCCGGTCAGGGTGATGCCGTCCGGCTCGTACCCGACCGAGGCCTGCGGCCACGGCTGGGTCGCGATGGTCTGGACGACCTGGTCGCGGGCGGGGTCGATGACCGAAACCGTGTTGCTCGCGGTGTTCGCCACGAACAGCGCGCCCTTGGCGGAGTACACCGCGGTCGGGTGCAGGCCGACGTCGATGCTCTTCGGCGCGGCGGCCGCGTTCGCCAGGTCGATGACGCTGACCGTGCCGCTGGTGGTGGCGCCGGTGAACTGGCTGGCCGGCACCTGCGTGTTGTACGAGTTCAGCGTCGGCTCACCGGGCTTGGCCGGGTGGCCGCCTTCGTTGCTGACGTACAGCTTGTTGCCGACCTTCACCAGGTCGCGCGGCGCGTTGCCGACGGCCCAGCTCTGCTTGATCGCGCCGGTCGCGGCGTCGAGGGCGACGACGCGGTTCTGGCCGTTGACCGCCGAGTACACAGTGGACCCGTCGGGAGAGAAGACCGCCTGCGCCACCAGGGCGTGCTTGGCGCCGTCCGCCGGAATCTTGACCGACGTCGGGGAAGTGACCGTGCCGTCGGGGTTGACGGTGAAGCGCGTGTAGCCGTCGGTCTGGGCCAGCCACAGCGACTTGCCGTCCGGCGAGTACGTCGGGCCTTCCTGGCCGACGTCGTTGCCGGCGATGCGCAGGTTCGCCGTCGCGGAGTTGCCGACGAGCTGCTGCACCTTCCAGTTCTTCAGATCGACGACGGTGAGCGCGATGCCGCCGTCGGTGGTCAGCGCGGCGAGGTGGCTGCCGTCCGGGCTGACCGCGGAGGCCATGATCTTGCCGTTGTTGACGACCAGGCGGTCGCCGATCGGCTTGATGTACTGGTCCGCGGAGACGACCTGGCCGTTCTCGGTGACCTGGCCGACGTGCTCCTCGCCGAACTGCGCCGTCGACGCGACACCGACGCCGGTGCCGGTGGCGACGAGCACGAGCGTGGCGGAACCGGCCGTCGCGTAGCGCAGCCGGCGGCCGCTGCTCCGGCTCTTCCCGGCACGCCGTCTGCGGCGTGTTACCTGCATCGGGGTTATCCCTTCGTGGTGGTGAGCAGCTCGACGTTCCCGTCGAACTGCCAGAGCGGGTTGGGTTGGTCCCCTGCCGGGGTCCGCACCTGGAAGTAGCCGTTCACTTCCTTCGGTCCGTCGCCGTCGGCGACGTACCGCCCGTCCGAGGTGATGTCCAGCTGGTAGATCGCCTGTCCCGTCGCCGCGACGTCCGGCAGGTGCCAGGAGACGACGCAGCGCCAGTCGTTACCCGGGCCCGCCGGCTCGACCAGGCCGTCGCCCTTGGTGCACGCGGCCGTGGCGGCCAGCTGCTCCTCGGTGACGTCGGGCCGGTTGAGCTGCCCGGCCTGCAGCCGGTAGAGGTGGGCGAACGCGGTGGCGACCGACCGCTGGACCTTGTCCAGGTCGATCCCGGACCCGGTGGCCGGCGTGGCCACCGCGACGATCCCCGCCGTCACGGCGAGCAGCGCGACCAGCGGCAGGACACCGAGGGTGAGCGCGTGGCGGCCGCCGCCGTCGTGGGCGGGGTTGGTGAAGTCGCGGCGCACGAAGAGCAGGTAGGCCAGCGCCGTCGCGACGACGGCCCACGCGAGGCTGACGCCGACCGCGATCAGCAGCGGCCCCAGCTGCGCGGGCTCGGTGAACAGGCCGTTCCACGCGATGAACGCGTAGCTGGGCAGGGCGAGCCGGACCGCGACCGGCAGCGGCAGCAGCTGGGCCAGCGCCAGCACGAGCGCGACGACGGCGGGCAGCAGCAGCCCCATCGGCGAGCGACCCCAGAGCACCGATCCGAGCAGCCCGATCGCGCCGAGGGCCAGCGTCGGGGCGAGCACGCAGACCCACGCGAGCAGGACCTGCACCGCGGCATCGCCCGGGGCCAGCGCGTGGCCGTCGAGGCCGACCAGCGGCCGGCTCCCGGCGGCGAGCACCCCGCCCACCGCACCGGAAACGGCCATCCCGGCCACGAGCACGAGGATCACGGTCAGGCTGGCAAGCGCTTTCGCGACGAAGATCCGGCGGGGCGAGCGGACCGCCACCAGCAGGTGGCGCCAGGTGCCGAGCCGGTCTTCGGAGGCGAAGACGTCCCCGGCGACGACCGACGTCAGCAACGGGAGCGCGTAGGTGCCCGCGAACCCGAGCATGACCAGCGGCCCGGCCCAGCCGGTGGCGTTCATCCACCGGCCGAAGAGCGTGTCGACGGGCAGCGAACTCTGCTCGCTCACCACGGCGACGAACAGCGCCGGCGCGAGCCAGCAAGCCAGCACCAGCAAGCGGATGCGCCAGGCGGCGAACAGCTTGACGAGCTCGAAGCGGTAGCCGCGGGCCACCGGGACGGGCCGCTCGGCTCCGGCGAGGGTCGCGGTCATCGGCCGGCCTCCGGCTGTTCGGTGAGGGCGAGGAAAGCGGCTTCGAGCGGGGACACGACGGGCGCGAGCTCGCGCACCGCGATGCCGTCCTTCGCCAGCCGCAGCACCAGGTCGTCGAGCGCGGGGGTCAGCGCGCGCACCACGAAGACGTCGGCGTCGGGGTCGGCGAGGCGGATCCCGGGCGCGCCGGCGACCACCGCGCGGGCCCTGCCCGGGTCGGCAGTGCGCAGCCGGTAGTCGAGTTCGCCGTTTTCGGCGGAGAGCTTGCCGAGCGGGCCGGTGAAGACGACGCGCCCGGTGGCGAGGATGGTGACTTCGGAGCACAGCGCTTCGAGGTCGTCCATCCGGTGGCTGGAGAGCACGACGGTGGTGCCCTCGGCGGCGAGCCGGTCGAGGACGCCGTGGACGTGCTTCTTGCCGGCCGGGTCGAGGCCGTTGGCCGGCTCGTCGAGCACCAGCAGGCGGGGTTCGGTGAGCAGGGCCGCGGCCAGGCCGAGGCGCTGGCGCATGCCGAGGGAGAAGCCGCGCACGCGGTCGTCGGCGACGTCGGTGAGCCCGACCTCGCCGAGGACGTCGTCGATCTTCGGCGTCTTCCGGTCGCGGCCGCGCAGGGCCAGCAACGCGGCGAGGTTCTGCCGGGCCGTGAGCGAGGGGTAGAGCCCGGGACCGTCGACGAACCCGGCGACCCCGCCGAGGTTCCGGCCGACCGGCGCGCCGAGGATCTCGAGGCTGCCCTCGTCGGCGACGGCCAGGCTGAGCAGCAGGCCGAGCAGCGTCGTCTTGCCGGCGCCGTTCGGGCCGACGAGGCCGTGGATGTGGCCGGGCGCCACGTCGAAGTCGATGCCGTCGAGGGCGACGACGTCACCGAAGCACTTGGTGATCCCGCGCGCTCTCACTGCCAGGGGTGCGTCCATGGGTTCCTTGCTTTCGCTCTGCGGCTCGAGCAGGAAACTTAGGCACCGCAAATTACGGCGGCGGGCGAGCGGGGTGAACGCAGTCCGAACGGCAGCCGACCGGCGGCCGCCACGGCGGTGAAATGTCCGGGTTAAGCAGGTCTCTTACGGCGAGTTAACCACCCGCTTGTCTGTCCACAATGGATCAATGGGGGATCTCCACCCTGATCTCCACCCGGCGGAGGTCCTGCTCCACCCGGGTGCCGCCCTAGCGTTTCCCCCGTCGGAACACGGGAAGGGAAACGGACATGGGTGAAGTCGTCCAGTTCATGCTGCTGCGGTTCGCGATCATCGGCGGCGGGATCCTGCTGCTGCTGATCGTGCTCGGGGTGATCGCCGTCGTGGTGAAGAAGGCCGGGCGGTGATCACCGCTTCGGGTGCAGGCCGTGCTGCTCGGCGTAGCGCAGCGCCTCGACGCGGTTGCGCACGCCGATCTTGGCGAAGGCGTTGTTGATGTGCGTCTTGACGGTGGCCTCGCCGATGAACAGCTCGGCGGCGATCTTGCCGTTGGTCAGGCCGGCGGCGATCAGGCCGAGGACTTCGCCCTCCCGCGCGGTGAGGCCGTCCGGAAGGCGTTCCGTGCGCGGTTTCGCCCCGGAAAGGGCCCCGGCGACCTGGCGCGAGACGTCGGCCCCGAAGGTGAGCTGCCCGGCGACGACGGCCCGCAGCGCGGCCCCGATCTCGTGCCGCCCGGCGTCCTTCGTCAGGTAGCCCTTCGCCCCCGCGGCGAGCGCGCCGGCGATGGACTCGTCGTCGGAGTAGGTGGTGAGCACGAGGACGGCGACGTCCGGGTGATCGCGGGTGAGCCGTCCGGTCGCCTCGACCCCGCTCAGGACGGGCATGTTCAGGTCCATCAGCACGACGTCGAGGCGGTCGAGTCCGGCGGCCAGCTCGAGCGCCTGCTCGCCGTTCGCGGCCGAGCCGACGACGTCGACGTCGTCGAGCAGGCCCAGCAGCGCGACCAGGCCTTCGCGCACCACCTGCTGATCGTCCACCACCAGCACCGCGATCGTCATGATCGGCAGTCTGCCGCATCCGGGAGGATGACCGGGTGCAGATTCCCGAAAGAGTCAAGACGCACTGGTGGCGCGCCGCGCTCGTGGTGGCGGCGGTGGTCGTGGCCTGCTTCTCGACGAGCCCGTTCGCCGGCCTGTTCGGCGTGGTCCCGATTGTGGTCTGGTGCCTGCTGGCACCGTCGCGGCGGTCCGGGCTGATCGTCGGGGCGGTGCTGCTGGTGCTGCTGGCGTGGTTCGTGCTGCCGGGTGCGCTGGGCTTCGCCGGCCACTGGGTGCCGGCGCCCATCGAGGTGTACTGGCTGCACACGACCATCGCGGCGGTGGTCTGCGCGATCGGCGCGCGGCGCGGGTTCATCGGGCTGTTCCTGCTGGTCGTCGCGGGGTTCGTCGTCACCGGCGGCGCGCTCTTCGCAGCCTACGAGTCGCCTCCCGGCGACGAAGGGGTCGCACCCGGTCCCGCCGGGCTGCGGATCACCCGGGACTTCAACTGCGGCTCCCACAACTGCTGGGGCGTCCTGGAGGCCACCGGCGACCGCGCCTCCGAGGTGCTTCGCGACTACGTCACGGCCCGGAACTTCACGCCGGCGCCCTCGTTGACGGGGGTCGCGCGGTTTTGCCGGCACACCGGGCTCGTCGTGGACCACGAGGTCTGCACGGACATCCGACCGCTCGGCCCCGCCGCGGCGCGGCTGGAGTGGTACGTGAACTGAGGGAGGTGGCGCGGCGGGTTCCGGAGCCGCCGCGCCACCGGGCCTCAGCCGGGCGCGACGGCCCGGCCGGTCTGCGGCGAGATCATGCCCGCGCACAGTCCGCGGCTCGCCAGGGTCTGCGCGATCCGCGGGATGGCGGAGAGCGTGTTGGCGGGCCATTCGTGCATGAGGATGATCTGGCCGTTGCCGAGGCGGGCGTTGGCCTGCACGATCGCGTCGACGCTTGCGTTGTTCCAGTCCTGCGAGTCGACGTCCCAGATGATCTGCCGCAAGCCGTACTTGGCTTCGACGGCCTGCAGTGTCGCGTTGGTTTCCCCGTAGGGCGGCCGGAACAGCTTGGGCGTCCCACCACCGGCGGCCGAGATGGCTTGCTGGGTACGGGAAACCTCGGAGTCCATTTGCGACTGGCTCTGCTGCGTCAGGTGCGGGTGGGTGTAGCTGTGGTTCCCGACCCACATCCCGGCACCGACTTCGGCCCGCACTTGCGCCGGATAAGCGGCGGCGTACTGACCTTCGTTGAACATGGTGGCGCGCAACCCGTTCTGCCGCAAAGCGTTGAGCAGCGCGGGGGTGTGCGCGTTCGAGGGTCCGTCATCGAAGGTGAGGCCGACATAGCCACCGCAGGCGGCGGCTTGCGCTGGTGTTGTGCTCGCGACGCTCGTCAGCGCGAGCAGCGCGGCGCCGAGGATTGCCTTGCGCATCGCCTCAGCCCACCGAGATGTTGGAGTTGCCGCTGCTCTGGTAGCCCTCGGTGGCGAGGATCATGTAGTAGTTGAAGCTGCCCATGCGCATGCCGTAGCGGGCCCAGGCGTCGAAGTGGTTCCCGGTGGTGATGGTGCCGCCGGTCTTCTTCTGCTGCCGCACGGACCAGTACTGGTTGAAGGTCTTGGTGCCCTCGACGGAAGGCGCGTTGTAGCGGGTGGTCTGGTAGATGTCGTAGGTGCCGCCGTCGCTGGTGACGGTGCCCTTGTAGGTGCCGGTGGGCCGGTAGGTGCCCCAGTTGTCGACGATGTAGTACTCGACGAGCGGGTTCGAGGTCCAGCCGTAGAGGGCGAGGTAGCCGTTGCCGGAGGGGTTGAAGCTGCCGGAGTAGTTCACGGTCCGCCGGCTGCCGTTGCTCCATCCCTTGCCACCGACGAAGTTCCCGACGTTGCTCCAGTTCATCCGGTAGTTCCCCCCGGAGCCGAGGGTCATCTGGACGGAACCGCCACCATCGGTCCAGAAGGAGTAGTAGTAGCCACCGTTGTTCCCGGTCTGACTGGTGGTGATGACGGTATCGGCCCGGGCAACCCCGGGAAGGAAGGTGGCGACCAGCGCAAGGGCGGCCCCACCGGCGAAAACCCTGAAGCGGTTCTTGGTGAGCATGCTTCCTCCTCATCGAGGCCTGGCGATGGGGAAAGCATGTGATCGACGTCTTCGGTGGGGCAATAACTTTCGGGAAGTTTCGGGAGTACGGCAGGGGTTGCCGAATTCGCTCACGGGATCCGCCACACCGGCATCAAACGATCGGACAACGTCACACCGTCGAGTCACTGCGATAGCTATACTTAACAATCAGGTGTAGTCTTCGGTTACCGTAACCAGCTGCACCTCCCCGTTCGGCCACAGAGGATCGAAGTGCCACAATCGCCGGTAGTCGCCTCCTGGGAACTCGCGTTGCGCTTGAAACGGCGGCGGTGGCAACTGGGTATCGAAGTCAGAACCATCACCGAGACGCTCGGCTTCACCCGCAACTACTGGTCAGCCGTGGAAAACGAGCGCAAGATCCTTTCGGTCGAAAGCCTCACCCGCCTGATGGATCTGTTCGAGTTCGACGACGAGGAGAGGCAGGAGCTCCTTCAGCTTCGCGCCACCGCAAGGGAACGCGGGTGGTGGACTCGCTACCCCGCACTCTTCGACGCCGAACTCCAGCGCCTGTTCGGCTTGGAACAAGGAGCCCGGAGCGTCCGGGACTACGAGCCCCTGCTCATACCCGGCTTGCTGCAGACGGCCGACTACATCAGAGCCATCACGATGCCGGACATCACGATTCGCCAGGTGGAGGTCGACCAGCGAGTGGAGGCCAGGTTGCGGAGACAGGAACGACTCCTCGACCCGGACGACCCGTTCACCCTGACGGCAGTCATCAGCGAGGCCGCCATCCAGCAGCAGATCGGCGGAAGGGCAGTCCTCCGAAGTCAGCTCCGCCATCTTGCCGAGCTCATCGAGACGAGGGCACACAGGCTCAATGTCCGCATCATCCCGTTCAGCGCGACCGGGTGCGGCCTCTTCGGTTCCGGCACCGTCAACTTGATCGACTTCGACAACCCTCAATTGCCCACCGTCGCGTGGCAGGAAACAGTGACCGCCTGGGGTGTAATCGACGACCCGACACAGGTGCGCAACATCTCGAGCACCTTCGAAGACGCGTACAGTCGCGCGGCAACTCGAGAAAAATCGCTGCAGATGATCATAAAACGAGCCGAAGAGCTGGACTAGAGAAGCCAAATGGCCAAGGATATCTCCTCGCATCATCGCCGCACGGAGTTGCGCGACAGCTACGATGCGGCCTTTTCGTACTCCGGAGCGGACCGCGGCTACGTGGAGGCCACCGCCAAGAAGTGCGAGGCACGCGGCGTCAAGATCTACTACGACCGAAACGAGACGACCGACCTGTGGGGGGAACATTCAGTTCGACGTCTGCGCTCGGTTTTCGGCCAGGATGCCGCCACCTACGCGATCGTCTTCCTCTCGTCGCACTACCTCGCCGGCAACTACACCATGGACGAACTCAATGCCGCGATCGCGGAAGGTATCAAACGCAAAGGGCCATATATCTTACCGGTCCTCATGCACGACCTCAACGTGCCGCCGGACCTTCTCAACCCGGCAGTCATCTACCTGGAAGCGAAGGACTACACCCCCGATCGCCTGGCCAAGGTGATCGCCGAGAAGGTCGACAGGTCCGCCAAAAGGATAAACCACCCCGGTGCAGCGGATGACCCCGGCGATCGGGACCATCGGATCAGACTGCCTCAGATCGCACCCGCGCACTTCGACCGGCAAGCGAAACTGAATTCGACTCTGAAGTTCCTGGGACAACGGTTCCAACTCGCGTCCAACCACCTGGACCCCTTCGAATACTTCGGGGAGGTGCACACTACGGAAACGGCGGTGAACGTCCGCATCAAGGGCCGTACATCCTCCGTTTGCGAGTTGCAGGTCCGCCGCGACGACCACTTCGGGAACGGTCGTCTGGCGACGAGCTTCGGCTGGCCTAAGATCGTCACCACCGCGGTCGACGGTCTCTTGGACGCGACCTGGGATTTCGAGGCGAAACAGGCGAGGCTGGTCTACGTCGACCTCGGCGCCACTACGGCGGCGCAGCCGGCCACGTCGTTCGTGACCAAGTACGAACTCTTCGACCTGCTCTGGGAGAAGATCGTCCGACTGCTGGAGACACAAGGGCCGCACCGGTGAACGGCCAGCGGCCACCCGGGGGCAGACCGCTGGCCCGCTGTTCTACTCCCGCAGCCCGATGGCGTCGATCGGCCGGGCCCGCAGCGCCACGAACGTCGACAGCCCCATCGCCAGGAACCCCAGCACCGCCGCGCCGCCGACGATTCCGAAGTAGACAGACCACGAGCCCGACGGCAGCGGGGTCCCCCGCAGCCCCACGTTCAGCAACCCCAACGGCACCAACGCCACCACGGTCCCGACGACCACCGCGATCCCGACCGTCGCCAGCGCCTCGAGCCGCATCATGTGGGTCACCTGGCGGCGCGTGGTCCCCACCAGCCTCAGCAACGCGAACTCCCGCGACCGCTGGGCCGTCGTCAGCACCAGCGTGTTGGCCACCGAAATCGCCAGGTACCCGACGATCACGCCCGCCGCCACCAGGTTCAGGTAGAACTGCGCGTCACCACCTGCCGACGACGAAGGCGAAGAAGCCGGGGAAGCCACCGTCAAGCCCGGGTACGGCAACGAACGCAACGCCGTGGCCACCGCCGCCGGATCGGCGTCCGGAGAGCGCCGGACCAGCACCGAGTCGTCCAAGCGGCCGCCGTTGTGCAAGCGGGCCAGCGAAACCGGCAGCACGAAGTCGCCGAACGCCTTGTCGTGCGTGTACGTCGCCACCAACCGCAGCTTCGCCGGGACGCCGTCGCCGAAGTAGAACGTCACCTCGTCGCCGATCTTCTTGTCCTGCCAGTCGGCCTCCGCCTTGCTCAGTGCCACCGTGTCGCCCGTCAGATCGGCGAGCCGCCCGGAATCGACGCCCAGCTCGAGCACCCCCTGGACCGACCCCAGCCCCTGCGCCGGCGTCCGCTGGACCTCCGTGCTGTCGCCGACCGTCGACACCGTGAGCACCGAAGTGCGCACCACCGGCGTCACCGCGGCCACGCCCGGCAACCGGCCGACGGCCGCCGCCAGCTCCGGCGACACCCCCGCCGGACCGGTCAGCACGTAGTCGGCGGTGGTCGATTCCGCCGTCTCCGAAGCCGCGGCCGCCGTGGCGGACGTCGGGCCGTAGAACATCGCCAGCGCGAACGCGATCGCCAGCATCAGCGGGGTCACCGCCGCGGCGAGGCGCCGCGTGCCCGCCGAAGCGTTCGCCCCGGCCAGGTAGCCGCTGATCCGCCACAGCCGCGCCAGCACCGGGCTCAGGAACCGCACCGCCACCCCGGTCACCTGCGGCCCCACCACGGCCAGCCCGATGACGATCACCAGCGTCGACATCGACGACACCGCCGTCGCCACGTCGCCGCGCAGGAACAGCGGCACCAGCGCGCCGCCGACGCCGGCCAGGACCAGGCCCCAGCCGGTGAGCACGCGGCCGCGGCCGAGTTCACGGCGTTCGACCGCCGCCTCGCCGAGCGCCTCGACCGGCTTGATCGACGACGGCCGCCGCGACGCCGCCCACGCCGCCAGCCGGGCCGCGCCCAGTCCCAGCAGCACCGCGGCCAGCGACGGCAGCGGGCTGATCGCCAGCCCGAAGTCGGCCGGGATCACGCCGATCGCGGCGAACGCGTCACGCAGCCCGGACGCCACCGCCAGGCCCAGCGCGCCGCCGAGGACGCCGGCGACGAGCGCCACGATCGTCGTCTCGGTGCCGATGAGCTTGCGGATCTGCCGCGGGGTCGCGGCGACCGCACGGAGCAGCGCGAACTCCCGGCGCCGCTGGTTGATCGTCAGCGCGAGCGTGCTCGCCACCACGAACACCGCCACGAGCAGGGCGAACCCGCCGAACGAGCCGGCGATGGCGAGCAGCAGCGTCCGGGTCTGGCTGACGTCGAGGAACTCGATCGTGCTGCGCTCGACGCCGGTGGTGACCTCGGCGTCGCCGGCGACCGCGCGGATCCGCCCGGCCAGCGTCTCCGGTGCCACCCCGGGCTCGGCGAGGACGCCGATCGCGTGCGCCCGGCCGGGGCGAGCGGCCAGTTCCGCGGCCCGCGCAGGCGTGAAGAACAGCGCCGACTGCCGCGAAAGGGCGTCGACGATCCCGCTCACGCGGAACTCGACCGGCACCGACCGGCTCATGATCCGCACCTGCCCGTCGACGCCGACGCCGGCCCGCCGCGCCAGCTCGGCGTCGAGCACGACCTCGTCCGGCGCCCCGGGCGCCCGGCCCGCGCTCAGCCGGAACGGCGCCAGCACGGCCGCGTCCCAGTTGTGGCCCAGCGACTGCGGGCCGCCGAGCACCTCCCCGGAGACCGTGACGACCTGCGCCGGGAAGCTCTGCTCCGCCACCGCGGACCGCACGCCAGGCACCGAAGCGATCCGTCCGGCCAGCTCCGAAGGCACCGACGGCTGCTCGCCGACCTGGTCGAACGTCAGCGCGTCGGCCCCCGGCGGCCGCACGGTCTGGGCGCCGCCGACGACGACGGCCGCGGCGGCGTAGCGCTGGGTGGGGACGCCGGCCCGCAGGCCGGACTCCATGAGGACCCCGCAGCCCGCGACCAGCGCGGTGCCGCAGAGGATCGCGATGAAGGCTCCGGTGAACCCGCCGAGCCTGCTGCGGACGGTCTGCCACGCGAGGTTCAGCACGCTCACCACTCCCCGAGGTGCGTCATGCGCTCCGCCACCCGCTCGGGGGTGGGGTGCGGCAGGTGCCCGGCGAGCTTGCCGTCGGCCAGGAAGAGCACGCCGTGCGCGGCCGAGGCGGCGACCGGGTCGTGGGTCACCATCAGGACGGTCTGCCCCATCCCGTCGACGACGGCGCGCAGCAGGTCGAGCACCTGTCGCGCGGTGCGGGTGTCGAGCGCGCCGGTCGGCTCGTCGGCCAGCACGACGTCGGGCCGGGCGATGAGCGCCCGCGCGATCGCGACGCGCTGCTGCTGCCCGCCGGACAGCTCCGCCGGGCGGTGCTCCAGCCGCTTGGCCATCCCGACGCCTTCGACGATCTCGCGCAGCCACTGCGGGTCGGGCTTGGCGCCGGCCAGCCGCATCGGCAGCGTGATGTTCTGCAGCACGTTCAGCGACGGCAGCAGGTTGTAGGCCTGGAAGACGAACCCGACGCGGGTGCGCCGCAGCCGCGTCAGCTCGTTCTCCTTCAGCCGCCCGATCTCGGTGCCGCCGAGCACGACCTTCCCCGACGTCGGCCGGTCGAGCCCGGCCGCGCAGTGCAGGAAGGTGCTCTTGCCGGAGCCCGACGGGCCCATCACCGCGGTGAACGTCCCCCGCGGCACCCCGGCCGTCACGCCGTCGAGCGCGGTGACGGCGCCGTCGCCGGAGCCGTACACCTTTCGCACCCCGGCCAGTTCCAGCGCGTTCCCTGTGGTCATTTCCGATCCCCTTCGTTCTCTCGCAAGAAAACTAGGGCTCCTGACCTGGCCCGATCGATCCCGTGGAGAGGTGGATCGGGGGTAGCGCCAGCACCACCACGGCGGTGGGGTGGGACACTGTCGCCCGTGACGACCCGCCTGCGCGAGTGCTGGTCGGCGGCTCGTTACCTGGTCGTCGGCGCCGGCACCTCGCTGCTGTCGATCCTGGCCCTCGCCGGGCTCTTCGCCGTCCTGCTGCTGTGCCCGTTCGGGGTCGGCATCCCGTCGCTGACCCCCGCGATCAAGCTCGCGCGGTGGCCGGTCGGGGTGGACCGGCGCCGGGCCGCGCGCCGGCTCGGCGAGGCCATCCCCGAGCCCTACCGCGACGGCTCCCCGCTGAAGGACCCGGCGACCCGCCGCGACCTCGCGTGGCTCGCGATCCACGCGGCGACCGGGCTGATCCTCGGCAGCCTGGCGTTCGGCCTGCCGCTCGGTGCGGTCCAGCAGGTCGTCACGGTCCTGATCTGGCCGGCCGTGCCCGGCGGGATCGAGGGCTCGCTCGGCATCGTGGTGAACTCGTGGCCGCGGGCGGGGCTGGACTTCCTGGTCGCCGTCGGCATGGCCGCGGCGACGCTGCTGCTGCCGCGGGCCGCGCGCTGGCAGGCCCGCACCGCGCAGAAGCTGCTCCGGCCGGCACCCGGCGTCGTGCTGGCCGACCGGGTCGCCGAACTGACCGCGACGCGGGCGGCCGCGCTGGAGGCGCACGGCGCCGAGCTGCGCCGCATCGAGCGTGACCTGCACGACGGCACCCAGGCGCGGATCGCCGCGGTCGTCCTGCAACTCGGCATCGCCGGCCAGCTCTACGACCGCGACCCGGCCACGGCACGCGACCTGCTGGTCAAGGCGCAGGACACCGCGACCGACGCGCTGGCCGAGCTGCGGACCGTGGTGCGCAGCATCTACCCGCCGCTGCTGAGCGAGCGCGGCCTCGCCGGGGCGGTGCGCGCGCTCGCCGAGCACTGCCCGGTGCCGACGGCCGTCACCGTCGAGTACGAGACCGGCCGCCCGGCCGCGGTCGAGGCGGCCGCGTACTTCGTCGTCGCCGAGATGCTCGCCAACGTCACCAAGCACGCCGACGCGTCCACTGTGGACATCACACTCGGCGGCACGGCTTCCCTGCTGTCCCTGGAGATCCGGGACGACGGCCGCGGCGGCGCCGACGAGCGGCGCGGCAGCGGCCTGGCCGGGATCCGGCGCCGCGCCGAGGCCTTCGACGGAACCCTCACCCTGACCAGCCCACCCGGTGGGCCGACCGTGCTGCGAGTGGAGCTGCCATGCGGGTCGTGATCGCCGAAGACGACGCCTTGCTGCGCGAAGGCCTGGCACTGCTGCTGAAGACGGCGGGCATCGAGGTGGCCGCCACGTTCGACAACGCCGAGGCCTTCCTCGAGTTCGTCGAAGGCGACCGGCCCGACGCCGTCGTGATGGACGTCCGGATGCCGCCGACCCACCGCGACGAGGGCCTGCGCGCCGCCGTGCGCGCCCGTGAGATCCACCCCGGGCTGCCGGTGCTGGTGCTCTCGGCGCACGTCGAGACGAGCTACGCGGTCGAACTGCTCGCCGACGGCGTCGGCGCGGTCGGCTACCTGCTCAAGGAGCGCGTCGGCAAGGTCGAGCGGTTCCTCGACGCCCTCGAGCGGGTCGCGAAGGGTGGCACGGCGATGGACCCGGAGGTCATCGGCCAGCTGATGTCCCGCCGGCGCGCGAAGGACCCGCTGGAAGCGTTGACCGCGCGGGAGCGGGAAGTGCTGGCGCTGATGGCCGAGGGCTACAACAACGGCACGATCGCCGAGCTGCTCGTCGTCAGCGACGGCGCGGTGCTCAAGCACATCCGCAACATCTTCGCGAAGCTCGGCCTGCCGTCCGACGAAGGCGGCGGGCACCGCCGGGTGCTGGCGGTGCTCGCCTACCTCGGCCGCGACGCGGGGTAGCGCTGGCGCTACCCCCGTTCGGGGTGCCGACGGGATCGTGCCGTGAGCAGCGCGTTCGTAGTGTTCCGGGCATGACGAACGACATCGTTTCCACCCGTACCGCGACCGCGCTGTGGCCGGTCCTCATCGTCAGCGCCGCCGTCAACGCGGGCGGCACCCTGTTCGGGCTGGGCCCGGTGCCCCGGATGATCGCCGGGGTCGTCGCGATCGCCGCGATCGCCGGGCTGGTCGCCCACTACGTCCGGCGCCGGAGGGCGTGAACCCCCAGCGCCGCGGCCACGAGCGCCGCGGCGACCCAGAAGGGGTTCGCCCACCCCGCGAGGACCGGGCCCGCTGTCGCGCCGACGTTGAGCGCGGCGGTCGCGTAGGAGCCCGCCATCGTCGGGGCGCCGGTGGCCTCGCGCAGGATCCGGGTGATCACCGTGCCGCCGACGGCGAAGGACAGCGTGCCCTGCGTGAAGGCGAGGACGACGAGCGCGTCGGTGGTGAGGGCCAGCGTGACCCAGCCGGCGAGCAGGAGCGCGCCGCCGATCGCGATGACCCGGCCGGGCCACCGGTCGGCGAGCCGGCCCGCCGCCGCCACACCGGCGAAGCACCCGATCCCGAAGGCGGCGAGCACCACGGGCACCGGCGCGACGCCGTCGGCGAGCGGGGCCAGGAAGGTGAAGACGCCGAAGGTGGCGGCGTTGACGAGCGCGCCGAGCAGGAGAACTCCGCGCAGGGGGCGGAGTTCCCGGAGTTCGCCGCGCAGGTCGGCCGCGGCGCCGGCCGGGGTGTCGGCGACGCGGGACACGCCGGCGAGGGCGGGCAGGCACAGCAGGGCGACGACCCAGAAGGCGGACCGCCAGCCGAAGGCGGCGTCGAGCAGCGCACCACCGGGAATCCCGGCGACGCAGGCGAGGGTGGTGCCCCCGAGCAGCACGGCGAGCGCGCGCCCGGTCCGTTCCGGCGGCACGAGCCCGGCGGCCGCGGTCAGGGCGACGGCGAGAAAGCCGGCGTTGGCGAGCGCGGCGACCACCCGCGTCCCGAGCAGGACGCCGAAGGAGCTCGTCAGCCCCCCGGTGACGTGCGCGGCGACGAAGAGGGCGAGGAAGACCAGCAGGGCGGTCCGGCGTCGCCAGGTCCGCGCGAGGGCGGCCATGACCGGCGCCCCGGCGACCATCCCGGCGGCGAAGGCGGAGGTGAGGTACCCGGCCTGCGCGACGGAGACGCCCAGCGCGCCGGCGATGCCGGGAACGAGCCCGGCGAGCATGAATTCGGACGTGCCCATGGCGAACACGCCGAGGCCGAGGAAGTAGAGCGACACAGCGAAACTCCAGGGATCACGAAAGCGGTGGACGCGTTCGTGGTCACCCGGGAGCCCGGGAGGGTTGGAGGGTTACCGGGCTGCCGGAGTGACCGGCAGCCCCGCCCTGGACGCTTCGGGGCTCGACATGGGACCGACCTTACCGCAGCTCCACTAAGGACGGAGACTGCGCAGCATCAGGTTCGCGAAGTGCTCCCCGACCTGCTCCCCCGACAGCTCCCCATCCGCGTGGTACCACATGCCGAGCCGGTGGATCGCCCCGAAGTGGTAGTTGATCACCAGGTCCGCGGGGACGTCCGCCCGGAACACCCCCGCCCGCTGTCCCTCCTCGACCAGGTCCCGCACGCGCTCGTGGTACGTGCGCCGCTCGGCGCGTACCTGGACCTGCTTCGACTTCTCCAGCAGCGGGAACGACTGGAAGAACACCGTCGCCGCGTCGAGGTCGGCGATGCTCGTCACCACGACGTCCGCGATGATCGCGTGCAGGCGCTCCGGCAGCGGCAGGTCCGACTCCGCGATCGTCACCATCCGGCGCGTCTGCATCCGCAGCATCGCCGTGTAGATCTCGAACAGCAGGTCGTCCTTGGACTCGAAGTAGTGGTACAGCCCGCCTTTGGTGACGCCGGCCTCCTCGACGATCTCGCGGACCGTCGTGGCCTCGAAGCCCTTCTCGGCGAACAGGCGCACCGCCGCCCGCACCACCTTGTCCCGCACGTTCATGTCGCCACCCTATGTGAGCGGGCGGGCCGGCCCGTGGACCCCACGAGCCGGCCCGGTCCTCACTTGCCCAGCAGGTTCACCTGCTCCGGGGTGGCGCGTTCACCGGTGTAGGCCGTGATGGCCCCGGTACCCCGGTCGGTGACCGACGGTGGCTGGATCACCGTCGTCGTGGTGTCCGGGTTGATCTTGAACACGTACGCACCCGTGTACCCGGAGTGCGAGTCCTTCGAGAACCCGAACGGTGTCAGCCCCGGCCCCTTCAGGGCACCCGAGCTCATCGCGTCGACGATCTTCTGCCGCGTCGGGTCCGGCCCGGCGGCCTTCAGCGCCTGCGCGAACGTGTAGGCCTGCACCATCCCGTAGAACAGCGTGTTGGTGAGCGGCTCCTTCGGGATGTACTTGTCGTGGATGCCCTTGAAGTAGGCGACCCACGGGTCCGACGTCTGCGCGACGTCGGGCAGGTAGCCGGTGCCGATCAGCCCCGACAGCAGCTGCGCGCTCGACACGCTGGCCCCGCCGCGCTTGGCGAAGTCCTGCAGCAGCCCGGACAGCGTCGCCGGGTCCGCGCCGATGCTGCTGACGACGAACTGCGGCTTGTACCCGATCTTCGCCGCCGCCAGGATGGCGAGCGCGGTGAACGCCGGGATGCACTCGCAGACGACGACCTCGGCGCCGGCCGTCTTGAGCGCGGACAGCTGCGGCGTGACGTCGGTGTTCGCGCTGTCGTAGCCCTGCCGGACGACGGTCTGGTCCTTGACGAACTGGTCGAGCCCGGCCTGGGTGTCGCGGCCGACGTCGTCGTTCTGCGTGAAGTACCCGATCTTCTTGCCGGCGAAGGTGTCCTTGATGTACTTGCCCTGGATCTTGCCTTCACGCGTGTAGTCGACCTGGTAGCCGAAGGTCATCGGCGCCTTCTGCGGGTTGTCCCACGCGAGCGCGCCCGAAGACACCAGCAGGTCCGGCACGCCCTCGGTGTTGAGGTAGTCGACGACCTTCGAGTGCGTCGGCGTGCCGAGGCCGCCGACGATCGCGAACACCTTGTCCTGCAGCACGAGCTTCTTGACGACCTCGACGGTCTTCGTCGGGTTGTAGCCGTCGTCCTCGACCTTGTAGTCGATCTTGCGGCCGTTGATCCCGCCGCCGTCGTTGATCGCCTGGAACACCGCGCGGGCGCCGACGGAGATCTTGCTGTACCCGGGCGCGGCCGGGCCGGTGAGCGGCTGGTGCGTGCCGATGGTGACGGTGTCCTTCGTGATGCCGACGGCCGAGTCGGCCGCCTGCTGACCACCGCCGTCGCTCTCCCCCGCGCCGCCGCACGCGGTCAGCGCCAGTGCGAGGGCGACGAACCCCGCGCCGTACCTAGTGAGTCTCATGGTTCTCCTTCTTTTCGGCGGGTCGACGGAGAAGTCCGCGCAGCTTCTGGAAACCACCCTGGATGCCACGGGGGAAGGCGAGCACGACGACGATGAGGATCACGCCGTACACCGCCAGCGGGAGGTTGTTGGCCACGTCGGTGTTCAGGTGCAGGACGTCGGCGAGGTCCTCGGACCAGGCCTGGAAGTACACGAGCGCGACCGCGCCCCACAGCGCGCCCCACAGCGACCCGAGCCCGCCCAGCACCACTGCGGCCAGCAAGCTCAGGGACAGCGCCGGCGTGAACGAGCCGGGCGCGGCGGTGCCGAGCAGGAACGCCTGCAGGCCGCCGGCCAGCCCGCCGCACACCGCGCTGATGAGGAACGCGAGGATCTTCGTGCGCCCGACGGCGATCCCGCTCAGCGACGCGGCGACCTCGTCGTCGCGCACCGCGCGGAAGTCGCGCCCGAGCCGGCCGCGCACGACGTTCACCACGAGCACCAGCGCGATGAGCACGCTGAGCCAGACGATCCAGGTCTGCCAGCGCAGCTCCGGAACGGCCACTCCGGACGGTCTGCTGTGGACGGTGAAGCTGAGCCCGTTGCTGCCGCCGAGGAAGTCCTGGAACCGGCGGGTGAGCGCGGGCAGCCCGACGGCCAGCGCGAGCGTCGCGCCGGCGAGGTACGGGCCGCGCAGCCGGGCCGCGGCGGCCCCGGCCAGCAGCCCGGCGAGGCCGCCGGCGGCCGAGGCGAGCAGCAGGTCGGCCCACAGCGGGAACGACGGCACGTGCTTCACCAGCAAGGCGACCGTGTACGCGCCGATGAACATGAACGCGCCGTGGCCCAGCGAAACCTGGCCGGTCAGGCCGGTCAGCAGGGTCAGCCCGGCCACCGCGATCAGGTAGTAGCCGATGGTCGCGAGCCGCAGGTTGGTGAACTCGTCGGTGACCAGGGTCAGCAGGACGACGGCGGCGAACGCGGCCAGCGCGAACAGGGTGTGGCGCAGCAGCGGCGGGAGCGTCCGCTTCTTCGCGGCGGTCTCCACGCGGGTTTCCGGAAGGCTCGTGCGCACCGTCATACCCGCCTCACCTTCGCCCGGCCGAACAACCCGCTGGGCCGCACGATCAGCACGACGACGAGGATCGCCAGCGCCGCGATCGTCACCATCTCCGGTCCGAAGTAGCCGGACACATAGGACAGCCCGACACCGAGCACGAACCCGCCGGCGATGGTGCCCAAGGGGTTGTCGAGCCCGCCGAGCACCGCGGCGGTGAGGGCGTAGACGAAGACGCCGTCCAGGACGTTCGGGAAGAGGAACGGCGGGGTGGCCAGCAGGCCGGCCAGCGAGCCGACCGCGGCGGCCAGTCCCCAGCCGACGGTGAGCATCAGCCCGACCCGGACGCCCAACGTGCGAGCGACGTCCGGGGCGAACGCCGCCGCCCGCATCCGCAGGCCCAGCGGCGTGTACTTGAACACCACCAGCACCAGCCCGGCGATGGCCAGCACGATCAGCACGACGAACAGGTCGTTGGCGGAGAACCGGCCGCGGAAGTCGAAGGCGTACGGGAACGCCAGCGGCTCGTTGGACCAGATCATGCCCGCGATCGCCTGCAGCACCAGCAAAAGCCCGAGCGTGACGATGATCGAGCTCAGCTCGGAGCGGTGCCGCAGCGGCCGGATCAGCAGCCGTTCGGTGGCGACGCCCAGCACGGTCCCGGCCACGATCGCTACGGCGAAGCCGAGCCAGTAGCTGCCGGTCGCCTTCGTCACCGAATACGCGAGGTACGTCGAGATGAGGGCGAGGGCGGGCTGGGCGAAGTTCACCACCCGGGTGGCCCGGTAGATGATGACCAGCGCCAGCCCGAGCGCCGCGTAGACCGCGCCGGCGGAGATCCCGCCGAGGGTCAGGTCGAGGAATTCCTGCATACCGGACCGTTCTCTCCCTGGTGGTTGCTCAGAAACCGAGGTAGGCGTGGCGGAGACCGTCGTCGGCCAGCAGCTCGGCCGCGGTGTCGACGGCGACGACCCGGCCCAGCGCCAGGACGTACCCGCGGTCGGCGATGGACAGCGCGGAGTGCGCGTTCTGCTCGACGAGCACGACGGTGAGCCCGGTCGAAGCCCGTAGGTCGCGCAGGATGCCCATGATCCGGGCGGTGATCAGCGGCGCGAGGCCGAGCGAGGGTTCGTCGAGCAACAGCAGGGACGGCCGGCTCATCAGCGCGCGGCCGATGGCCAGCATCTGCCGCTCGCCGCCGGACAGCGTCGACGCGGGTTTCGCCGAACGTTCTGCCAACGGCGGGAAAAGCTCGTACACCTCGTTGCGAGCCGCCGCGCGGTCGGCGCGGTCCCGCCGCCACAGCGCGCCCAGCCGGAGGTTCTCGTCGACGGTCAGCTCGGTGATGACGCCGCCGCCTTCGGGCACGTGCGCGACCCCGCCGCGCGCGATGCGGTCGGGCGCCAGCCCGGTCAGTTCCCGGCCGTCCCAGGCGATCCGGCCGCCGCGGGCGGGCTGCAGGCCGCTGATCGTGCGCAGCAGCGTCGTCTTGCCCGCCCCGTTCGCCCCGAGCACGGCGGTGATCCCGCCCCGCTCGACTTCGATGCCGACGCCGTCGAGCGCGCGGACGGCGCCGTAGGCCACGGAAAGCTCGTCGATCTCAAGCACTCGGCGCCTCCTCGGCGGGGTCGCCGAGGTAGGCCTCGGCCACGCGGGGGTCGGCCTGGATCTCGGCCGGCGTGCCCGCCGCGATCACCTCGCCGAAGTTGAGCACCACGACCCGGTCGCACACCTGCATCACCAGGTCCATGTGGTGCTCGACGAGCACGACCGCCATCTGCCGCCGCAGCGACAGGATCAGCGTCGACAGCTCGACGAGCTCGGCCGCCGACAGCCCGCTCGCGGGTTCGTCGAGCAGCAGCAGGTCGGGCTCGGCCACCAGCGCCCGCGCGAGGGCGACGCGTTTTCGCACGCCGTAGGGCAGGACACCGGGCAAGCGGTCGGCGAGGTCGGCGATCCCGAGTTCGCCGAGCGTGGCGCGGGCGCGCGCGGCCAGGCCGGACTCGTCGCGCGCGGACCGGCCGGCGCCGACGAGCGCGGGCAGGACGCCGGTGCGGGCGTGGCGGCCCGCGCCGGCCATCACGTTCTCGAGCACGGTCAGCCCGGCGAAGAGGCCGAGACCCTGGAGGGTCCGGACGATCCCGAGGCCCGCGAGGTGCTCGGGGCGGTGGCGCACGAGGGGTTCCCCGCGCCAGACCACCCGGCCCGCCTGCGGCCGGACGAACCCGCAGACGACGTTGAAGAGCGTGGTCTTCCCGGCGCCGTTGGGGCCGATGACCCCGACGACCGTGCCCGCGCCGACGCTCAGCCGGACGTCGCGGAGCGCGGTGAGCCCGCCGAACCGGACGGTGAGGCCGTCGACCACGAGCAGGTCTTCGCCAGGCAGTGTCATCGATGACTCCTGTCTCACCATGTGGACCAGGCCGTACCGCGCGGTCGGTATGAAGAGGGTGGAGTGCGGCGCCGGTCGTGTCAAGGCACGAACCCACACGAAAAGGGCGGGCGCGCTCTTCAGCGCACCCGCCCGGTCCGTGTCGTGCCGGGGCTCAGCCCGTGCTGGCCTGCGGCGTGATCATCGAGGAGGCGTCGAGCTTCGTCTGGACGACGCCCAGCTGCTGCAGCAGGTCGGGCACGCGCTGGATGCGGCGGGCGTCCAGGGTGGACCCGAACGCCGGCATCACCATCAGGCTCGCGATGTCCTGGTCGACGTGGGCGTTGCGGACGACGAGCGGCTCGATCCGGCCGCGGTCGACGGCGGCACGCGTGGCGTTGAGCATCGCGCGCTGGAAGGCAAGCATCGTCTTCGGGTGGTCCTGGACCCACTTCCCGGTGGCGCCGAAGCCGGTCAGCGGGAAGGCCTGCGTGCTGCCGCTCGCGGCGTCGATGACCGGGAACGCCCCGGCCGTCTTGGCGGCCTGGGTCAGGAACGGCTCCGGCTGGTAGGCGGCGTCGACGCGGCCCTGCGCCAGCGCGGCCCCCATCTCCGGCAGCGGCATCGGGACCCACTGCACCTTGTCGAACGCGACGCCGTGGTCGCGCATCACCGACCGGGTCAGCACGTCCGAAGCGGCGTTCTTCGAGCTGATCGCGATCCGCTTGCCGTTCAGGTCGTTGACCGACTTCACCGGCGAATTGGGCACCGTGACCAGTTCGTTGCTGCGGGGGCTGGCCGACGTGGCGTCGCTGACCAGCTTCACGTCGGAGCCGTTGTTCTTCGCCAGGAAGAACAGGGTGTAGGTCGAGAGCGCGAGGTCGTCCTGGCCGTTCGCCAAGCGGGTGAGCGACTCCTGCCCGCTGGCGGCGGTGTCGGCCTGCACGTCGAGGCCCTCCGCCTTGAAGTAGCCGCCCTCCTGCGCCAGCCAGAACGTGGCGAGGTCGACGGTGGCGAAGACCGCGACCCGGATCGACGCCTTTTCGACGGCACCGCCGGACGCGGTCCGCTGGCTGCACGCGCTCACCAGTGCGAGGACGAGCGCGAGCACGGCGAACCGGCGGGTCGAGGCGCGTTTGCGCATACCACTCCTCGGAAAGAAACACGGGGACCACGGATTCCGGCTTTCGAGCCGTTGATCGCCGGACTGTAGATGACGATTTCCCGGACCGCAAACACGTTGCCGAGAAATACCGAGCCGGTGATCACCATCGGAAACAAACCAACGGGAAGCGGGCACACAGCGTGATCGATGTCCGCCATCCGGCCCAGCCCACTGCGTCGGATGATCGTCAGTGCCGTTCCTCCCCGCCGAGGCATCCGAAAACGAATAACCCGCGCCACCGCGAATAGCGGAAATCTAATCCGTCGTAACAGGCGGCCTCCCCGCGGAGACTCTGGCCGCGAAAAGAGGGGTGGTGCCCGATGAACGAATCCTGGAAGTACCGGCCGCCGATGCTCTCGCCCCGGTTCGCCCACGAGGTGGCGACCGTCGGCGACGACGTCTTCGTGCTCGGCGGCACGGACGGGAACGTCGGCTACGGCTCGGTGGAGACCCGCAAGCTGACCGGCAGCGGCGAGTGGCACTACGTCGGCCCGATGCCCACGCCGCGCGGCAACCACGCGGTCGGCGTGGTCGGCGAGCTGGTCTACGCCGCCGCGGGGATCACCCCGGACGGGCGCACGACCGACGTGGTGGAGGTCTACGACCCGGCGGCCGACGCGTGGCGGGCGGGCCCGCCGCTGCCGGTCCCGCTCGGCGCGGCTTCGGCGGCCGGACTGGGCGGGAAGCTCTACGTGGCGGGCGGTTTCGTCGGCGACAGCGACCCGGAGGAGCACGCCACGGACGCCGTGCTCGTCTTCGACCCGGCGGCGGGGCGCTGGGCGCCGGTGGCCCCGATGCTCACGCCGCGGGCCCGGTTCCGGCTCGTCGCGGCCGGCCCGCACCTGTACGCGCTCGGCGGGCTGCCCAGCAGGCAGCAGAACGCGCTCGATGCCGTGGAGCGGTACTGCCCGGACACCGGCCGCTGGGAGGCCGTCGCCCCGATGCGCAAGCGCCGCGGCGCGCCCGGCGCGGTCGGGGTGGACGACCGGATCGTCGTGGTCGGCGGCGGTCCCGCGCCGGTCGAGGAGCCGACGGCCCGGGACCGCACGGCCGAGGTCCTCGACGTCCGCACGGGCGAATGGGTGCTGCTGGGCACCCTCCTCCCGCACGGCCGGGCATCGCTGGTCTGCGCGGCCACCCCGGCGCACCGGGTCCTCGCGATCGGCGGCAGCGCGAACCTCTACGGCCAGCCCGTGACGGTGCCGGACGTGCTGTCGCTCAAGGTGCCCTGAGCGGTCAGCAGAACCAGCCGGCCTGGATCCAGCCCCGCTGGTTCACGTGGCCCATGGCGTAGCCCTCGGCCCAGTCGCCGCTGGGCGAGTACCGCGAGAGTTCGAAGTGGTCGCCGCGGTAGAGGGTGCCGATGATGACGCCGGCGGGTTGAGTGCGGACGTAGAGGTCCTGGGCGCAGATTTCGTGCACGGTACCGGCGCTCGCGGCGGGCGTGAACGCGATCGCCGCGGCGGCGGCGAGTGCGGTGGTCAGGATGGCGCGTTTCATCGGGTTCCCTTTCAGTTCAGGGCGAAGCAGTCGCGGAGGAGGAAGCCCCACTTGCTCGTGCCGTGCCAGAAGACGTCGGCGGAGTAGTGGTCGGCGGTGATGTACCGGACGCCGATGTAGTTGCCCTGGACGAGCGTGGCGATCGGGTCGGAGTGGCCTTGGCCGGGGGTGTAGTTGCCGAAGAGGGTGGCGGTCTGGCAGGTGACGTGCGCGGCGCGGGTCGGCACCCAGGGGTCGGTGATGGTGCCGCTTCCACTTTGGACGGTCGCGTCGGCGGGGGCGGCGGCGAGGGCGGCCACCGCGACGGCGAGGGCGGCTGCCGCGCGGATGCGTCGGGTCATTTCGGTCCTTTCCGGACGGACGGAAGTGTTGTCAGGAAAGGACTACCTGGTGGCGGAGCGCGACGGAAGGCCACGTGATGACCGTGCGTGCACGCTTCGGGTCCAGGTGTGCACCGGCGCAAGTGGCGGACTCGCTACTCCACGGCGACCTTCGCGGGCGTCGCGAAGCGGCGCAGCCCCGGCGTTGCCGCGCCCACCAGCGCCACCGCCACCACGCACAACACCCCGCCGCTCACCAGCGCGGCCGTCCCCGACGTCACCCCCGCCACCAGGCCGCCGCGCACGTTCCCCAGATCCGGCCCCGCCTGGCCGACGATCTGCTCCGCCGCCGCCACCCGGCCCAGCAGCCCGTCCGGCGTGTTGAGCTGCACCAGCGCCCCGCGCGACACCACCGAAACGGTGTCCGCCGCGCCCGCCAGCACGAGGCACGCCAACCCCACCCACGGGTCCGGCGCCAGCCCGAACACCACCAGGCTCCCGCCCCACGCCGCCGAGCCGGCGAGCATCACCAGCCCCGGCCGGGACAGCCGGGTGAACGTCCCCGAAAACACCGATGCCGCCACCCCGCCGACCGCGATCGCCGACAGGAACAGGCCCAGCGTCCGTGGGTCGCCGGCGAACCTTTCCGCGTTGACCAGCGGGAAGAGGCTGATCGGCATCGACAGGACCGTCGCCGCCAGGTCGGTCAGCAACGCGCCCCGGACGACCGGCGTGCGCACCAGGAACGCCAGCCCGTCCAGCACCCCGCGCAGGCCCGGCCGCGACGGTTCGCCGTCCGGCCGCATCGGCGGGAGACCGAACACGCCGTAGAACGCCATGCCGAACGTCAGCGCGTCGACGACGTAGCAGCCGCCCACCCCGAGCCGGCCCAGCAGCAGGCCACCCAGCGCCGGGCCGAGCAGCATCGCGCCCTGGAACGCGATCCGGTTCAGCGCCAGCCCGGCCGGCAGCTGCGCCGGCGCGAGCAGCCTCGGGACGAACGTGCGCGCCGCCGGCCCGCCGCCCGCGACGAAGCACGACTGGACGGCCACCAGGCCCAGGACCAGGAGGACCGGCACGTCACCGAGAAACCCCTGCACGGCGAGGAGCACCGAGCAGACCGCTTGCCCGGCGGTGGTGACCAGCGCGAACCGCCGCCGGTCGACGCGGTCCGCCAGCGATCCCGCGAGCAGGCCGAACACCACCACGGGCAGGGCCTGCGCGAGCCCGACCGCCCCGGTCCAGACCGTGCTCCGGGTCTGCTCCCAGACCTGGAACAGCACGGCGACGAGCGTCATCTGCGACCCGAAGCCCGAGAACACACGGCCGATCCAGAGCCGCCGGAAGGCCGGCGAGACGCGCAGCGGGGTCGGGTCGACGAAGGCACGGGACAGCGGCACGGGCGAAATTGTAACAGCGCTTATACGATTTTGAACTCCAAGATCGACCGCCCGCCCGCGTCCGTCACCGAGTCCAGGACCAGCCCGTGTTCCGACGCCAGCGCCTCGAACTCCTCGACCCGGCGTTCCCGCCCCCCGAAGATGACGAGCATGGCCAGGTCCATGTCCGTCGCGGCCTGCCGCCCGCCCACCGGCTCGACGACGACGATCCGCCCGTCCGGCGCGGCCGCCTCGACGCAGCGGGCCAGGATGCGGTGGGCGTGCTCGTCGTCCCAGTCGTGCAGGATGTCGACGAGCAGGTAGGCGTCCGCCCCGGCCGGGAGCGGGTCGAAGAAGCTGCCTTCCAGCACCGAAGCCCGGTCGTCGAGCCCGTGCTCGGCGAAGGTCGCGGCGGCCGCGGTGACGTCGAGGTCGACCAGCCGGCCCCGGACCGCGGGATGGGCCGCCAGGATGCCCGCGAGCGCCGTGCCCGGACCGCCGCCGACGTCGACGATCGTGGCGAACCGGCCCCAGCCGAACCCCGCCGCGAGGTGCGGCACCCCGGCCCGCAGCCGGTGCGCCATCTGCCGGTCGAACGACTCCCGCAGCGGCGGGTGCGCGGCGAGGTCGGACCAGAAGTCCCGCCCGTACCGGCGGTCGTACCCGGCCTGCCCGGTGGTGACGCTGTGCAGGAGCTCGGTGAACGCCAGCTCGGCGCGCCCGCCCGCGGTGTCCAGGTTCAGCAGGACCGTGGTGAGGCTGTCGCCGCAGAGGTGCTCGCCGTACTCCGTGGTGCGGTAGCCGGTGGCGGTCCGCTCGAAGAACCCGAGCGTGGTGAGGTGGGCCAGCAGGAGGTCGAGCGGAATCGGCGCGACGCCGAGGTCTTCCGCGAGCCGGTCCACGGCGGTGTCCGAATCGCGTAGCCGGTCCGGAAGGCCCAAAGTCACCGCCACCCGCAGGGCCATCGGTGTCGCGAGGCTCGCCATGCGCAGAATCGTGTTCGCGTCGTCACTCCCCATGACGACCGATGATGTCACCCGGGGAACATCGTGTCGCGCGAAATGGCACCGTCCTCGTCGAGGAGCAGGACCTCCAGCCCGCCGCCCACGACGGTGTCGTCGGCGACCCGAACGGTGCTCCACTCGAACTTCACGACCTGCCCGAGCCGGACCGCGCCGCCCTTCGCCCGGAAGGTGAACTCGCCCGCGGCGACGAACCGGTCGTAGCTGCGCCGCACCCGCGTTTCGATGGCTTCGTAGCCGCAGGCCTCGAGCGACGGCGAGTCGAAGCCCAGCTCCGCCGCGATCTTCACCACCTCGGCGGGCGGCTGGAGGACGTGGGCGCCGCCGGGCGCCCACAGCGCGCGGATCGCGGCCCGGCGGGCCTGCTCGTCGGGTTCGGTCCAGAGGGCGATGTAGCGGTCGGCCAGGGTCTGAGGGCCGGGTGTCGAAGTCGTAAGCACCCGGCGATCCTCGACGGCCGCCGCCCGCGGGCCAATTCCCCGCGCGGAATCGACGCGCTCCACAAGGGACGGCCGGTGAGCGGACGACCACCGGGAGCAAAGGGAAGCGGATTGGAAGTCCACTCGGGCAAGATCGACCCGCATCCCGAAGCGTGAGGAGTCGAAACATGAAAGCCCGTGTTCTCCAGGCCGTCATCGGTACGGCCTTCCTGGCCGTCCTCGTCCTCGCGCCCGCCGCGCAGGCGGCCGAGACCCCGCCGCAGACCGGCCCCTCGATCGGCGTCGGTCCCTACATCGGCGACTCACCCAAGCCCGGGACGGCCAACGCCGAAACCAAGTAGGCCGCGCGCAGGACGGCGTCGCGCAGCAGCGCGCCGCTGTCCCGCTCGCGCGCCGGGGCGAGCACGAACCCCGCTTCCGTATGCTCGCCCCAGCCCGCCATCGCGTGCGGCTCGCCGAAGCCGCGGATCGGGCACGGCAGCGGCGGCGCCACCGGCACGTGCGCGTCGCTGGCCAGCAGGCTGACGTCCGCGCGGGCCGCCTGCGCCGGCACCACCCGCGCGGCCCGGTCCGGCGGCGCCTGGTGCGCCACGACGAGTGCCCGCGGGACCCCCAGTCCCGCGGCCACCCGCCGCTGCGCCAGCCGGTAGGCCACCAGCGCGCCCAGCCCCGCGCCGAACAGCACGTGCGGGCGGGCGAGCACCCCCGCCAGCTCCACCGCGAGGGCCTCGACGAGCAGCCACATGTCCCGGTAGGGGTGTTCCGCGCTGCGCTCGCCACGGCCGGGCAGCTCGACGACGTGCACGGCGATCCGCGGATCGCGCCACGCCCGGTACCGGCCGGCTGCCTCCCCCGCGTCCGGGAAGCAGACGACCAGCAGCCGCTCGGCCTCGTCGGTGTCCACCCACGGCCTCCTTTGCCCTCGCCCCGAGCTAGGGTCGATCACGGCACTTCCGTTCCGCTTCGGTCGGCCTTCTGGGGGCTACTCGTGCGCTACCGCCTGCTCGGACCGGTCACGGTCCTCGGCGACGCGGGCGCCGTCCGGCCCGGTGGCCAGAAGCAGACGTCCGTGCTGGCCGCCCTCCTGCTGAACCCCAACCGCGTGGTCAGCGAAGACCGGCTCATCGACCTGACCTGGGGCGAGAACGCGCCGCCGAGCGTCCGCGGGCGGCTGCAGGTGCACATCTCGGAACTGCGGAAGCTCCTCGGCCGCGACGCGATCGTCCGCCGCGCGCCCGGGTACGTCCTGGAGGTCGCGCCCGGCGACCGCGACCTCGACGTGTTCGACGACGAGGTCGCACTGGCCAGGGCGACGTCCGGGCCGGCCGCCGTCGCGCACCTGCGCGCCGCGCTCGCGCTGTGGGACGGCACCCCGCTGGGCGGCGTGAGCGAGGCGCTGGCCGCGCACGAAGGCCCGGCGCTGGCCGAACGCCGGCTCGTCGTGCTGGAGGAGCTGTACGAGCAGGAACTGGCGTCCGGGCGGCACGGCGAAGTCGTCGGGGAGCTGCGCCGGCTCGTCGAGGAGCACCCGTTCCGCGAACGGCTGCGGGCCGCGCTGATGCTCGCGCTGCACCGCTGCGGCCGGACCCCGGAAGCCCTCGACACCTACACGCGGGCCCACGAGCTGCTCGTCGACGAGCTCGGCATCGAACCCGGCCAGGCCCTGCAGGACCTGCGGATGCGGATCCTGCGCGGCGAGGGGGAACCGGAGCCGGCCGCGGCCCCGGTCGTGCCGCGGCCCGCCGAGCTGCCGCTGGACGTCCGCGGGTTCACCGGCCGGGCCCCCGAACTGGCCGCGCTCGACGAGCCGGGGGACGTCTGGGTGATCACCGGGACCGCCGGCGTCGGCAAGACCGCGCTGGCCGTGCACTGGGCCCACACCGCGCGGGCGCGCTTCCCCGACGGCCAGCTGTACGTCAACCTGCGCGGCTTCGACGCCGACGACGAGCCGCTCACCCCCGCCGCCGCGCTTGCCCAGCTGCTGCGCACCCTCGGTGTCGACCTGCGGGACGTGCCGCCGGGCGTCGACGACCAGAGCAAGCTCTACCGCTCGCTGCTGGCCGACCGGCAGGCGCTCGTCGTGCTGGACAACGCCCGCGACGCCGCCCAGGTGCTGCCGCTGCTGCCGTCGTCCGGCCGGGTGCTGGTGACCAGCCGCCACCGGCTCGACGAGTTCGTCGCGCGCACCGGTGCCCGGGCGCTGGGCCTGGCGCAGCTGCCCGAAGACGACTCGCGCGCGCTGCTGACCGCACTGCTCGGCGAGCGGGCCACCGCCGAGCCGGACGCGGCGGGCGAGCTGGCCCGGCTCTGCGGGCACCACCCCCTCGCGCTGCGGATCGCGGCGACGAACACCGGCGTCGCGAGCCTCGGCGAGCTGGTCGACGAGCTGCGCGGCGACCCCCTGGCCCAGCTCGGCTTCGACGGCGATGAAGAGAGCGCCGTCGCGAAGGCGTTCTCGGTGTCCTACCAGGCGTTGCCACCCGGGCTGCGGCACGCGTTCCGGCTGCTGGCGCTGGTGCCCGGGGCCGACTTCACGGCGATCGCCGCGGCGGCCCTGCTGGACGTCCCGGCCGAAGAGGCAGCCCGGCGGCTGCGCGGGCTGACCGCGGCCAACCTCCTGGAGGCGCACGCGCCCCGCCGCTACCGGTTCCACGACCTCGCCCGCCGCTACGCCGAGCGGTGCGTCGTCGCCGACGAAGACGAGATCGCGCGGGAAAAGGCGTGGGAGCGGCTGTTCACCGGCTACTGCGCGGCCGCCGACGCCGCCGTCGCCCTGCTGGGCGCGCGGATCGTCACGCTGCCCCGCGACGACGCCCCGGCGGCGCCGAGCCCGGTCGCGTTCGCCGACGCCGCGGCCGCCGTGGCCTGGCTGGACGTCGAGGCGACGAACCTGGCGGCGGCGCTGCGGCTGGCGGCGACGCGCGGGCCGTACCCGGCGGCGTGGTACCTCGCCGACGCGTTGCGCCGCTTCTTCCACGACCACGGCCGCCGCGCGGAGTGGCTGGAGCTGGCGCCGATCGTGCTGCGGGCGGCGCGCGAACACGGCGCCCAGCCGGCCGAGGCGCTGGTGCACCTGTCCGTCGGGGGCGCGTACTTCCGGGAAGGCCAGCACGAGGCGGGCATCCGGCACTCGGAGAAGGCGGTGCTGGCCAGCCGGGCGTGCGGCTGGCGCGAGTGCGAGGCGACGGCGGTCGCGAACCTGGGCTCGATGCTGGAGTGGACGGGCCGGCTGTCGGAAGCCGTCGAACACAGCCGGCGCGCGATCCAGCTGTTCCGCGAGCTGGCGAACTCCTCGGGCGAAGCGCTCGCGCTGAACTCGCTGAGCTGCCACTACCGCCAGCTCGGCCGGCTGGAGCAGGCCGAAGACTGCCTGTGCGAGGCGGTCGCGCTGTGCCGCCGGGAAGATCTGCGGTTCTGGGAGGCGGCGAACCTCGCCGACCACGCGTGGGTGCTGCTGGAAACGGGCCGGTTCGACGAGGCGGGCGAAGCGGCCGAGCGGTCCCTGACGGCGTTCCGCGAGCTGGGTTCGAGCTTCGGCGAGGCGACGGCGCTCACGGCGTTGAGCGCGTTGCAGGGCGCCCGCGGCGACCACGCGGCGGCGGCACGGACGGCGGAGGAAGCGCTGGACCGCGTCCGCCGCGACGGCGACCGCCAGGTGGAGGCGGCGGCGCTGATCGCGCTCGGCCGGGCCGCGGAAGCCGGTGGCGACCTGGCGCTGGCGGAGCGGGTGCTTTCCGAAGCCCGCGAACTGGCGGTGGAGTCGGGGCTACGGGGCCAGCTGGCGGAGGCATCGGCAACGCTGGCGGGCGTGCTGGCGGCGGCCGGCCGGGTCCCGGAGGCGGGCGAACACGCGCGAACGGCATTGGACGCGGCCCGCGCGGGCGGCTACCGGCTGCTGGAGGCCCAGGCGCTGCTGGGACTGGCGGCGGTCGAGGGCGCGGCGGGCCGTTCGATGCTGGCCGCGGGGACGGCCCGGGAAGCCAGGGGGCTGTACCGGTCGGTCGGGCACGTGACGGGGGAAGCGCTGGCCGAGCGGTTCTTGACGGACCTCGCCCGCCGCGCGACGGGCTGAGGCGGCCGCGCTTCTCGGGCGACCTCGGCCGACCGGCTCGGCCTCGCCCGCCGCGCCACCGGATGAGCGCGCCCCGGACCAACCGCCGTCGCCCGATCGCGCTCACCCGCTGGACCCGACGGCAGCCCGTCCCTGCGCCCGAACGTCGTCACCTCCCCGCCTTCACCGCCGCGCCACCGGATGAGCGGTGTTACCCCGTGACCGGCGGCGCGACATACTGATCGCATGCCCCGTCCGAAACACGTCCCCGCGAGCGATCTCCGGCTCCCGGACGCGCTGCAGCCGGGGCGGCCCAAGGGCGACCAGCTGCGCGAGATCCTGGAAAGCGTCGCCACCGAAGCCGGGCCCGGGCGGCTGATGCCGTCCGAACGGTTCCTCGCCGAGCACTTCGGCGTCGCCCGCGGCACCGTGCGGCAGGAGATCAACCGCCTGGTCTCCGACGGCGTCCTCTACCGCCAGCACGGCACCGCCACCTTCACCGCCGAGCGCCAGGCCGCGCACATCGACATGCTGACCTCCTTCACCGAGGACATGAAGGCCCGCGGTGTCGTCCCGAAGACGAAGGTGCTGCACGCCGAGGTCGAGGGCGCGGGACGGCGGCTCGCCGGCCGCCTCAACGTCCCCCCGGGCGCGCGGGTGTTCCGGCTGGAACGGCTGCGGTACGTCGACGACGAGCCGTTCGCCGTCGAGCGCACCAACCTGTCCGTCGACCGGTTCCCGGGCATCGAGCTGTTCGACTGGGAGACGCAGTCCCTGCACCGCACGATCGAGGAGCGCTGGGGCGTCCACGCGGAGTGGAACGACACGGCGATCTCGGCGGTCCTCCCGGACACCGGCGACGCCGCCCTCCTCGGCATCGAGCCGAGCCAGCCGTGCCTGATCATCGAGGGCACCCTGCACGACCAGAGCGGCGGCGTCATCGAGGCGGGCCGGTCGCTCTACCGGGCGGACCGCTACACGGTCTTCACGCAGGCGCGGCGCAGCCCGGCCTGAGCCTGTGGCACGGCGGGGTCGGGGTAGTGCCTTCCGGCACCCCGAAGCTGTCATTGTGACTACGGCCGACAACACCGGCCGTGTTCCGGCTTCGGATCGGGGTGCGCGGGGTCTGGGTGCTCGTCGGTGCCGGCTCGCGTGTCGGCTCGGCTTAGGTGGGGCCCGCCTGATGAGCCCGCAGCAGCTTGAGGCAGTGCTCCACCAGCCTGTCCCCGGCGTCGGGCTCGAACAGCGTCACGTACGACTCGTACACGCCGTTGCGGTGCCCGTCCGCGTCCGGCAGGTACCCCAGATACCCGTCGGAATAGCCGATCACCCGTGTGTGCCGGAACGGGCTGCCTCGGCGGATCCGCAGCCCCAGGGACGCGAACAGCTCGAACGGCGTGTGCAGCCACGCGATCTCCCCCAGCGACACGACGCTGACCGGGACCTCCGCACAGCCCGTGGGCCGGTCGGTGGCCGCCATCGCGGCCAGCATCGCGCACCCCTCATAACGCGTCTGCGCGATCCGGACCGCCGGGTGGTCTTCGCCGTGGTGCGCCAGCTCGCGCTGCCACTCCCGCTCGGCCGACTCCCGCAGCTGCAGGCTGTCCTCCAGGGATGGCACGTCCCGGTACGGCAGGTGCAGCGTCGAGCGGGTCATCCGGACCGGGCCGGTCTCCGCCCCCGAAGACGACACCGCCGCCGCCGAAAGCGTCCGCGCGATCGACATCGCCAGGTGGCCGCCCAGTGTGCGGACTTCGTCGTGGTCGCGGCCGCGGCGGACGAACCGGGAGCTCGCGTCGCCCGCCGCGCCCTGCAGGAACGCCGAGACCGGCTGCCCGATCAGGGCCGCCAGCTCGCGCCGGGTCGCCCCCGGCCAGTCGGCCGACCACGTCAGGTTGTCCGGCCCGAGCACGGTCGGGTGGCTCGCGTAGTCGAACAGCAGCGCGGCCGGGGAACCGTCGTCGCGGCGCAGCTCCAGCACGCCGAACGACGTGTCGTGCGGCCCGTCCCTGCGGTAGCGGTTGCTGCCGACGGCCTCGGTCGACCCCGCGTGCCAGCGGGCCCGGACGCGGCCGCGGCACGCGCGCAGCCGCAGCGCCGCGCCGGTGACCGTCTCCGCCATGCGGCCGACCAGCCCGGCGTCGCGCCGCCCCGGCAGCCCCGGGTGCAGCGGGCCGGTCCAGCCCTCGGGTCCGGAATGCGTGTGCGACGCGCACAGGACGACCCGCTCGGGGTCGATGCCGACCGCCGCGGCGACGGCGTCGGCCAGGGTGCGGGTGAGGCCGGCGTCGACCGCCAGCGCGTCGAGCGCCACCCACAGCACGCCCGGATCGTCCTCTGTGGACAGCCAGATCAGCGACGCCTCGAGGTCGTCGTGCGTGCCGGTGGCGACGCCGTGCCGGGCCAGGTAGCCGCCGAGCGGGTGCCCGGGCCCCGGCGTGATCCGGACGTCTTGCGCGGCGAGCAGGAGCGCGGCGGTCACCAGGTCGATTCCAGGACGTCGACGACGCCGTCGCGGCCGGCGGCGCGGGCCACCCCGGCGAGCTCGGTGACGTCGTCGGTCGTGTGCAGCAGGACTTCCAGCAGCATCGGCAGGTTGAGCCCGGACACCAGCTGGATGCGCGGGTGCACGGCGGCGAGCGCGCGCACGGCGTTGAACGGCGAGCCGCCGTGCAGGTCGGCGAGCACGAGCGCCTCGCCCGCCCCGCCGAGCAGCGCGAGCAGCCGGACGCCGAACTCCTCCGGGCTGTCGTGCGGGCTCAGCTCGCACACCTTGAGCCGCGACTGCGGCCCGAGGATCATTTCGGCGGCTTCCCCCACGCCGGAGGGCAGCCGCCCGTGCCCGGCGAGGACGATCGGGACGGACATGGCGGTGTCTCCTAACCCTTTGCCGGGGCCGACGGCGCGAACCAGCCGAGCCACCCCAGGATGACCCCGGCGACGACGACGATGGCGATGATCCAGACCGGCCGCAGGCGAGCCTTGGCCGTGAGCAGGTAGACCCCGGCGGTGACGAGGACCGGCAGCAGGAACGGGACGAGCTCGTCGAGGCGGTCCTGGATCGCGACGGCCTGCGTCACCGGCTGCCCCTGGACCGTGGTGGTCTGGCGGTAGGTCAGCGTGGTGACGACCTTGACGATCGACGGGATGAAGCCGCCGAGCACGACGAACCCCAGCACGGTCGCCCCCTGCGCCACGCGCGCGAGCGCGCCGGCGGCGAGGTGGCCGGCCAGCCGTTTCCCTTCCCGGTAGGCGAACCCGAACTGCCAGCGCCGGATCAGCGCGTAGGGCACGAGCACCATCACCGCGGCGAAGGCGGGGCCGAGCCAGCTGCCCTGCAGCGCCCAGGACGCGCCCATGGTGAAGACGATGCTGTTGTACAGCGCGAAGACGACGGTGTCGCCGATGCCCGCCATCGGGCCCATCAGCGCGACCTTGGTGCTCGCGGCCGACTTCGGCGTGCCCGCTTCTTCGAGGGCGACGCTGGAGCCGAGGATCAGCGGGCCGCCGACGAGCACGGAGGTGTTGAAGAACTGCAGGTGCCGCTGCAGGCCGGCGACGTAGTCGGCCTTCTCCGGGTAGAGCCGCCGCAGCACCGGTTCCATCGAGTACGCGAACCCGAGCGCCTGCATCCGCTCGTAGTTCCAGGAGATCTGGCTCGACCAGAAGTACCGGCGAAAGACCCGGCGCAGGTCCTGCTTGCTCAGCCGTACGTCCACAGTGGACTCGTCGGTGCCGTCCCCCGGCACTTCGATCGCCGGTTCGTCGCGCTTGAGCGTCACGAACAGCATCGCGACCGCGACGCCGATCAACCCGATGCCCAGCAGCGGCACGTGCAGGTAGGCGAACGCGACGAACCCGATGAGCAGCAGGTACCAGTACCGCGAGAGCTCCATCATGCCGAGCAGCAGCGCGAACCCGACGGCGGGCAGCAGCGCCCCGGCGAGCGTCATGCCCTGCACGAACCCGGCGGGGATGCTCGCGGTGATGTCCTTGACCAGGCCGCCGGACGCGGCGAGCGCGGCGAGGAACGTCGGGATCGCGCGCACCGCCACCCACGGCACCAGGCTGACCCAGTGGATCATCGCGAGGCCGCGGGCGTTGCCGTCGGCGGCGTAGCCGTCGGCGCGGTGGACCAGCGCGGTGGTGATGATCTTGCCGACCGGGTCGAGCGCGGACAGCAGGATCGCGGCGGGCAGCCCGACGCCGAGCCCGATGGCGACCTGCGCGGACGTGTCCCCGGCGGCGCCCGCGGCCAGCGCGGTGCCGACGATGGCTCCGGTCTGGTAGTCCGGGATGGTCGCGCCGCCGTAGGTGTAGACGCCGAGGGCGGCCAGCTCCAGCGTGGCGCCGATCAGCAGGCCGAGCAGCGGGTGCCCGACGATCAGCCCGGCCACCGAGCCGGCGATGAGCGGGCGCTGGGCGTAGATGAGGAACGGGCCGAGCCCGTCGTAGGTGCAGTAGATCGCCCAGAGGGTCAGGGCCAGCGCGACGAGCATGCGGGGCTAAAGCCCTTTCCGGTCGAGCAACGGGACGAATTCGGCGGGCTTGTCCTGCGGCATCAGCTGGGTGACCAGCGGGACGCCGGACGCGGCCAGCTTGCGGTAGGCGTCGGCCTCGTCCGCGGTGACCGCGATCGAGCGCGTGACCATGGTGTAGGCGGTGCCGGGCCGCGGCGCGACGTTCCCGACGTTGACGATTTCGGGCCGCAGACCGCCCTCGACCAGGCGGAAGGCGTCTTCGGGGTGCTTCGCGAGGATCATGACGCCGCTGCTCACTTCGGTGGCGAGCACGTCGGCGACGGTGAGGACGTCGGTGGGCAGCCCGCGGGCGGCCTGCGGGAGCAGCATCCGCTGCAGGTCGTCGGCGGCGACGTCGTCGTTGCAGACGACCAGGCGGCGCACGCCGAGCCGCCGCGTCCACGCGACGGTGACCTGGCCGTGGATCAGCCGGTTGTCGATCCGGACGTGTGCCCCCGCCATGTGTCTCCTCCCGGCCGGCAGCGTCCATACTGGTTCGTACCAGTAGTTGTGTCAACGCTGTCCGTGACCGGCAGTGTCGAACGACGGCTTCGCGCGGCCGACGGAAGGACCCCTCAGACCTTCCGTCGGCCCGCGAGCGCGAAGCCCCCTCGGATTCACCCGGACCCTCCCATAAAGGTATATACCAGTATGGACGTACGAGATCGACTGTCAAGACCTGCGTCGATGATCGGTACGAAGATCATTTTCAATCGGACGACCGAAATAGAGTGACGCCATTTCCGTGAGCGATTCACCCCAAGCTGTCCGTTCTTGTCAGTGACAGCCCGCTCACCCGCTGCCTATCATCCTCAATGGTCTAGACCGCACTTCTCGTCCCCTGCCGTACCGGGAAAGGCGGAACTCCCCCATGACCGCGAGATCCCTGCGCCTCGCCGTGCTCAGCGGCGCCCTCCTCGTCGCCACCGCGCTGCTCCCTTCGGCCGCCGCCGCGGGCGACGGCACCGAACAGCTGCCGGACCACCTGCGGAAACCGGCGTCGCTCACCGCGAAGTCCACCGTCTGCGACGGCGACGGGACCAGCGGCAAGCGCGTCCAGGCCCTCTACGTCCGCGGCAACACCCAGGCGGACCGCTACGCCCAGTTCGCCGGCCAGTTCCAGACCTTCGCGAGCCAGATCGACGACGGTTTCGTCGAGGCCGCCTCCCGGCTCGGCGGCGGGGTGCGGCACGTCCGGTACGTCACGGACTCGAGCTGCCGCGCCACCGTGGGCAACGTGGTCATCGCCCAAGCCGACATGGCGACCGTCGACACGATCACCAACGCCATCAAGGCGCAGGGCTACAACCGCGCCGACCGCAAGTACATCGTCTGGTACGACAAGGACGGCTGCGGCCTGGCGTTCGGCAACGGCGGCAACGACAGCCCCGGCTCGGGCAACCCGTACAACGCCGGCCCGCACTACGCCACCGTCGGCACCGGCTGCTGGACCTGGCAGGCGACCGGGCACGAACTGCTGCACACCCTCGGCGCCGTCCAGGGCAGCGCACCGCACTCCAGCGCCTACGGTCACTGCTGGGACGACGAGGACATCATGTGCTACGACGACGGCGGCCTGCCGAACCCGCCGGGCACCCTCGTGAAGGTCTGCCCCGGCGCGCCGGAGAACCAGTTCGACTGCCTCGGCGACGACTACTTCAACACCAACCCGGCGCCCGGCAGCTACCTGGCGACCCACTGGAACGTCGCGACCAGCGCGTACCTCATCGCGAGCGGCACGCCCTACCCCGCCGGCACCATCACCGGGCTCGGCGGCAAGTGCGTCGACGTGTCGAACAGCGGCACCGCCAACGGCACCGCCGTGCAGCTGTGGACCTGCAACAGCACCCCCGCCCAGCGCTGGACCCGGCAGAACGGCACGATCCGCGCCCTCGGCAAGTGCCTCGACGTCGCCAACAGCGGCACCGCGGACGGCACGCTCGTCCAGCTCTGGGACTGCAACGCCACGGGCGCGCAGAACTGGCAGGCCCGCTCCGACGGGACGCTGCTGAACCCGCAGTCGGGCAAGTGCCTCGACGCGACCGGGAGCTCCTCGGCCGACGGCACCCGCCTGCAGATCCGGACCTGTTCCACGGCGGCCAGCCAGCGCTGGGTTATCTCGGGGTAAAACCCCGCAACCTGCCCGCGCCCCCGTCGTTATCCGCTTCGTCAGTCCAGGGGAGGAACCATGCCGGCCGTCACTTCGAACATCGTCCCGCTCCGGCACGCGCGCCCGGGTGTGGTCGCGTACGTGAAGAGCCCGGCGGAATGGTTCGTCTCCAACAGCGGCTGGATCCAGGGCAGCGAGCGGGTCGTGCTGGTCGACACCTGCGGCACCGAGCAGGCGACGCTGGAGCTGGTGCGCGACGTCCGCAAGTACGCGGGCGAGCAGGAACTGACCGTCGTCGTCACGCACGCGCACGGTGAGCACCACAACGGCGTCGGGGTCGCGCTGCGCGAGGGCGGCACGGCGCTGGCCGCGCCCGGCAGCGTCGACGTGGTCAAGGCCGGGCCGCAGACCTACGGCAACGTCTTCACGTTCACCCAGTGGGGCGTGCTCGAGCCGCCGGAGCCGGCCGCGGTGCGGCCGGTGCCCGGCTGGCAGCGGCTCGACCTCGGCGACGCGGTCGCCGACGTCGTCGCGGTGCCGGGCGTCGCGCACACCGCGGGCGACCTCGTGGTGCACGAGCCGCGCTCGGGCACGCTCTTCACCGGCGACCTCGTCTCCATCGGCGACACCCCGATGGCGGTGCACGGCTCGGTCCCGGGCTGGCTCAGCGCCCTCGACTGGCTGCAGGACACGTTCCGGCCGCGGACGCTCGTGCCCGGCCACGGTCCGGTGGCGACCCCGGGCCACACCGCCCTGCACGCGATGCGCGTCTACCTCGAATGGCTGCTCGAAGTGACCGAGCGCCAGACGGACTTCACGCGGCTGGCGAACCAGGCGTCGCTGCGCTGGCCGCACTGGCGCAACCCCGAGCGGCACATCGGCAACCTGATGCGCGCCTACGCCGACCAGCACGGCCGCAAGCTCGACGTGGACCTGGCGGTGGACGCGGTCCTCGCCGCGGCGGGCGGCCGGATCGACCTGGACTGCGTGCTCGGCGGGGAACCGGTCCGCCGCATCTCCTAGAGCCGCACCACTTCCGGCGCCACCGGTGTGTCCCCGAGCCACGTGCAGGCGGGGACGCCGGTGCTCGACGGCACCGGCAGCGCCTTGCCCACCTTCACGCCGGCCACCGGCCGCCCGCAGGCGGCGAGGTCCAGCACCAGCAACGGTATGACGAGCAGTACCTTCCGGATCCGCATATCGGCTCACCCCGGGTTCCGTCTCCACACTCCCACCCCGGCACACGGTCCCCGCGGCGGCGCGGTTCAGCGCGAACGGGTGTATTTCCGGACGGGTCCGCGGATCCGGGTGGTTAGCTGGGCGAGCCGATCGGAGGTGCGGTGGACACCACGACCCTGCTCGAGACGGCCGCCCGCGGCGACCAGGCGGCCTGGGACACCCTGGTGGACCGGTACGCGAGCCTGCTGTGGGCGATCGCGCGGGGCCACCGGCTCTCGGACGCCGACGCGGCCGACGTCGTCCAGACGACCTGGCTGAAGCTCGTCGAGAACCTCGGCCGGATCAAGGATCCCGACCGCCTGCCCGGCTGGCTGGCGACGACCGCGCGGCACGAGTGCCTTCGCCAGCTCCGCCGCGCCGGGCGCGAACGCCCGTCCGACGACCGGGACTGGGCCGACGAACCGGCCGGCCACGCGGGCGTCGACGCGGCCCTGCTGCTCGACGAGCGCAACGCCACGCTGTGGCGCGCGCTGGCGACGCTGTCGGAGCAGTGCCGTCAGCTGCTCCGCGTGCTGATGGCGACGCCGCCGCCGTCGTACGCGGACGTGGCGGCCGCTCTCGGCATGCCGGTCGGCAGCATCGGCCCGACCCGGCAGCGCTGCCTGGCCCGGCTGCGCGAACGGGCCGGCGCCGCCGGGCTCGGAACGGAGGACCGGACGTGACCGAAGACGACGAGCTCCTCGACGAGCTGCGCGCGGCCGCCGAGCAGGCGGACCCGGTACCGGACCTCGTGCTGCGCCAGGCCCGCGCGGCGCTGGCCACCCGCGACCTCGACGCGGAGCTGGCCGAGCTGGGCTTCGACTCCGACCTCGCGGAGGCGGGCTCGGTCCGCGGCGGCGACGTCCGCCTGCTGTCGTTCGACTCGGCGCGGGTGTCGGTGGAGCTGCAGGCCGAGTACGAGGAGGACCGGGTGACGCTGCGCGGCCTGGTGACGGGCGCGACCGGCGACGCGGTGATCGAGGCGGCGGGCGAGCGGCACGTCCGGCCGATCGCCCCGGACGGCTGGTTCACCGCGACGGGCCTGCCGCGCGGGGCGACGCGGGTCCGCGTGACGGCCGCGGACGGCACGACGGTCACCACCGGCTGGACCAGCCTCTGACCCCGGCCGGCCGGGCATCATGGAAGCGTGCGGATCACGGCCTGGTGGCGCGGCATCAGCCCGCGGCGGCGGCTGCTCATGGGCGGCCTCGCCGTCGCGGTCGCCGGTGTGCTCGTCGCGTCCGTCGTCGCCACCACCGGGACCAGCGCCGCGCCGCAGTCCGGCGTTCCCGACCAGGGCAAGCCCGGGCCCGTGCTGCTCGTTCCCGGCTACGGCGGCGGCCAGGGCGCGCTGAACGAGCTCGCCGCCCGCATCCGGCAGACCACCGGGCGCGCCGCCGAAGTCCTCACCCTGGCCGGCGACGGCACCGGTGACCTGGTCGAACAGGCCGGCGTCCTGGCCGAAGCCGTCGAGAACGCCTACGCGCGCGGAGCGCCTTCGGTGGACGTCATCGGCTACTCCGCCGGTGGCGTCGTGGCCCGGCTGTGGGTCAGCCGCGACGGCGGCGACCACCAGGCCCGCCGCGTCGTCACGCTGGGCGCGCCGATGCACGGCACCGGTCTGGCCGCGGCCGGCGGCGCGCTCGTCCCCGGCGCCTGCCCGGTCGCGTGCGTCCAGCTGGCCCCGGGCAGCACGCTCATGCAGGAGCTGGCGAAGGAACCGATCCCGGCGACGCTGCCCTGGCTTTCGGTGTGGACCGAACGCGACGAGACCGTCACGCCACCCGAGTCCGCCCGCCTCGAGGGCGCCGTCAACGTCCCCATCCAGCAGGTCTGCCCGGGTAACCAGGCCGGCCACGGCGACCTCCCGACCGACCCGGCCGTCACCGAGCTCGTCCTGCAGGCCCTCGGCACCGGCCCGCTCGAACCGCCGGCGGAGTGCCTCAGCTCGTGACGTCCTTGGTCGCGAAGTTCGCCCACGCGGCCCCGAAGAACACGACGATGTAGCCGGCCTGCAGCAGGAGGCCGTGGTCGATGTTGCGCCACAGCACGGGATCCCGGAAGAAGTCGATCCAGGACAGCCAGTAGTGCGTCGGCAGGTACGGCTTGATCGACGCGGCCGCGTCCAGGGTTTCCAGCACCGAACTGGTGATCAGCACGGCCAGCCCGCCCAGCGCGGCCCCCAGCGCCGAGTCGCTCAACGTCGACAGGAACACCGTGATCGCGGCGAACCCGAGCATCGACGCGACGATGTAGGACACCGCGCCGAGCAGCCGCAGGCCGAGCCCGGACGAGCTGAGCGACTGCCCCGACAACGACGTCACGCCGGTCGGCTGCCCGCCCGGCCCGGCGACGCCCGGTGTCCCGCCGGTGCCGAACAGGATCACCCCGAGGACCAGCGACGTCAGCACGACGATCACGATCGCCGCGGTCACGTACACGGCCAGCGCGACCATCTTCGCGCCGAGCAGCCGGGTCCGCCCGACCGGGCGGACCAGCAGGTACCGCAGCGTGCCGCTCGACGCTTCCCCCGCGATCGAGTCGCCGGCCACGACCGCGACGGCGATCGGCAGGAACAGCGGCAGGACGAGCGCGAGCGCGGCCGCCGGGAACAGCGCGCCGTCGTTGACGACCGCCGACAGGAACGCCCCGCCCTGCCCGGGCGGCGGCGCGAAGTCGGCCGTCGCCAGGAACACGCCGACGATCGCCGGCAGCAGGCACAGCAGCAGGACGCTGACCCACACCCGCGGGCGCAGCGCGAGCTTGCGCAGTTCGACGCCGATCACCCGGCGGCTCCGAACCGGTCCGAGCCCGGACCCGTCACGTCGAGGACGACTTCTTCGAGCGTCCGCTGCTCGGCGTGGATCGACGTCACGCGCACCCCCGCTTCGACGAGCAGCGCGTTCAGCGCGGCCGGGTCGCCGTGCCGGATGACCAGCCGGTCGCCGTCGCGGGCCTCGAGCTGGCCGTCGAGGACCGCGGCCGCCGCGGCGGCGTCCGGCGTGCCGACCAGGACCCGGCCGGTCGCCGCCCGCAGCGTCGCCAGGTCTTCTTCCAGCACGAGCCGGCCGCGGTCGACGACGCCGACGCGCGTGCAGAGCTGTTCGACCTCGGCCAGCAGGTGGCTCGACAGGAACACCGTCGTGCCGGCCGCGTTCAGCTCGACGAGCAGTTCCCGGATCTCCTTGATGCCCTGCGGGTCGAGGCCGTTGGTCGGCTCGTCGAGGACCAGCAGCCGCGGCTTGCGCAGCAGCGCGCCGGCGAGGCCGAGGCGTTGCCGCATCCCGAGCGAGTACGCCTTCACCGGCCGCTGGTCGACGCCGCCGAGGCCGACCTGTTCGAGGGCTTCGTCGATGCGCCGCCGTCGCGTGCGCCGCCCGCCGCCGCGCCCGGCGGCGTCGAGCAGCGCGAGGTTCCGCCGTCCGGACAGGTGCGGGTACGCGGCCGGGCCTTCGACGAGCGCGCCGACCTCGGGCAGCACCTCGGCGACCCGCTTCGGGACGGGCTTGCCGAGCACCTCGATCTCGCCGCTGGTCGCGTAGACGAGCCCGAGCAGCATCCGGACGAGCGTGGTCTTGCCCGAGCCGTTCGGGCCGAGGAAGCCGTACCGGTCGCCTTCGCGGACGGCCAGGTCGACGGCGTCGACCGCGAGGGTGCTCCCGTACCGCTTGGTCAGCGCGCGCGTGACGATCATCGGCCGCTCCGGCGCAGCCTGGTCAGTTCCTCCGCGACGGTCTTCAGCACGTCCGGCGTCACCGTCCCGGCCAGCAGGTAGGAGCGGCGGAAGGCGGAGGCGCGGACGATCGCCAGCGACAACGGCGTGATCGACAGCTGCACCACCGTGCCGGCGGCCAGCTTGACCTGCACCGCGCCGGCCTTCCCGGCGGCGTCGGCGGCCGCGTTCCCGACCGCGCGCGGCACGGCGATGACCGCGAAGGCCGCGAGCCCGGTGCCGTAGAGCGCGGCACCCTCGACGCCGCCGAAGTTCGCCGACACCACCGGGCGGCCGGCGAGCGTGGCGGGCAGCGGCACCTGGCCCAGCGCGCCGAGCGCGTTCGTGACGTCCGGGGCGCTCGCCACGGTGAACCCCGAGCCGAGCACCGGCCGCGGCGCCTCGACGACCGGCGTCGTCTGTTCGAGCTGCTGGAACTCGGTGACCAGGATCGGCGCCTGCTGGCCGCGGGCGGTGACCTCGACGCGCACGGGCAGGCCGGTCGCCGGGTCCGCCCAGACGTCGACGCGCCCGATCGTCGTGGCCGGGTCGGCGGGCACGAGCCGCAGCCCGGACGCGGCGACGCCGGCGACGTTGCGGCCCGGCAGCGCGCTCACCGGGTCGCCCTTCGCCGCCTTCAGGACGCGCCGCGCGAGCTCGGGCGGCAGCAGGTCCCCGGCCCGCGGCAGCCGGACGCCCGGCTCGCCGATCAGCTCGGTCAGCGTGTTGTCGCCGTAGTCCCAGGTGTATTCGCCGTCGGGCAGCCGGTAGACGTCGTGTTCGCCGGCGATGCCGAGGATGTCGACGCGGTAGCGGTCGGGCCCGGCGTACCACGCGCGCATCGGGGTCCGCATGGAGAACAGCGCCGTGACGGGAGCGAGGTTCGGCAGCTCCGGGAGGGCGAGCGAACCGGCGCTTTCGGCGTAGCCCTGGTACGGCTTTCCGGCGGACGCCAGCACGAGATCGCGCAGCCGGGCGGGATCGACGCTCGCGCCGGCCGGGGCGAGCGCGGCGACGACCGACGGCACGGACACGAGCACCGCGGCCACGGCGGCGACGACCGCCCACCGGCGCCGCTTCGCGTGCCGCACCACCGAGGGCGTCATCCGGCATCACCTCTTCGTCCTTTGTACGCCATGCCCGCTACTGTCGAAGGGTGACGAATCCCGTTCATGCCGCGGTCCTGAGCTAGTCCGGCGCCGGACTCCCGCACACCCGCCCGTCTCGCGGGTGCTTCACCGTGCCCGCAGCAAGAACGGAACCCCCTTTCCCGTGGCTCAGCTCGTCGTGCCCGGCGAACCCCCTCGCCGGCTCTTCTCACCTCCGTCGCGCCCGGCGGTCGTCGCCGACGACCGCCTCTCCGCCGACGCCGCCCTGCGCACGTCGTCGGCCCTGCTCTGGCGCGGGGACTACCCCGCCGCCCGCCGGTTACTCGACGCCGTGAACCGGCGGATTCCCCCGCCGCCACCGGACGACTACGCCCGCTACCGCGCCTGGCGCACCCGGCGGGCGCGGCGGCTCTCGCTCCTGTACGTGCCTTTGGACCCCGGGCACGTGCTCCCGCTGCGGCGGGCGCCGGACGTCGCCGCCGCCTGCACCGCGGTCTACGGCCCGCTCGACGTCCCCGCGGCGGTGCCGTTGCGCGAGCTGCTCGGGGTCGTCGGTGCGGCGGAATGGCGGCGCCGCGGCATCGCCGTCGCGGCCCTCGGCGCGCGGATCCACCCGCACTACGGCGTCTTCGCGCCGATCCGCCAGGAGTACGTCGACCTGGTGGCGGCGGCGCCGCTGCCTTCGCGCGCCTTGGCCTTCGACATCGGAAGCGGCACCGGGGTGCTGGCCGCGGTGCTCGCCCACCGCGGCGTCGCCCGGATCGTGGCGACGGACGCCGACCCCCGCGCCGTCGCGTGCGCGACGGAGAACCTGGCCCGGCTCGGCTTCGGTGCCCGTACCGAAGCCGTGCGCACGGACTTGTTCCCGCCGGGCCGGGCCCCGCTGGTGGTGGCCAACCCGCCGTGGCTGCCCGGCCGCCCGCGCACGCCGCTCGACCACGCCGTGTACGACCCGGGCAGCCGGATGCTGCGCGGGTTCCTCGACCGGGCGCGCCGCCACCTCACCCCGGACGGCGAGGCGTGGCTGGTGCTGTCGGACCTCGCGGAGCACCTGGGGTTGCGCACGCGCGAGGAGCTGCTCGGCTGGATCGCGGCGGCGGGGTTGCGGGTGGCCGGGCGGACGGAGGCGCCGGCGCGGCACCCGCGTTCGCTCGACCCCGCGGACCCGCTGCACCGGGCGCGGGCCGCCGAAGTCACGTCGCTCTGGCGGCTCAGTCCATAGTGGACACGAGGCCCGCGACCGCCTCGACGGCTTCCCGCGTCTCGCGGACGTTGTGGGCGCGGAAGACCGCCGCACCCGCGTGTGCCGCGATCGCCGTGGCCGCGAGGGTGCCCGCCAGGCGGTCGTGGGCCTCGACGTCGAGGGTCTCGCCGATCAGGTCCTTGTTCGACAGGGCCACGAGCACCGGCCAGCCCGTCGCCACCAGGCGGTCGAAGTGCCGGAGCAGCGACAGGCCGTGGCGGGTGCTCTTGCCGAAGTCGAACGTCGGGTCGACGAGCACGCCGCCGCGCGGGACGCCGGCCGCGACCGTCCGCTCGGCCGCCGCGGTCAGCTCGGCCACCACGTCCGCGACGACGTCGTCGTAGCGCGGCCAGAACGGGCGGGCGGGCGTCGGCGCCGGGTACGGGTCGGTGCGCACCGGCATGCCCCCGACGTGGGAGCAGACGTAACCCGTGCCGAACTCGGCGGCCACCTCGACCAGCTTCGGGTCGGCGCCGGCCCAGGTGTCGTTGAGCAGGTCGGCGCCGGCTTCGCAGACCCGGCGGCCGACCTCGTGGCGCCAGGTGTCGACGCTGATGACCAGGTCCGGGTGGCGTTCCCGCACCTCGGCGACGAACGGCACGACCCGGTCGCTTTCCTCGTCGACACCCACCTCCGGGCCCTCGCCCGCCTTCACGCCGCCGATGTCGACGATGTCGGCGCCCGCCTCGACGGCGCGGTCGACGGCTTCGAGCGCGGCGTTCCGCGCGAACGTCGCACCCTTGTCGTAGAAGGAGTCGGGCGTGCGGTTGACGATGGCCATGACCAGCGCGCGGTCGCCGGGCATGCGGCGGCCGCGGAAGACCGTCTCGGGCCGGGGTGGCGTCATGTCCCCCACCCTGCCAGGTCACGGCTCGGTCCGGAACGCCGCGTCCGGGGCCGCTGTCCGGTTATCCTCGGGCGCACACCGAGCAGGGGGAAGACATGAGCACCACCGGCGAAGGCCCCACCCGCAGCGAAGCCGAGCTGATGATCGCCGAGGCCAAGAAGGCCCTGTGGGTCATGGTCGGCCTGCTGGCCTTCCTGTGGGTCGTCCAGCTGATCAACGCGCCCACCGGCTACGACCTGAGCCGCGAGTTCGGCATCGAGGCCCGCGACCCGGCGTCGCTGCCGGAGATCTTCAGCTCGCCGTTCCTGCACTACGGCTGGGGCCACATCGAAGGCAACTCCGGGCCGCTGTTCGTGTTCGGCTTCCTCGCCGCCTACCGCGGGGTGAAGAAGTGGGTCGGCGTGAGCGTGCTGATCATCGTCGCGAGCGGCCTCGGCGTCTGGTTCATCTCGCCGTCGAACTCGGTCACGGTCGGCGCCAGCGGCCTGGTGTTCGGCTACTTCGGCTACATCATCGTGCGCGGGCTGTTCGACCGGCACCCGATCGACATCGTGATCGGCCTGGTGATGGCGTTGTGCTTCGCCTACCAGTTCGCGTCCCTGCTGCCGAGCCAGGAGGGCGTCAGCTGGCAGGGCCACCTGTTCGGCTTCGCCGGCGGCATCATCGGCGGCTGGCTGTTCCGCGACAAGCGCCCGAAGGCGGTCGCCTCCCCCGACCCGGCGACCACGTTGCTGCCGAAGAACCTCACCTAGTCCCGAAGGCGAACACCGCCGCGGCGAACTGGTCCGGGTCGAAGTCCATCGCCTGGTGCGCCTGGCCGTGCAGCGGCACGACGTCGGCGCCCGGGACGCGCGCGGCCACGGCGTCGGCGGCCAGCCGCAGGTACTCCGGGCTTTCGGTGCCGGCGAGCAGCCGGACCGGGAGCGCGATCTCGCCCAGGTCCTCGCCGAACTCCATCGCCTCGACGACGTCCAGCTCACGCGGGATCGTGTGCGCGGCGGCCACCCGCGCCCTCCAGACCGGCGTGCCGCGCATCGCCTCGACGTCGGCCTCGCCGAGCCGGAGCGCCTCCCGCAGGAAGATCCGCAGGATCTCCTCGGGGTCCCCGGCCGCTCGCATGCGGTCGCGCGCGTCGGCTCCGACGACGTGCTCGCCCGGCTTCGGCCGAGGTGGCTCGTAGGCCAGCAGCCGCGTCACGGCGTCGGTCTTCCGGACGGCTTCGAGCGCGCACAAGGCGCCGTAGGAGTGCGCCAGGAGGTAGACGCCGCCCCCGGCGGCCTCGGCCACGGCGGCGATGTCCTCGCCCTCGCGGGCGATGGCGTACCCGGGCGCCTCGTCCCGGCTCAGCCCGCGCCCGCGGCGATCGACGAGGTACAGCCGGTACCGCGCGGCGAGCCGCTCGCGCACCGCCGTCCAGCGGGTGTGGTCGGCGCCGGTGCCGTGCACGAGGACCATCGGCGGGCCGTCGCCCAGGGTTTCGAACCCGATGACCGTGCCGTCGGGCGACCTGACCGAACTCGACATGCACCGAGGCTAACGGCTTCCCGGCCGCTGTGAAGTCGCTGTGCATCGGGTCCGTTGCGCTGCCGACACGGCTCCGGTGTGGTGATCTGGAGTCGTGGCGATCAAGTTCCTGAGGCCCGCGCTCGCGGGCGCGGCGGCCGTGCTGCTGCTCGGTGCCGGCCTGTTCGCGGGCACGGGCACGACGGCCGACGACGCCTACGCCGCGGACACCGCTCCGGCCCCCGTCACCACTTCCGCGCCGGCGAAAACCGTTTCCCCGGTCGGCGCGTTGTTCGCGAACGGGAGCCATTTCTGCACGGCGAGCGTGGTGCATTCCGGCGGCGGCGACCTGGTGCTGACGGCCGCGCACTGCGTCAAAGAAGGAATGGCGTTCGCACCGTCCTACCACGACGGTGTGGCGCCACTGGGAATGTGGACGGTCACCGGCGTCGCCGTCGCGGACGGCTGGACGAACTCGGCCGATCCGGATCTGGATTTCGCGTTCCTGACCGTTCGGCAGGCCGGTAATCCGGCGTCACTGGAAAGCCTCACCGGGGCGAACGTTCTCGGCACCGATCGCGGATTCGAGCACACGATCACCCTCACGGGTTACCCCGATACGACCGATTCCCCGGTGGTGTGCACCGGAACGACGACGCGGTTCGAGACTTATCAACTGCGCGTGGCGTGCCCCGGTTTCCCGGACGGCACCAGCGGCGGGCCGTGGGTCACCGACGGCGCGGTCATCGGGGTCATCGGCGGCTACCAGCTCGGCGGCGACACCCCGGACGTCTCCTACAGCGCGTACTTCGACGACGACATCGCGAAGCTGTACGCGTCGGTGGCCGGCTGAAAACGCGAACCGGGCCCGCGTCCCTGGCGGAGGACACGAGCCCGGATCACCTCTCGCGAACCCTCAGCAGGTCACGATGAGCCCGGTGAGCGCCGAGCACGTCTTCGACGCGCTGTCGTTGGCACTGGTGGGATCCTCCGGCGAGCTTGCCGTGCGGACCGCGGTCGTGGTGTACGAACCGAGCGCCAGCAGGCCGCCGTTGACCGAGAACTTCGCCGTCGCCGAAGCGCCGGACGCCAGGGACGCGACGTCGCAGTTGACGTTCCGGGTGGTGCCGACGCGGGCGCACCCGGTGCCACTCGCGTACGACAGACCCGACGCATACGTTGCCACCACACGGATCCCCGACGCGGCCGACGGGCCGAGGTTCGTCACGGTCACCGTGTAGTCGATGCGCGCGTTCAGGCCGCCGTGGCCGGTCGCGGCGAGCCCGACCTTGACGTCGGCGAAGGTCGCCGGGCTGCCGACCGTGATGACCGGTCCGTCGAGGATGTCGAAGGCGTAGTTGTCGCCGACGAACTGGTGCTGCAGCGTGAACTGCCCGGGCGCCGCGGTGTCCTTGACGCGCAGGGTCCACACCGTGGTCCGCGTGCCGCCCGCCTCGAGGTCGCCGAACGCGGCGCGGTAGCTGCTGCCGGCCTGGAAGCAGCCGACCGCCGTGGTGTTGGTGCAGGACACGACGTCGACGACGTCGACGATCGCGGTCGGGGTGCCGTAAATGGCGCCCTTCGCGAAAGTCACCGTGAAATCGCGGTCGTTGTGAATGGTTTGCGTGACGGTGAACGTCTGTCCCGGCACCACGCTGGTGGTGCTGACGTCGACGGCACTCGTGGGCGTTTCCGCCTGCGCGGCGGGCGCCAGCGCGATGAACGCCGTGGCCAGTGCGGCCACCGAGGACAGGATCGTGGTCCGTCGCCAGGGTCTGTGCATAGTCGTGGTCTCGCTGTTCCGTCCGGGGAATGCCGCTCTGACTGATGCTGCGTGGTATTCGTGGACATCCGACGCTGATCAGTCGTCGCGAAACGGGCATTCGTTACCGCCATCCGGACGCGTCGCGGCACGGCCGTCAGGACGGACGCCAGCGGCCGTTCATCTCACCCGGGCGCGGCGGCGGACCGGGCAGCGCGCGGTCTTTTCCCGATTCCAGCCCCTCGATCAGCATCGCCAGGTACCGGCGGCGCAGCTGGGCGGTGCGCTCCGGGTCGTCGACGCGGATCGCCGCGCAGCACTCCAGGATCATGCCGATGTCTTCGGTGACGGCGTCTTCCCGGAGCCGCCCGGTACCCCGCGCCCGCGCGAAGAGGCCGGCCGACAGCTCGTTGGCGCGCCGCGCGTCGGCCCCCATCTCCTCGGTCGGGGTGAACGTGCCGGCGAGGTGGACGGTCAGCGAGTGGACGTCGGCCGCCACGACCCGCTCGAGGAAGCCGGTGAGGGCCTTCCAGGCGTCCGGTTCTTCGTCGGCGGCCTCGGCCTCGGCGATGTAGGTGCGCAAGCCCTCGTGGCAGAGCCGGCTGAGCAGCTGCTCCTTGCTCGGGTAGCGGCGGTAGAGGGCGCTGATGCCGACGCCGGCGCGCTCGGCCACCTGCGAGATCGGCGCCTTCGGGTCCGCGAGGAAGACGTGGCGCGCGGCGTCGAGGATGACGAGGTTGTTGCGGGCGGCCTGGCCGCGGCGGCCGGGCAGGGCTGTCTCGGGCATGCCCTGGAGATTAGCACTGGAACGGATCATTCCGGTCTGCTACAGTTCGGAACGAAGCATTCCGTTCCAGAGTTTCGACCCGAGGAGCCAGCCATGACCGTTCGCCCGTTCCGCGCCGAGATCCCCCAGTCCGCCCTGGACGACCTGCGGGGCCGTCTCCAGCGGGCGCTGTGGCCGGACGACCTGCCCGCCGAGTACGGCGTCACGAACGAGCGGGTCCGCGCGCTGGCTGAGCACTGGCTGGAGAAGTTCGACTGGCGGGCGTTCGAGGAGCGGCTCAACGCGTACCCGCAGTTCGTGACGGAGATCGACGGCGAGACGATCCACTTCCTGCACGTCCGGTCGTCGCGGCCGGACGCGACGCCGCTGGTGCTGACGCACGGCTGGCCGGGCTCGATCGTCGAGTACCTCGACGTGATCGGCCCGCTGACCGAGCCGGAGTCGGCCGACGCGCCGGCGTTCCACCTGGTGATCCCGTCGCTGCCGGGCTTCGGCTTCTCGGGCCCGACCAAGGCGGCGGGCTGGGGCACGTACCGCACGGCGGCGGCGTGGGCGGAGCTGATGAGCCGCCTGGGCTACGAGTCGTACGGCGCGGCGGGCAACGACGCGGGCTCGATGATCTCGCCGGAGATCGGCCGGCTGGCGCCGGAGAAGGTCGTCGGCGTGCACGTCACGCAGCTGTTCTCGTTCCCCTCGGGCGACCCCGCGGAAATGGCGGACCTGAGCGAGGCCGACCAGGCGGCGCTGGCGCACCTGCAGTGGTTCTACGAGAACATGTTCTCCTTCAACACGCTGCACAGCCAGCAGCCGCACACCCTGGCGTTCGCGCTGGCCGACTCGCCGCTGGCGTTGCTGGCGTGGAACGCGCAGCTGTTCGGCGAGCACCTCGACGCGGACTTCGTGATCGCGAACGTGGCGCTGTACTGGCTGACGGGCACGGGCGGCTCGTCGATCCGCTTCTACTTCGAGGACGCCCACACGACGGCCCACCCGGAGGGCCCGACGACGGTCCCGACGGCCCTGGCGATGTTCGCGGGCGACTTCCAGTCGATCCGCCGTTTCGCCGAGCGGGACCACGCGAACATCGTCAGCTGGAACGCGTACGACGCACGCTCGGCGAGCGGCGGCCCCCGCGACGCGGCCGGCCACTACGCGGCGCACGAGGCCCCGGAGGTCCTGGTGGCGGACATCCGCGGGTTCTTCGGGAGCCTGGACCGCTGGCCGCTGCTGACGGCGGCGCACGAGGCCCTGCGCACGGCGGTGGCGGGAGTGACGGACGGCAACGTCCCGACCCCGTGCGCGGAGTGGACGGTGAACCAGGTGATCCACCACGCGGGCGGCGACCAGCAGGGCTACGCGGCGTTCATCACGGGACAGCCGGGCCCGGACTTCAACCCGTTCGCCCCGTCGGGTTCGCTGGAGAACGCACTGGGCTTCCTGGAGCCGACGCTGGCGGCCTCGTCGGCAGCGTTCGCAACGGTTTCCCGATCGGCAAGGGAGGTACCAACGCCCCTGCCGCAGGGCGCGCTCCCGGCCCCGGTGGCGGTGGGAGCGGCGGCCCTGGACGCGGCGGTCCACGCCTGGGACATCGCGGTGGCGACCGGACAGGAGTCCCCGCTGACGCCGTTTCTGGCGGAGTCGCTGCTGCCGGTGGCGAAGGAGCTGGCGGAGCCGTTGCGGGGTTTCGCATACGCGCCGGCGCTGGAGGGATCACCCGAGGACGACGCGGCTTCGCAGCTGCTGCGCTACTTGGGCCGCGATCCTCAGTGGACGGTGTGAGGGCTCATCGGCCAGGCCGGGGACCGCTGGGGGCGCGTCCCCGGTTTCTCGCAATCCCTCCACCCCGGTAGGTGTTGTCGGCGCCACAGCGGGCAATCCTCACGAGCGGCGGCCGATCCCCAGCAACGGTCTCCTTCGGCCGGCGGGCCGAGCGAGCCGCCGCGACGCCGGCGGGCCAAGCCGTTCCGCTGCGGCATCCTTGCCCGGCTAGCGAGCCGACCTACCGGCCGCGGCCACCCACAATCGGCCCGCCAAGCGATCCCGCCGCAGCATTCCTCACCCGACTAGCGAACCGACCCACCGGCCGCAGCCATCCGCCACCGGCCCGCCATGTCATACCGCCGCAGCATTCTCACAGACCAGCGAACCGATTCACCCGCTCCACGCCATCGGTCAAGCCATCCCGCGGCACCCTCCTCGGCCAGTGAGCCGAACTGCCAGCCGCGGCCACTCCACCCCAGGCTGGCCGGCCAAGACATCCCGCCACAGCACTCCCCCGACTTATCCGCTCCAACCGCTCCACGCCTTCGGTCAAGCCATCCCGCCGCGGCATCCTGCCCCGGCCAGCAAGCCGAACTGCCCGCCGCGGCCACCCACCGCGAGCCGACCAAGCCATCCCGCCACAACATCCCTCCCCAACCAGCGAACCGCCCCACTCACTCCGCGCCATCAGTCGAACCATCCCGCCGCAGCACCTTCCCCGCCAACGAGCCGAACCGCCAGCCACGAACGCCAACCGTCGACATGCGCCTTCCTTCGCTCAGCCCGCCGATCGCACCGCCCCAAGCCCACCCGCCAACCACAAAGGACCACCCCTCCGCAACCGAATACCGACCCCAAAACCCGTTGCCCCCAACCAAATCCCCTCCCTACCCTGACCCCATGACGAACCGACCGTTCCGGTGGGACCTGGTGCGTCCCGACCAGGTCGGGACGCTCCTCGACCGCGCCAAAACCCCGCACCTCTGGTTTCTCGAAGACCTCACCGAAGCCACCGCGAAAGTCCTCGCCCGCTGCGGTGACGGCGAACTCCACTTCGTCGGCCGCTCGCTCGACAGCATGCACGACCTCCTCGGTGGCGCCCTCGAACGCACCTCCTGGCACGATCGCGTCCACCAGCTTCCCGTCTCGCTCAAGCCTCGGCCGGCCTACAGCCGCCAGGATGTCAAGCACCTCAGGGAAAACCTCGCCGAAAACGGCATCACCCCCTACGCACTCGCGCGCGGGACCCGGCCCACCGTCTTCGTCGATCTCGTCTACGAAGGCGATACCTTCACCGAGCTCTACCTCCGGCTGCGCGACTGGATCGACGACGAACGCGAAGCCTGGCACGTCATCCGGCGCAAGCTGCGGTTCCTCGGCGTCACCCTGCGGCAGCCCGTCCGGCCCGATGCCTGGCGCTGGCAGGAAGACGCCGCCTGGACGCGGGAGCTGCCCGCCGCCGCCGTGCGGAACGTCTCGCTCGCTCAGGACGTCTGGTTCTACCTCGGGAACGACCAGCCGAAGCTGACCCCCTCCTTCCCTCGGCAGCGGTGGACCGACGAGACCGTCCGGACGCCCGACCACGGCAAGGCGACCCGGCGCGCGCTGGCCGAAGCCTTCGCGCTCGTCGATGCCGGGCGGTCCGCCGAAACCCGGGACCGGCTCGTGCGGACGATCTCCGCCGAACCCGCGATCGCCGGGCCGTGGCTGCGGGCGCTCGTCACCGAACTGCGGTGCTGACCCCGCCGGGTACCGTGACCCCATGAAGCGCAAGGAGGTCGCCGTCCGGCGGGAAGAGATCCTGCTCGCCGCGCTCGACCAGGTGCGGGTGCGGGGCATCGCCGGCGTGCGGGCCGCCGACGTCGCCAAGGCCCTCGGCGTCAGCACCGCGCTCGTCTTCTACCACTTCGGCACCCTCGAAGCCCTCATCATCGAGGCCTTCCGGCACGCCGCCGAGCGCAACCTCGCCGTCCTGCGCGACGAACTCGCCCGCTCCGGCCCCGCAGTCGACCGGCTGCGCGCCGTCCTCTTCCTCTACGGGCCGACCTCGCCCGCCGCCGGCTGGCACCTGTGGATCGAGGCCGGCGCCGCCGCGATGCGGGACGCCGAACTGCGGGACGTCGTCCAGCGGCTCGACCTGCGGTGGCGCGACGCCGTCTGCTCGCTCATCACCGAAGGCGTCGCCGCCGGCGAGTTCCGGTGCCCGGACCCGCACGGGGCCGCGTGGCGGCTGACCGCCCTGCTCGACGGGCTCGCCGTGCAGTTCGTCGCCCGCGAAGGCACCGTCACCGCCGCCGACTGCGCGCACTGGGTCGACCAGGCACTCGCCCACGAACTCGCGCTGACCGCGGAGGTCCGATGACCGAGCCCGCCCTGCTCGAAGTGGCGTGGACCGACCCGGTCACCGGGTGCCGCGGCTACCTGGTGATCGACCGGCTGGTCCGCGGCGTCGCCAGCGGCGGCCTGCGGATGCGCCGCGGCTGCACGCTGTTCGAAGTGCGCGGCCTGGCCAGGGGCATGACGCTCAAGGAAGGCCTCAACTACGACCCGGACGGCCGCTACGTCCCGCTCGGCGGCGCCAAGGGCGGCATCGACTTCGACCCGTACGACGAACGCGCCCGCGACGTCGTCGCCCGCTACCTGCACGCCATGCGGCCGCTCATCGAGCGCTACTGGACCATGGGCGAGGACCTCGGCCTGCGCCAGGACGTCATCGACGGCGTCATCGCCGAAATCGGCCTGCTCAGCTCGGTCCAGGCCGTCTACCCGCTGCTCGAAGACCGAGAAGAGGCGACGGCCCGGCTGGCGGACGCCTTCCGCATCGAGGTCGGCGGCCTCGGGCTCGACGAGCTGGTCGGCGGCCTCGGCGTCGCCCAGGCCACGCTCACCGGCCTGGAGATGCTCGGCCTGGACGGACCGACCCGCGCGGTGGTCCAGGGGTTCGGCTCGATGGGCGGCGCGACCGCGCGGTTCCTCGCCGAGGCCGGGCTGCGGGTCGTCGGTGTCTCGGACGTGCGCGGCGTGGTGGTGAACCCGGACGGTCTCGACGTCGAGAACCTCCTGCGCCACCGCGACCGGTTCGGCGGCATCGACCGCGACCACCTCCGCCCGGGCGACGAGCTCCGGCCGCCGGAAGCGTGGCTCGACGTGCCGGCCGAGGTCCTCGTCCCGGCGGCGATCTCCTACTGCGTCGACAGCGACAACCAGGCCAAGATCGGCGCGAACCTGATCGTCGAGGCGGCGAACATGCCCGTGACGGCGGACGCCGAGGAGCTGCTCGGCGCCCGCGGGATCCGGGTGCTGCCGGACTTCGTGGCCAATTCGGCGACCAACTCCTGGTGGTGGTGGACGCTCTTCGGCGACGTGGGCGCGGACGCCGACGAGGCCTTCGCCAAGGTCCGCGCCCGGATGCGCGACCTCGTGACGGCCATGTTCGAACGCGCCACCCTCGACGGGCTCAGCCTCCGCGCCGCCGCGCTGCAGCTGTCGGAGAAGAACCTCGAGGCCATCCAGGCCCGCTTCGGGAACGAATCCGCCCCCTAGATAGTTGAACGCTCTATGAAACTCGGCATCTACAGCTTCGGCGACCGCGCGCCGGACCCCCGCACCGGCGAGCAGCTGTCCGTCGCGCAGACGCTGACCAACACCCTCGAGCGGATCAAGCTCGCCGACGAGCTGGGCCTGGGCTTCTACGGCCTCGGCGAGCACCACCTCGACCAGTACGCGATCTCCAACCCGGGCACCGTCCTGGCCGCCGCGGCGAGCATCACGAACCAGATCACCCTCAGCTCCGCCGTGACCGTCCTGAGCACCGAGGACCCCGTCCGCGTCTACCAGCAGTTCACCACCCTCGACCAGCTCAGCCACGGCCGCGCCGAGCTGCTCGCCGGCCGCGGGTCGTTCACCGAGTCATTCCCCCTCTTCGGCAACGACCTCGGCGACTACGACGAGCTGTTCGAGGAAAAGCTCGCCCTGCTCCTGCACATCGACCGCGAGGACCCGCTCACGTGGTCCGGCAAGTTCCGGCCGCCGCTGGACAACGCGCGCATCCTGCCCCGCCCGTACGGCGACCACCTGCGCATCTCGATCGGCACCGGCGGCAACCCCGAGTCGTCGATCCGGGCCGGCCTGCTCGGCCTGCCCGTCGTGTACGCCGTGATCGGCGGCCGGCCCGAACGCTTCGCCCCGCTCGTCGACCTCTACCGGCAAGCCGGGGAAGCGGGCGACCAGAAGGACCTGCACGTCACCATGGGCGCCATCGGCTTCGTCGCCGAGAAGTCCCAGGACGCCAAGGAAACCTTCTACCCGTACTGGCTCGAGACGATGAAGTACGGTGCGAAAGCCCGCGGCTGGGCGGTCCCGACGCGCGCCGAATACGACTCCTACACCCACAACGCCCAAGCGCTGTTCGTCGGCAGCCCGCAGGAGATCGCCGAGCGGCTGATCACCGTCGGGAAGCTCACCGGCGCCGACCGGTACGCCCTGCAGATGGACTGGTCCGGGGTGCCCCACGAGCACGTCATGCGCGCCATCGAATTGCTCGGCACCGAGGTGCTTCCCCTGGTGGAAAAGGAGTTCTAGGCGTCCAACGCCCGCGAAAGCGCACGCAGGCTGACGTCGACTATCGCGCGGAGCTGTTTGCGGCTCGCCCCGGCCCTGCTCATCACGGCCAGCGACTGGTTGACGGCCGCGAAGTGCACGGCCAGGCCGTCGGCGTCGGCCACCTGCGCGGCGGTCAAGGCGGTCCGCAGCCGCGTGCGCTGAAAGCCGAGCGCTTCGATCGCGCGCGCGGCGATGGCCGGGCTCAGCACCGGTACCGCCATCGCGGTCTGGGCGATCAGGCAGCCGTCCGGCACGCCGGGGTCGGCGATGCGCGCCAGGGTGACGTCGAAGAACTCCCGGATCGCCCGCGACGGCTCCTCGGACGCACGCGAAAGGGCCTGGTCGTACTTTTCCCCGTAGCGCGTGGCGTAGCGGTCCAGGCAGCGCAGGTAGAGCGACTCCTTGTCCCCGAGCGAGGAGTAGATGGAACTGCGGTTCAGCCCGGTCGCCGCGGAGAGGTCGTCGAGAGAGGTGTCGGCGTACCCGGCTCGCCAGAACCGGGTCATCGCCGCCTCGAGTGCGGTGTCCACATCGAACTGCTTCTTCCCCGCCATCGCGCTCCGCTTCCGAATCGAGCCGGTGTGACCTGGCCATCGTATCTTGAACCAAGCAGTTCAGGATGGTTAGGGTGGCGACATGACCGACACCGCCACGATCTCCGGACTGCCGTTGCCCGGCCTCGCGGGCTTCACCCACCGCTGGGTCGACGCGGAAGGCATCCGGCTCCACGCCGTGGAAGGCGGCCGGCCGGGCGGCCCCGCCGTCGTCCTGCTCGCCGGCTTCCCGCAGACCTGGTGGGCTTGGCGCAAAGCGATGCCGGGCCTCGCCGCGCGGTTCCGCGTGATCGCGATCGACCTGCCGGGACAAGGCCACTCCGACCGCCCGCACGACAGCTACGACACGCACACCGTCGCCTCGCGAATTCAAGCCGCGGTGACCGCGCTCGACGTGCCGAAGTACTGGCTCGTCGCGCACGACATCGGGGCCTGGGTCGCCTTCTCGCTGGCCCTGGCGCACGAAGAGCGCCTGCACGTGTCGCCCTGCTCGACGCCGGCATCCCCGGCGTCACCCTCCCGGACGCCATCCCCACCGACCCCGACCGGGCGTGGAAGACCTGGCACTTCGCGTTCCACCTGGTGCCCGAGCTGCCCGAAACACTGCTCGCCGGTCGCGAACGCGACTACGTCGGCTGGTTCCTGACGGCCAAAGCGCTGTCGCCCAGCACGTTCGGCAGCGCCGAGATCGACCACTACGCCGCCGCGATCGCGGCCGAAGGGGGCCTGCGAGCGTCACTCGCCTACTACCGCGACGCCGCGGAATCCGCACGCAAGAACCGCGAGGCCCTCCGGCGGCGGCACTTGACCGTCCCGGTACTGGGAATCTCCGGTTCCCACGGCTCGATCCCCGACATGGCCGCTTCCCTGAGCCCCTGGGCGGACAACGCGACCGGTGTCGTCATCCCGGACGCCGGGCACTTCATCCCCGACGAGCAGCCCGACGCGGTCGTGGCCGCGTTGACCGCGTTCGTCGCGCCCTAGACGTCGTTGCCGGCGACGAACCCGAACGTCATCGCCGGGCCGATGGTCGAGCCGGCGCCCGCGTAGCTGTGGCCCATCACCGCCGCGCTCGCGTTGCCCGCCGCGTACAGGCCCGGGATCACCGTGCCGTCGGGCCGGAGCACGCGGGCGCGGGCGTCGGTGCGCATGCCGCCCTTCGTGCCGAGGTCGCCGGGCACGATCTTGAACGCGTAGAACGGCGGTGCCCACAGCGGCGCCAGGCACGAGTTCGGCAGCACCAGCGGATCGGTGTAGTAGTGGTCGTACGCGCTCACGCCGCGACGGAAGTCACCGTCCACACCGGACCACGCGAAGCCGTTGAACCGGTCCACTGTGGACTTCAGCGCGGCCGGCGGCACGCCGATCGCCGAGCCCAGCGCCTGGATGCTCGACGCCTTGTACACCGCACCGGCCGAGTACCACGCGTCCGGTAGCGGCAGCAGTGGCAGGGTGTCGCGGAACAGGTACTTGTTGCGGTAGTTCTGGTCGACGACCAGCCACGCCGGGATGTCCGGCTCCGCCGGGTTCTTGTCGTACATGACGTGCACGACGTCGCTGTAGGGCGCCGCCTCGTTGACGAACCGCTTGCCCGCCTGGTTGACGATCAGCCCGCCGGGCAGCGTCCGCTCCGCCAGGCAGAAGTACGGGTCGCCCGGGATCGGGATGGCCGGACCCCACCACGCGTCGTCCATCAGGTCCAGTGCCGCACCGGCTCGCTGTCCCGCGCGGTGGCCGTCGCCGGTGTTCTCCTTCGCGCCGACCGTCCACGCGGTGCCGATCGGCTGCCGCTGGTACTGCGCGCGCATCGCGGCGTTGTGCTCGAACCCGCCGGACCCGACGATCACGCCGCGCCGCGCGCGCACCAGCCCGTTCGGCGTGAGCACCCCGGTCACCGCCCCGTTTTCGACGTTCAGGTCGAGCAACGGCGTGTTCAGCAGCACCGGCACGTTCGCCTGGAGCAGGCCGGCTCGCAGGCCGGCGGCGAGCGACTGCCCCATGGTGAGCGGCTTCTGCCCGGCCAGCGCGGCGGCCGTGCCCCGGGCCAGGCACGCGGCGGCGACCGCCGCACCCTTGGCGTTGACCGCGGCCAGGTTCAGCCACTTGTAGTCCGCGCTGAACACCACCATCCCCGCCGGCGTGGCGAGGTACGGCGGGTTCAGGTTCGCCAGTTCGGCGCCGAGGAGGTTGCCGTCGAACTGGTCCGGCTCGATCGAGCGGCCGTTCGGCAGCCCGCCCGGCAGTTCCGGGTAGTAGTCGCTGTAGCCCTCCATCCAGCGGAACCGCAGCGGGCTGTTGGCCATGACGAACGCGATCATCGCGGGACCGTTGCGCAGGAACGCCTCCTGCCGCTCGGCCGGGACGTCCGGCCCGACGACGGCGGCGAGGTACTGCGCGGCCTTGGCCGGCGTGTCCGGCACGCCGGCGGCGAGCAGCACCGGGTTGTTCGGGATCCAGATGCCCGCGCCGGAGCGCGCCGCGGATCCGCCGAACGTCGGCGCCTTCTCCAGCACGACGACGCTGAGCCCGCGCTTGGCCGCCGTCAGCGCCGCGGTCATCCCGGCGGCGCCGGCGCCGACCACGACGACGTCGTACTCCCCCGCGGTCGCGGCGTGCGCGGCGGTCGCGAGCCCGGGCGTCATGGCGAGGCCCACGCCCGCCGCGGTGCCGCGCAGGATCTGGCGGCGGGTCAGCTCGGCATCCATGGCGCACATCGTGTCGGTCCACTCCGGAAACTGGAACAGGTTCTACACGCTTGGAGCAGCCGGGTAGGCCACTGGTCCGAACCCATGACGACATTCGCCGCAGCAAGTTGACGGCGTCCTCAAGTTATGGCTAAGTTGAGAACATTCTCAAGTTATCCGAGGAGGACCTCTTGTCCCAAGTGATCGCCGTCCTGGGGGCCGGCCCGGGGCTCGGCCTGTCGATCGCCCGCCGCTTCGGCCGCGAAGGCTTCACGACAGCGCTCGTCTCGCGTACCGACACCCGGCACGCGAGCTACCGCGAAGCCCTGGGCGGCACCGCGCACACCTACACCGCGGACGTGACCGACCCCACCGAACTGGAAGCTGTTCTAACGCGCATCGAAGCCGACGCCGGAGAGATCGACACGGTGTACTTCGGCCCCGCGGACCTCTCCGGGCCCCGTCCCGTCCCGCTGACCGAAGCGGGGGCCGACGTCGTGCGCGCGCCGTTCGAGTCGATCGTGGTCCCGGCGGCCAGGCTCGTCGAGGCGGTCCTGCCCCGCATGCTCGACCGCGGCTCGGGCGCGCTGCTCTTCGCCGGCGGCCTGAGCGGCAAGTACCCGATGCCGATGCTCGGCAGCCTCGCGCCGGCGTCGGCGGCGTTGCGCATGTACGTCCTGACGCTGCACGCGGCGCTGCGCGAAACGGGCGTCTACGCGGGCGCGTTGACGATCGGCGGTCTCATCGAACGCGGCGACATCCACCGCGAGCTCACCGAGCAGAACCCCGGTTTCGCGGCCGGCACCCTCGATCCGGACGACATCGCCGACCGGGCGTGGTCGCTCTACACGGACCGCACGGAAGCCGAAGCGGAGTTCACCGCGATGGCCGCGGTCTAGCCTGGAGATCGTGTTCACCCCGGAGGAACGGACCCTGCTCCGCGACGCCCTGGTCGACGCGGCCCGGTCGGACGCGCGCGTCGCCGGCGCCGCGCTCACCGGCTCGGCCGCGCTCGGCGCCGAAGACGCGTGGTCGGACATCGACCTCGCCTTCGCCGTCGACGGCGACCCCGAGCCGGTGCTCGCGGACTTCACCACGCGGATGTACCGCGAGCACGCCGCGGTGCACCACCTGGACGTCGTCTTCGAGCGGACCGTGTTCCGGGTCTTCCTGCTGGCCAACACCCTGCAGGTCGACCTCGCGTTCTGGCCGGCGGCGGACTTCGGCGCGACCACGCCGAAGTTCCGCCTGCTGTTCGGCACCGCCCAGGACCGCCCGGCGACCCCGCCGCCGGACGCGCGGCGGCTGATCGACCTGGCGTGGCTGCACGCCCTGCACGCGCGGTCGAGCATCGAACGCGGCCGCGGCTGGCAGGCCGAGTACATGATCGGCCGGGTCCGCGAGTACGCGCTGGCGCTCGCCTGCCTGCGGCACGGTGTGCCCGCGGTCGAGGGGCGCGGCCTCGACCGGCTGCCCGCCGACGTCGCGAAACCCTTCGAGGCGACCCTCATCGGCGAGCTGCGCGATGCCCCGCGGGCGTTCCACGCCGTCACCGAACTGTTCATCGGCGAGATCGAGCACGCCGACACCGAATTGGCTCAGCGGCTGGCCCCCTTGCTCAGAGAGATTTCCTAAGCCAGATAAGCGAGTTCGGGGTGCGCGGCGACGTAGGAGCCGAGCAGCCGCCGCGCCACGGAGACCGAGTCGACCAGCGGGTGCAGGGCGAACGCCCGCAGCGCCGCCGCGCTTGAGCCGGTCGTCGCCGCTTCGATCGTCGCCCGCTCGACGGCCTTGACCGCCGTCACCAGTCCCAGTTCGTGGTCGGCGAGCGGTCCGGTGGCGATTGGCCGCGCACCGTTCGCGTCGACCACGCACGGTACCTCGACGACCGCGTCCGCCGGCACGCCCGGGAGCGCGGATTCGTTGCGGACGTTGAGGATCAGCGTCGTGCGCTCGCCGTGCGCGATGGCCCGCATCAAGGCCAGCGCGACGTGCTCGTAGCCGCCGCCCTCGAGATCGTCACGCTCTCCCTCGCGCGTCTCGGCCATGTACGTCGCTTCGCGCTCCAACCGCGTGCGTTCCCAGGAAGCCAGCGAAGGCTCGGCGTAGAAACCGCGTTGCTGCTCCAGCAATTGGGCGCCGCGCGACGCCGATCCGCCTGCCTCGCGCGCGAAGTAGTAGTAATGCAGGTATTCGTTGGGCACCGCGCCGAGCGCGCGCAGCCAGTCCGCGCCGAAGAGCTTGCCCTCCTCGAAGGACTCGAGCGCACCGGTGTCGGCGAGCAGCTCCGGCAGGACGTCCGCCCCGCCGACGTGGACCGCGCGCAGCCAGCCCAGGTGGTTGAGGCCGGCGTAGTCGAACCCCGCCGTCGCCGGGTCGATGCCGAGTGCCCGCGCGACCCGGCGGCACAGCCCCACCGGCGAGTCGCAGATGCCCAGCACGCGGCCCCCGAGGTGCGCGGCCATCGCTTCGGTGACCAGCCCGGCGGGGTTGGTGAAGTTGATGACCCACGCGCGCGGCGCCAGCTCGGCGATCGTCCGTGCGAGGCCGACAGCGACGGGGACCGTCCGCAGCCCGTACGCGATCCCGCCCGCGCCCACGGTTTCCTGCCCCAGCACGCCTTCCGCGTGCGCGATCCGCTCGTCCAGCCGGCGCCCGCGCAAGCCGCCGACGCGGATGGCGGAGAACACGAAGTCCACATCGGACAGTGCGGTCGCGAGATCGGTGGTGGTACGCACCCGCGGGGCGTTCGCCACCCCGTCAGCCTGCTCGGCCAGGACCCGCTCGATCGCCGCAAGCCGCCCGGCGTCGACGTCGTGCAGCACCAGTTCGGTGACCCCGCCGTTCGCCAGCAGCGCGCCGTGCACCAGCGGCACGCGGAACCCGCCGCCGCCGAGGATCGCGAGCCTCATCGCAGCACCTCGACGCCGGCCTCGCGCAGGGCCGCGCACGTCGGCTCGTCGGCCCCGGGTGTCGTGACGACGACGTCGAGCGCGTCCGGCCCGCAGACCATCGCCAGCCCGGTGCCGGGGAACTTGCCGGCGTCGGCGAGCAGCACCACGCGGTCGGCCGCGGCGACCATCGCGCGCTTGACCGGCACTTCGACGACCGTCGAGTCCATCACGTGCCCGTCGGCGCGGACGCCGCTGGTGCCGAGGAAGACCGTGCCGGCGCGCACCTGGCGCAGCGCGTCCTCGGTCAGGAATCCCACCATCGAGTGATAACTGCGCCGGACGACACCGCCGAGGAGGACGAGCTGGACGTCGTCGGCGTCCTTCAGCTCTTCGTAGACGGCGAGGCTGCTGGTGATCACCGTCAGCGCGCGGTCGCGCAGGTGGCGCGCCAGCCGGTGCGCGGTGGTGCCGATGTCGAGCAGCACGGTGTCGCCGTCGGCGACCAGGTCCGCCGCGCGCCGGGCGACGGCGTCCTTCTCGTCGGCGCGCTCGGCGGCCACCCGCGCGAACGGCTCGTCCCCGGCCGCCATCGCCCCGCCGTAGACGCGGGTCAGCCGCCCCTCGCGGCCGAGCCGCACCAGGTCGCGGCGCACGGTGGCCTGGCTGACGCCGAGCCGCTCGGCCAGCACGCCGACCGGCGCCGGGCCCTCCGCGCGGAGGGCCCGCAGGATCAGCTCGTGGCGACGCTGGGGCAGCATGCGGGGACGATAGCAGTCAAACCCGCGCACGAGCCGATCGAGTTTGCGCGGGTCTTGCGCATTCCGCGCATCTGAAGCACGCTCGTGCGCATCCTCGATCCCGGGAGGCGCCCGTGCCGGCCGAGTCCGCACCCGACATCGATGTCTTCCTGTCCGGCCTGCTGTTCTTCGACCTGGTCTTCACCGGGCTCGAACACCCGCCGGCGCCGGGCACCGAGGTGTGGACGGGCGGCATGGGCTCCGGGCCGGGCGGCATCGCGAACTTCGCGGTGGCGCTGAGCCGCCTCGGCCTGCGGACGTCGCTGGCGGCCGCGTTCGGCACCGACGTCTACGGGCGCTACTGCTGGGACGTGCTGTCCCGCCAGGAGCACATCGACCTCTCGCGGTCGCGGCGGTACCCGGAGTGGCACTCCCCCGTCACCGTCTCGCTGGCCTACGCCGGCGACCGCGCGATGATCACCCACGGCCACCCGCCGCCCGTCCCGGTCGCCGAGCTGGCCGGCTCGCCGCCGCCGAGCCGCGCGACCGTCGCGCACATCGGCCTCGACACCGCCGAGTGGGTGCACACCGCGCACCAGGCCGGCAGCCTCGTCTTCGCCGACGTCGGCTGGGACCCGTCGGAGACGTGGTCGGCGACGCTGCTCGACCAGCTGGCCTGCTGCCACGCGTTCCTGCCCAACGACGTCGAGGCGATGCGCTACACCCGCACCGACAGCCCCGAAGCGGCGCTGGCCAAGCTCGCCGACCACGTCCCGGTCGCGGTGATCACCCGCGGCGCGGCGGGCGTCCTCGCCGTCGACGGCACCACCGGCGAGACGGCGGACATCCCGGCGCTGCCGGTGAACGTCCTCGACGCGACCGGCGCGGGCGACGTCTTCGGCGCGGGGTTCGTCGCCGCGACGCTGACCGGCTGGCCCCTGGCCGACCGGCTGCGGTTCGCCGGCCTCACGGCGAGCCTGTCGGTCCAGCACTTCGGCGGCGCGCTGGCCGCGCCGGGCTGGCACGAGATCGCCGAGTGGCACACGCGCACCCGCCTGCCGGACTACGCGTTCCTCGACGACGTCCTGCCGGCCGAGACGATCGCCGAGACGTCCCGCCGCGGCCCGGTGACCCTCGGCTTCGGCGACGACAGCTGGCGCTAGTGCACCCCCGCGCGCGCCGCTACACGACGTCGGGGCTGCGGACGTCCCTGCTGTCGGTGCCGGGCGCGGTGGGCGCCGAAGCGGTCGGGCTGCGGCCGGTCGGCGAGGTGATGGGCTGCGTGGTCGCGCAGTCCGAGGACCTGGTCGCGGGTCTGCGCCACGGCTACGCGACGGCGCTGGACCGGCTGCGCGCGGAGGCGACGGCGCTGGGCGCGGACGGCGTGCTGGCGATCGGCTGCACGGTGACCCGGGTGAGCGCGACCGTCCGCGAGTTCGTCGTGCTGGGCACGGCGGTCCGGGCCGTCCGCGGCAGGCGCCCGGGCCGGCCGTTCACGACCGGGCTGCCCGGCCCCGACGTGGCGAAGCTGCTGCTGGCGGGCTGGGTCCCGGTGACGCTGGCGATCGGCATCGACGGCGGCACGGCGTACGACCTGGCGATGACGGACCGGCCGGGCGTGGAGGCCCCGATGCCGACGGAGCTGGTGACGCGGGTCCGCGCGGCGGCCCGGGCGGAGTTTGGGAACGTAGTGGCGGGATCGGGCGCGGACGGCGGGCTGGTGACTTCGACGACGGTGCGCGCGTGGGCCTTGGGGAACACGGGAGCGGCGGCGGTGGCGAGCGTGTTCGGCACGGCGATCGCCCGGTTCGGCGACGGGGCCGCCCCGACGACCGCGCGCGGCGTCCTCCCGCTCGGCTGATCGCGACCTTCCGGACATACCCCGTCTTCGCCTCGCCCGGACCCGGATCCGTGCCACGATGGGAAGAGCGGCGACGGAAGGAGGCCAGCCGGTGCCCGAGTGGGACGGTCGTGACCTGCCGCCCGTCGCGCGCGCTCGTGTCGAGCGCTATGGCGCGTCCGGGCTGAAGACCTCGTTGCTCAGCGTGCCCGGCGCGGTCGGTGCCGAAGTCGCCGGTTTCACGCCCGTCGGCGAAGTCATGGGCTGCGTCGTGCAGCAGGCCGGCCGGGCCGGGCTGGCCGTGTGGGCCGACGACCAGGTCAAGCTGCTGGCGGACCTGCTGTGCCAGGGCTACGCGATCGCACTCGACCGGCTCGGGCGGGAAGCCGCCGCCCTCGGCGCCGACGGCGTCCTCGGCATCAAGGTCACCATCACCGCGCTCGACGACGTCATGCACGAGTTCACCGCCCTCGGCACGGCCGTCCGCGCCGAAACGGAACAGCGCCCGCACCGCCTGTTCACCACCGACCTGCCGGGCCAGGACGTCGGCAAGCTCATGCAGGCCGGCTGGGTGCCGGTGCGCATGGCGGTCGGCGTCGCCGGGCGCGCCCGGTTCGACTACAACATGCAGTACCAGGTCAACCCGCTGGCCGGGAACACCGAGGTCGACGCGGCGACGAGGGTTGTCACCGAGGTCCGGGGCGCGGCGCGGGCGGAGTTCGCCCGCGCGATCCGCGACTGCGGCGCCGACGGCGGCATCGTCTCCGGCATGACGCTCCGGACGTGGCCGGTGCAGGAGATCGCGGTCGCCGGCACCGCGACCGTGACCGGCACCGCGATCGCCCGCTTCCACGAAGGCCCCGCCGCGCCCACCAGCGCGCTCAAGATCCTGCCGTTGAACCGTTCCTGAGGAGGCTTCGTGACCACCGCGGATCCCGCCGCGCAGCACATCCCCGAGGATGCGATGCGCCGGCTCGCCGAGATGCGACCGGGCCAGAAGACCAGCCTGTTCACCTCGGACCTGAGCGTCAACGAGTTCCTCCTCGTGCGCGAAGCCGGCTTCCGGCCGCTCGGGCTGGTGCTCGGCTCGAGCATCTACCACGTCGGGTTCCAGATGGGACGGTGGAGCAAGAACCAGGAGCTGGACCGGCTTTCGCAGGCGATGTACCACGCCCGCGAGCTCGCGATGTCCCGGATGGAGGCGGAGGCGGACGTCCTGGGCGCCGACGGCATCGTCGCGGTCCGGCTGGAGATCGAGTTCAAGGAGTTCGGCAGCGACCTCGCCGAGTTCATCGCCGTCGGCACCGCGGTGAAGGCCGACGAGCCCGGCGAATGGCGCAACAACACCGGAAAGCCGTTCACCAGCGATCTGTCCGGTCAGGACTTCTGGACGCTGGTGCAGGCCGGCTACGCACCGCTGGGCATGGTGATGGGCACGTGCGTCTACCACATCGCGCACCAGCGGTTCCGGCAGATGATGGGCAACATCGGCCAGAACGTCGAGATCCCGCAGTACACCGAAGCGTTGTACGACGCGCGCGAGCTCGCGATGTCACGCATGCAGGCCGAGGCGGAGCAACTGGCGGCCGAAGGCATCGTCGGGGTGCAGCTGCTGTCGCTGCCCCACCGCTGGGGCGGCCACACGACGGAGTTCTTCGCCATCGGCACGGCGGTGAAGCCGCTGCGCGCCGACCACCACATCGCCAAGCCGCAGCTCGTGCTGCCCCTCACCGACTGATGGGCGGCGAGCTGGACTTCCACCTGGTGGCGGCGGCCCTGCGCACCGACCGCGCGGACGTCGAGTCCTACCACCGGGTCCTGTCGGAGACGCTGGGCAGCGCGCTGCCGCCGGGCATGGTCGAGGTCGACCGGCACCGCACGTTCGCCGACCGCGTGGCCGGCCGGGACGGGCGGGCGACGGCGGTGCGCGTGCGGACGCCGGACCGGGTGCTGGTGCTGAGCGCCGGCGAGCACGGCGGGGTCGCGGCGGAGATCCACCAGGTGGTGCGGGGCGTGGTGATCAGCCGCAAGGAGGCCGCGGTCGACGACTGGCTGGCGGCGCTGGCCCAGGAGCTGACGGCGCTGGCGGCGAAGGACGCGAGGGCGCGGGATGCGCTCTCGCGTCTCCTCGGCGGCTAACCGTCCAATCGGGACCAGAACGCGGTCAGTGCGCGCGCCACCGGGTGCGGGTCCGTCACCGGCCACCAGTGCCCGGTACCGGCGAGTTCGGCGATCTCGGCACCGGCGGCCTCGGCCGCGAACCGGTGCTGCGCGGGCGTTCCGCTGGCCTGGTCGACGTCCGCGAGGGCGATCAGGGCCAGCCCGGGCCGCTGCCGCGCCTTCGCCAGGCCGCGGCCCGCCTCGGCCATCACGGGCTGGGCGGCCGACCGCAGGAGCGAGAGCACCGCCCGCCCCATGCCGTCGTCCATCCCGGCGGCCACGCGTTCCGCGGTAGGGCCGGTCATCCCGAGCGCGTTGACGACCGCCAGCCGCTGCTCGAACGTGCCGCCGAAGATCTCCTTGACCGAGGCCTCGCCCGCCCCTTCCTGCTGCCACACCTGGGCCCGCGCGTGCCAGACGTAGTCCGGGGCGAAGAGGCCGAGTGCGTCCGACGCCCAGCTGCGGATCAGGTCCGGGCGGCTCATCGCGATCCGGGCGACGTGCGCGCCGCCCCAGTCGTGGCCGACGAGGTCGACGGGTTCCTTGAACTGCTCCAGCCGCGCGGCGAGCCACTCGCCGTAGCCCTCGACGGTGGCGGAGAAGCCGTCCGACGCGGGCACCCCGAAGCCGGGCGGGGACAGCGTCACCGCGTCGTCCCGGCCGAGGGCGGCGATCAGGGGTCCCCACACGCCCGCGTTCTCCGGATTGCCGTGCACGAGTACCAGGGGAACAGCCATCTTCCACTCCTAACTTGCGTGCATGTACGCAAGTAAGTGTAGCAGCGGCCGGTGCGGGCGACCACGGCCCGAAGCTACGGCGTGACGGCGAAGGCCGCGCGCACCGAGCGCGTCGCCTCCCGGATGAGGGTGGGGACGTTGCGCACCGGGGGCTGGGCGATGAGCTGCAGCCCGGTCCCCCGGACCAGGGCGACGACCAGCACGGCGGCCGCGGCCGGGTTCGCGTCGGGCCGCACGGACCCGTCGGCGACGCCTTGGCGGACCACGTCCGCCAGCAGCTGCCGGAAGCCGGCGTCCCGGCGGGCGAACAGCGGGGCCAGCACGGGGTCGGCCGCGATCGCCTCGCCCCACAGCTGCAGGAACGCCCGCGCCGACGGGGTCCGCCGCACGACGTTGCGCAGGTACGCCTCGACGATCCGCACCAGGTGGTCCAGGCCGTCGCCCTGGTACTCGGGGACGTCGAACTGCTGCGCGGAGTCGAGCACGGCTTCGAGCAAGCGTTCCCGGCTGCCGAAGTGGTGGTAGACGATGCCGCGGCTGTAGCCGGCGGCTTCCCCGACCTCGGCGAGCGTGACGGCACGGGACCCGCTGCGCGCGATGAGCGCCATGGCCGCGTCCAGCACGCGCCGCTCGGTCTCGGCGCGTCGTTGCTCCTGCGTTCGCCTCGCCGGACGATCGGTCATGCGTCGTGCTCCCCTGACTGGCTCGGTGGTCGACGAAGTGTGCCACGCTCCGCCGACCACCGTGCCGTCCGGATCTAGCCGACCGTCACCAGCAGGATCTTGTTGTGGCTGTTGTGCGGGGTGCTGTCCTTGTCACCGTCCACACTGGTCGCCAGCCACATCCGGCCCGCCGGCGCCGGCTCCACCGTGCGGAGCCTGCCGTACGTCCCGCTGAAGAACGTCTGGAAGTTCGTCAGCGAGCTGCCGCTGATCACCGCCCGGTACAGCCGCGCGCCGCGCTGGCACGCCACGTACAGCGCGTCGTGGATGATCGTGATCCCGCTGCACGATCCCTGCGCCACCGGGTAGGTCTTCTTCGGCGCGATGAACCCCGCCGTGCCGCACGAACCCGACGTCCCCTCGCACGAGGGCCAGCCGTAGTTGCCGCCCTTCACGATCAGGTTCGTCTCGTCCATGATGCTGTTGCCGAACTCCTGCTCCCACAGCCTGCCCTGCGAGTCGAACGCCAGGCCCTGGACGTTGCGGTGCCCGTAGCTCCACACCGCGTTGTGGAACGGGTTGTCCGCCGGGATCGAGCCGTCCGGGTTGATCCGCAGCACCTTTCCGTTGGGGCTGCTGGTGTTCGACGCGTTGTCGCCGTTCTGTGCGTCGCCGGTGCCGGCGAACAGGTACTTGCCGTCCGGACTGAAGCGCAGCCGGCCGCCGTTGTGGAACTTGTTGCGCGCGATGCCGGTCAGCAGGACCTGCTCGGTGCTCGTGGTCAGCGAGTCGGCGGCCGGGTCGTACTTGATCCGCACGATCCGGTTGTCGTTCGGCGACGTGTGCATGATGTAGAGCCAGTGGTCGGACGCGAACGACACCGGGTTGATCTCCAGCCCGGTCAGGCCGCCCTCGCCGTCGGTGCTCTGGACGTTCGGCACGGTCCCGATGGTCTTCTTCGCCCCGGTCTTCGGGTTGAGGTGGACGATGTCGTGCGCGTCGCGCTGGTTGTAGAGGACCGTCCCGTCGGGCAGGGTCACCAGGCCCCACACGACGTCGTCGTCGGTCGCGACCTGCGTCGCCCCGCAGACGCCCTGCGACGGCGTGCAGCCCGACCCGCCGGTGGTCGTGACGTCCAGGACCGGCGTGCTCGGGTCGCTGAGGTTGCCGTTCGCGTCGACGGCCCGCACCTGCAGGTGGTACGGCGTGGCCGGGGTCAGGCCGCCGAGGGTGGTGCTCGTCGAGTCGGACGTGCCGATCTGCGTGCCGGAGTCGTAGATCCGGTAGCCGGTGACCCCGACGTCGTCGGTCGACGCCGTCCACGCGAGGCCGATCGACGTGCTGCCGACCGAGGTGGTGTGCACGTTGCCCGGCACGGACGGCGGCGTGTGGTCGTCCGACGGCGGCGTCTTCACCGACAGGGTGCCACTGGCCTGCGAGACGTTCCCGGCCGCGTCACGCGCGTTGACGTAGAAGCCGTAGGTGCTCTTCGGGCTGAGGTTCCCGCAGGTGGCCTGGAGCGCTCCGGTCGTGCTCGCGCAGAGCTGGCCGTCGCGGTAGACGTCGTAGCCCGTGACGCCGACGTCGTCGCTCGCCGCGGTCCACGAGATGGTCGCGCTGGTCGCGGTGACCGCGTCGAGGGCCGGCGTGCCGGGCGGGGTCGGCGGCGTGACGTCCCCGGTCGACCCGTAGACGCCGAACTCCTGCAGCGAGTAGCCCTTCGAGGCGTCGGTGCGGCAGCGTTTCGTGCCGTACACCCGGACGTAGCGGCCGGTGCCGTCGAGGGAGGTCAGGTCTTCGACACCGCCCTTGCCGGTGGTGGTCGCGTAGATCTTCGTCCACGTGACGTGGTCGGCCGAGGTGTCGATCTCGTAGGCCGTGGCGCAGGAAGCGTCCCACTGCAACCGGACGCGGCTGACGTGCGCCGCCGCGCCCAGGTCGACGTAGATCCACTGTGGATCGACGCCGGCCGCGCTGGCCCAGCGGGTCGCGGAGTCGCCGTCGACCGCGTTCGCCGCCGGGCAGCACCCGCCCGACGACGACGCCGTCACCGGTTTTCCCTGCGACAACAGGGAATCCGCGGCACCCGCCGGGGTGATCGTCGCGGCGACCAGCGCGAGCGCGATCGCCCCCACCCGAATCCGTCTGCCCATACCGTCCTCCAGGAGTGCTGACGACGGCGGAGGTCGGAAAAAACCCTACGAGCGCGGTGACCGGGTGGTCAACCGGCATCCCGCTCAACGGGCAGCACCCGCCCGAGGAAACCCCGTATGTACCCGGCGATGGCGTCCAGGTGCGTCTCCAGCGCGAAGTGGCCCGAATCGAGCAGGTGGATCTCGGCGTCGGGCAGGTCGCGGGCGTAGGCGCGGGCGCCGTCGGCGACGAAGATCGCGTCGTTGCCGCCCCAGACGGCCAGCAGCGGGACCCCGCTGGTCCGGAAGTACTCGTGGAACTTCGGGTACAGGCCGATGTTGTGGTGGTAGTCCGCGAGCAGCGCCATCTGGATCTCCGCGCCGCCGGGCCGGTCGAGCAGGGCCTGGTCGTGGATCCAGACGTCCGGGCTCACCAGCGCCGGGTCGGGCACGCCGTCGAGGTACTGCGCCTTGGTGGCTTCGAGGGTGACCATGCCGCGCAGGTCGTCTTCGGTCAGCGTGCCGGCGGCCAGCTTCTGCGGCAGCCCGGCGCCCAGCCCGTCCTCGTAGGCGTTGCCGTTCTGCGTGACGATCGCGCTCACCCGCTCCGGGTTGCCCGCCGCGATGCGCAGGCCGACCGGGGCGCCGAAGTCCTGGATGTAGAGCGCGAAGCGGTCCAGGCCGATCTCGTCGAGCAGGCCGAGGGTGAGTTCGGCGAGCGCGTCGAAGGTATAGGCGAACTCGTCCACGGAGGGCGCGTCGGAGGCGCCCGCGCCGAGGTAGTCCGGCGCGACGACGTGGTAGCGGTCGGCCAGCGCCGGGATGAGGTGCCGGTACATGTGCGAGCTCGTCGGGAAGCCGTGGAGCAGCACGATCGTGGGCGCGCCGGCGGGTCCGGCCTCCCGGTAGAACAGCCGGTGCCCGGCGACGGTGGCGAAGCGGTGGTGCACGGCGACCATGGGTCACTCCTCACGTCTCATGTTTATTGACTCATTTATCCATGAGACGACGTACACTGTCAACATGGAGGCCGGACTCAGGGAGGCGAACGTGGTCACTGCGGCACCCGGCGAGGAGCGCTCGCCCGCGCTGGCGCTGGTCAACACGCGCCGGCTGAGCGCGGGCGGCGAGGTCGACGACCTGGCCGGACCGGCGGACGCTGCTGCGTGGCTGGGTCTGCCCGTCTCACTCGGCGCGGACGAGCTTCGCCGCGTCACGGACCTCCGCGCGGCGGTTCGCGAACTGCTGGCGGCGTTGACGGAGGACCGCGTACCTTCCGCCGAAGCCGTCGAGACGGTGAACGCGGCCGCCCGCGCCGACGCCGCCGCACCGCAGCTCGCCTGGCCGCGCCGCGAGTGGCGCAGCACCCGGCCGGGCAGCCTGGAGGAAGCCCTGGCGGCACTGGCCCGCGACGCGATCGACGTCGTCACCGGCGACCTCGCCCCGCTGGTGCGCCCGTGCGAGGCCCACGGCTGTGTGCGGTTCTTCCTCCGCGAGCACGCCCGCCGCCGCTGGTGCTCGACGACGTGCGGCGACCGCGTCCGCGCCGCCCGCCACCAGCGGCTGGTGGTCGAGCGGCGCGGGTAACGTGGCGCCCATGGAATGGACGCTCGAAGTGGTCGTCGTGCCGGTGTCCGATGTGGACCGCGCGAAGGCCTTCTACGCCGACGGGCTCGGGTTCACGCTCGACCACGACCGGACGTTCGGCGAGCACGTCCGGATCGTCCAGCTGACCCCGCCGGGCTCGGGCTGCTCGATCGTGTTCGGCCGCGGCGCCGTGCCGGAGATGCCGCCGGGTTCGCTCAAGGGGCTGCAGCTCGTCGTCAAGGACCTCCCGAAGGCGCACGCGACGCTGGTGGAGCGCGGCGTCGAGGTGAGCGGCATCGAGGTCTACGGCATGGGCGAGTGGGACGGCCAGGCCGACCTCGACAACGTCGGCTTCGTCCACTTCGCCGACCCCGACGGCAACGCCTGGACGATCCAGCAGATCTCCTCGCGCAAGTAGCTAGTCCACCAGGGCGCCGCAGCTGACGTTGACCGTCGAGGCCGTCATCGTGCGGGCCCGGTCCGACGCCACGAACGCCGCCACCGCGCCCACGTCCGCCAGTGTCGCCGCGCGGCCGAGCATCGTCTTGCCCGCGATGTTCGCCTCGATCGCTTCACGGCCCGCGAACTCCGCCGGCAGGGTCTCCGGGATGCCGCCCGTCCGGAGCGTCACCGCGCGCACGCCGTGCGGGCCCAGCTCCGCGGCCAGCTGGCGGCGCATCGCCTCGAGCGCGTGGAACGCCACCTGCAGCCCGCCCACCGAGAACTCGCGCACCGGTTCGCCCGCGCCGCCGAAGAACAGGAGCACGCCCGACCGCTGCTTCACCATGTGCCGGGCCGCCGCGCGGGCCGTCAGGAACTGGGTCCGGACCGCGGTCACCACCGGGCGCTCATAGTCGGCGAGCGACATGTCGATCAGCGGCGTGCCCTGGACGTCGCCGTGGGCGATGAGGTTGAACGAGATGTCCAGGCCGCCGTCGGCGGCCACCGCGTCGGCGTGGTCGTCGACCGCCCGCTCGTCGAGGGCGTCCACCTCCGCCACGTCCGCCGAGCCGCCCGCGGCGCGGATCCGCGCGGCGACCACGTCGAGCCGCGCGCGGGTGCGGCCCGCGAGGAACACCCGCGCGCCTTCCGCGGCGAAGGCCGTGGCCACCGCCGAGCCGATCCGGCCGCCTCCGCCGTAAACGATCGCGTTCTTGCCGTTGAGCAGCGTCATGTGTCCCTCCGATTTCCGGGTTTCACCGGTGCGTCGAACGGGACCCGCCGGAATCGACACGTCAGGGCCGCGGGACGCCCATCGGGTTCGGGACCGGGACGACGCCCGCGTCGACGACCGCCCGGCTGAGCGGGACCGCCAGCTCCAGGAGCCGGTCGAGGTCCTCGCCCAGCGCGTCCACCGGGGCCGACGCCAGGCGGTCGGTGTCCTCTTCGAGGCGGGCGCGCACCGCCGTTCCGGCGTCGGTCAGCCGGCCCTGCGCATCCAGCAGGCCGCGGGCGCGGAGGCGCTCGGCCGCCGCCGTCCAATCGTCTTCGGTCCAGCCCCGGTGCGGCTGGACGTCGCCGCGGCCGATGACGCCGTCGCCGATGTGGGTCAGGGTGGTCTCCAGGCCGGTCAGCCCGGCGTGGACCGCGGCGAGGACGTGGCCGTCGCCGCGGTGCTCGCGCAGGACCGTCGCCGCCAGCCACAGCCGGGCCAGCACCCCGGGCGGCCGCGGCACCGCGGACCACGCCGCGGCCAGCGGGCGACCGTCGAACCGGCACGCGGCGGCGGCCCGCTCCAGCAGCTGCGTGAGTTCTTCGTGCCCGGGCCCCAGCGTCCGGTCGAGCGCGGTTTCGACGGCGGCGAGCCGGGAGCCGAGCACGTCGTCCGGGGAGGCGAACGACCAGGCGTCCGGCAGCGCCCGCGCCACCATCGCGGGCGCGAAACCGAACAGCACGGACGTCGCCGGCACCGGGCCGATCGGGCCCAGCGGCGCGAGGCGGCCGGCGAAGTACCCCATCCAGTACCCGCGCAGGCCGGCCTCCTTCGCCGCGGCCGCCGTCTCCGGCGCGAAGTAGACGACGGCGTGCAGGGGTTCGACGGCCGCCCACAGCCGCCGCGCCGGTGAAGGTGTCATGCCGTCATTCTCGGCCCCAGGCGACCGGCAGCTCCCGCACCCCGTAGACCAGCGTGTTGTGCTTGAAGTCGAGGGATTCGCGCGGCACCGCGAGCCGCAGGTCCGGCACCCGGCGGAACAGCCGCGTCAGCGCTTCCTGCAGTTCGACGCGGGCGAGCTGCTGGCCGATGCACTGGTGGGCCCCGAAGCCGAACGCCACGTGCGTGCGCGGCGAGTCGCGGTGGAAGTCGAGCTTGTCCGCGCCGGGGAACAGGTCTTCGTCGCGGTTCGCCGAGTTGAGCGCGGCCACCAGCCACTCCCCCGCCTTGACGGCCCGGTCGCCGACCTGGACGTCGGCGGTCGCGTAGCGCAGCACGCCGAACTGCACGACCGACAGGTACCGCAGCAGCTCCTCGACCGCGCGCTCCGGCGCGGACAGCACGACGTCGCGCTGGCCCGGGTGGTCCAGCAGCACGAGCGTGCTGAGCGCGATCATGTTGGCCGTCGTCTCGTGGCCGGCCACCAGGAGGCTGAGGCCCAGCACCACGAGTTCCTCCATGGTGAGCGGGTCGCCGGTGCTCTCGCCGCGGGAAATCAGCCTGCTGAACAGATCGTCCTGCGGATTCCGCTGCTTGTCGGTGAACAATCCGGCCAGGAACGTGGAAAGCTCGTCGTAGGCCCGCTGTCCCTCCTCGCGGGTGGTGTCGGTGCTGACGAGCAGCCCGCTCTGCCGCTGGAACCGCGCGCGATCGGCGTACGGGACGCCGAGCAGCTCGCAGATCACGAGCGACGGGATCGGCAACGCGAAGTCCCGCACCAGATCGGCTTCCCCAGGCCGGGCGAGCATGGCGTCCAGGTGGCTCTCGACGAGTTCCTGGACGTAGCCGCGCATGGCCTCCACGCGCCGCACGGTGAACTCCGCGATGACCATCTTCCGGATGCGCGAGTGCTCGGCGCCGTCCAGCTGGATGATGGAGCCGGGGCTGACTTCCTCGTCGAGGTCGGCGTTCGGGTTGACGTGCACCGAGGAAGCCCCGCGCGAGCTCATGGTGCGGTCGGCGAGCACGGCGCGGACGTCGCGGTAGCGCGTGACCAGCCAGGCATCCATACCGGCCGGGCAGCGCACCTGCGACGTCGGCGCGGTCTCCCGCAGGGCGGCGTAGGTTTCGGGCGGGTCGAACGGGCATCCGGCCGGTCGTGCCGTCGGGAGGGCCGGAGTTGCGGACGCTGCCGTCACGGCGGATCACACCTCTCGTGCGGTGGTCTGGACACTTCCACCATGGAGAGAACCCGGGCGGTCGTGGGACGTTCGACCCACTTCCGACCCGGATGGCCTAGCGAGCCCCGTACGCCCCACCGTTCACGTGCACCACCTGCCCGGTGATGTGCCCCGCCTCCGGCGAAGCCAAGAACCCCACCGCAGCCGCGACCTCCTCCGGCGTCCCCGCTCGCTTGTCGAACGCCACCGAAACCCTCGCCGCCACCCATTCCTCGGAAACCGTGCCGTGGAAGAACTCCGTGTCCAGTGTGACGCCCGGGGCCACGACGTTGGCCGAGCCCGCCGCGCCCAGCTGCCGCGCCAGGTCGGTGTTCCACGCCTCGATCGCCGCCTTCGCCGCGCCGTACGAGCCCGAGCCCTGCTTCGCCGCGACCGACCCGAGAGTCACCACCCGCACGTTGTCCGCGAAGCGCGGCTTCAACGCCGCCGTCACGAGAACCGCCGTGACGACGTTCGCCTCGAAGTTCGCGCGCCACGCGTCCGCCAGGCCCGTGAGGTCCCCCGGAGCCGGTGCCTCGCGGACGCGGTCGGTGTTGCCCCCTGCGTTGTTGACCAAGACGTCCACCCGCGAAGGCAGCTCCGCCAGCGCGGCCCGCACCGCCTCCGGGTCGCTCGCGTCGAAGGCCACCGCCCGCGCGCCGAGCTTCTCCGCCGCCGCTTCGAGCACGTCCTTGCGCCGTCCCGTGATGGTGACGCGCTCACCCGCCGCCGCGAACCGCGCGGCGATCGCCAGCCCGATGCCCGTGCCGCCGCCGGTGACCACGACTTCCCGTTGTTCGCTCATGGCGCCATCTTCGCCGAGCGGACCACCGGCGGGAGCGGTTTTCCCGGCGACCGGGACACGAAACCGGATTCGTTAGGACACTTTACGAACAGGTCTTGACGGCGCGCCGCCGCCCGGCGAACCTGGACGCACGCCGCAGTCATCGTCCGCCCCACCCCTTCCGGAGGCAGCATGACCCGGCGCGCGCTCGTGCTCGTCGTGACCCTGTTCCTCGCGTTGGCCGCCCCCGCGGCGAACGCGGCCACCACGCAGCCCACCTTCCTCACCTTCTACGGCTGGTGGGACAACACGCCGCCCGGCGGCGACATCTCCTACCCGCGGATCCACGACACCGCGGGTGGCAAGGGCACCTACGCCGACCCGATCACCTTCGCCACCAGCAGCGACGAACTCAAGCCCGGCACGAAGGTCTGGGTGCCGCGGGTGAAGAAGTACTTCATCATGGAGGACGGCTGCGACGAGTGTTCCGACGACTGGAACAGCCATGGCCCGAACGGCGGACCCGGGCTGCGCCACATCGACCTCTGGCTCGGCGGCAAGGGCGGCAGCGCCTTCGACGCGATCGACTGCGAAGACGCGCTGACGCACTACAACCCCGACAACACGCCGGTTATGGAGCCGGTGGTCGTCGACCCGCCGTCGGACGAGCCGTACGACGCGACGCCGATCTTCAACACCAGCACCGGTGAGTGCTGGGGCGGGGCCAAGCCGAACACGACGGTCGGCCAGTACAAGAACAACTCCACCGGCACCTGCCTCGAAGCGCCGAGCAGCGGCACCACGCTGAAAGTGGCCGCCTGCACCGGAAGCGCCGCCCAGCGGTTCACCTTCCACGGCGCTTTCCTCGTGATCGGCGACAAGTGCGCGGGCATCTCCGGCAGTTCGATCGTGCTGCAGACCTGCACCGGCGGCCCGGCCCAGCAGTGGTCGATCAACCCCGACGGCACCATCTCCGACATCCAGACGAGCACGAAGTGCTTCCGCGCCTCGGGCTCGACGCTCACCGCGGGCAGCTGCTCCGGCACCCAGGCCCGCTGGACGTTCACCGCGGCCGGCGGCGGCATCGGCGTGACGCCGTCGTCGGTGTCGGTCGCGCCGGGTGCTTCGGCGACGGCCACCGTCACCTCCACCGACGCCGCCACGCTGTCCGCGAGCGGCGCGCCCGCGGGGGTGACCGTGTCCTTCGCACCCGCGTCGGTGCCGGCCGGCGGCACCTCGACCGTCACGGTCGCCGCCGCCGCGACCGCCACCCCCGGCTCGGCGACGATCACCATCACCGGCGGCACGAAGACCGCCTCCCTGGGCGTGACGATCACCGGCGGCGCGGAAACCCTGCTCTCCCAAGGGAAGCCGGCGACGGCGTCGTCGACGGAGTCGTCGTCCTACCCGGCGGGCGCGGCCTTCGACGGCAACCTGACCAGCACGCGCTGGGCGTCCAAGGAAGGCTCCTCGAACGAGTGGCTGCGCGTCGACCTCGGCGCCACCAAGCAGGTCTCGCACGTCAAGCTGACCTGGGAAGCCGCCTACGGCAAGGCCTACAGCATCCAGACCTCGGCCGACGGCACCAACTGGACGACGATCTACAGCACGACGACCGGCAACGGCGCCACCGACGACCTCACCGGACTGGCCGGCAGCGGCCGCTACGTGCGGATGAACGGCGTCACGCGCGGCACGTCGTACGGCTACTCGCTCTACGAGATGCAGGTGTACGGCACGGCCTGAGTTGCCAATCCGGCAACGCGATTTGCCTCCTCGGTGCCGTCGTCCGCATGCTGGGGACGTCACCGAGGAGGAACCATGCCGCACGAGGGGCCCATGATCGTCGAAGACATGCTCAAGCAGGAGTTCTGGGAGGCGATGTACCAGCGCGACGAGCACCGGATCTGGAGCGGGAACGTCAACGCGAACCTCCGCTCCGAGGTCGAGGGGCTGCCACCCGGACGCGCACTCGACCTCGGGTGCGGCGAAGGCGGCGACGCGATCTGGCTCGCGAAGCGCGGCTGGACGGTCGACGGCGCCGACATCTCGACCGTCGCGCTCGCCCGCGCGGAAGAAGCCGGCCGGGAGGCGGGCGTGACCGTCCGCTGGCTCCACAAGAACATCCTGGAGTGGCAGCCGGAAGAGCGGTACGACCTGATCTCCGCGCAGTACATGCACCTGCCGCCGAAGCTCCGCGCGGATGTCTTCACGGCGGCCGCGAAGGCCATCCGGCCGGGCGGATCGCTGCTGGTCGTCGGGCACTCGCCGAAGGCCATGCGCGAGTTCGACGGCCAGAAGCCGCCGGAGGAGCTGTACTTCGAGCCCGAGGAGATCACGACCTACCTCGGCGACCCGTGGCTCTGGGTGGTCGAGACGTGCGAGACGCGCGGCGAGGGCCACCACACCGACGCCGTCTACCGCGCGCGGCGGCTCGAAGCGTGAGAAAGGCCCCTTTCACCTGCCCTCGACACGGGTGAAAGGGGCCCTTCGCGGGTCGGTCAGGCGAGCTCGAGGCCGTACGCCTGCAGCTCCAGGGTGAGCGGGTAGAAGTAGCTGGTCACGGTGTCGCCGCCGGACAGCGTGCCGAGGCCCTTCTCGCCGTCGTAGGCCGGGCCGCCGGAGTCGCCGTGGTCGGTGTGCGCGGTGGTGCCGAACTCGTGGTTGAGCACGCCGACGTCGAAGTTGACCGACTCGTCGACCGAGGTGACCTCGCCGCTGCCGCCGCCGGTGGTCGAGCCCTGCTTCTGGATCTGCTCGCCGACCGTCGGCTCGGCCGCGCTGGTGATCCGCTGGCCGGTGTTGATCTCGCCGGGGCCGGTGCCGTTCGGGCGGGTCAGCAGGCCGGAGTCGGCGCCGGGGCAGTCGCTCTCGACGACCTCGGCCCCGGAGACGTCGCCGCCGGACCAGGTGCCGCCGAGGTTGGTGCAGTGACCCGCGGTGAGCAGGAACGGCTCGCCGCCGCGCGTCACGTTGAAGCCGAGCGAGCAGCGACCCTGGCTGTTCTGGATGGCATCGCCGTCGGAGATGTGCAGTTCCAGCTTGCCGGTGCGGTGCTCGACACGGACGCTGTCGCCGTACTTCGCGGCGGCCGCGGTGACCTTGTCGGCGGTCTCCTTGCTGGCGGCGTCGTAGACCTTCACGACGACCTGGTTGGTCTTGGTGTCGATGCCCCACGCGGTCTGCGGGACGTTCTTCACCGCGTCGAGCTGGTTCTTGACGCCGGTCAGCGCGGCGAAGGTGTGCTTGACCTTCTTCGCGGTGAGGCCGGCGGCTTGCACCTGCTGCACGGCGGCGTCGTCGACGACGTTGACGACGGCCTTGCCGTTCTCGAGGTAGACGCCGCCGGAAGCGGCGCCGAGCGCGTTCGCCACCTGGGTGGCGCTGGTGATGGCCTTGGCCTGCATCGCGGCGAAGGCCAGCGGGGACGCGGTGGCCGCCGACGAGCACACGCCCGCCGTCAGCGCGGCGGCCGACAAGACGGCGAAGGTCCTGAGGGCGGTCTTCCGGGGAGTCATCAACTTCCTCCAGGTTGCCGGTTCGAAGCCTGCGCCGGTCACTTTCGTTGCCGGGCAACCAACGCAACACCGACGAAGGTTGGTTAATAACCAGCAGATCCGGACATACCTCTCAACTCAGACCCGAACGGCCCAGCGACGCTCCTGCGTTCGGCGTAGCGCTCAACCCTTCGGCCAGCGAATGTGGTCCTCGTACCCCGGGTTCTTCTTCAGGTATCCGGCGATGAACGGGCACACGGGCACGATCGTCCGGCCCTTCGCGACGACGTCGTCGAGCGCGCCGGCCGCCAGCACCTTGCCCAGCCCCTGTCCCGAGAAAGCGTCGTCGATCTCGGTGTGGGTGAACACCGTCAGCTCACCGCGCTCGTCGTAGTAGGCCGAGCCGGCGAGCTTCTCGTCGACCCACAGGTCGTAACGGCTCTCGTCGCGGTTGTCGACCACTCGGTTCTCGGTCATGGGCACTCCTGTCGTCGCTGGGCCGGCCGGGGGAAGCGCCCGACCCGTTCGTGTGCAACCCCACCTGCTCCTCTTGGCGGGCACCCGCGTCTTTGGTTGCCTCACGGGGTGCCCGAGCAGCCGTTCGTCCTCCCCGAGTTCTACATGCCCTACCCGGCGCGGCTGAACCCGCACCTCGAGCGGGCCCGCGCGCACAGCAAGGCGTGGGCGCGCGGCATGGACATGATCGACGTCCCCCAGCACGGCACGGTCGTCTGGACCGAGCACGATCTCGACTCCCACGACTACGCGCTGCTCTGCGCCTACACCCACCCGGACGCCGGCGCGGAAGAGCTCGACGTCATCACCGACTGGTACGTCTGGGTCTTCTACTTCGACGACCACTTCCTCGAGCTGTACAAGCGCACCGGCGACATCGACAGCGCGCGCACCTACCTCGACCGGATCGACCTCTTCATGCCCGCCGAAGGCGAGATCACCGCGACGCCGGAGAACCCGGTCGAGCGCGGCCTCGCCGACCTGTGGGGCCGCACGATCCCGCACCGGACGGCCGCGTGGCGGCGCCGGTTCGTCGCCAGCACGAAGGCGCTGCTCGAGGAGTCGCTGTGGGAGCTGGCGAACATCAACGAAGGCCGGCTCGCCAACCCCATCGAGTACGTCGAAATGCGGCGGAAGGTCGGCGGCGCGCCGTGGTCGGCGAACCTCGTCGAGCACTCCGTGCACGCCGAAGTCCCGGACGCGATCGCCGCGGCGAGACCCATGGAAGTGCTGCGCGACTGCTTCGCCGACAGCGTCCACCTGCGCAACGACCTCTTCTCCTACCAGCGCGAAGTCCAGGACGAGGGCGAGCTGTCCAACGGCGTCCTCGTGTTCGAGAAGTTCCTGGGCCTGACCACGCAGGAAGCGGCCGAGGCCGTCAACGACCTCATCACTTCGCGGCTGCACCAGTTCGAGCACACGGCGCTCACCGAGGTCCCCGCCCTGTTCGACGAGCACGGCGTCGACCCGGCGGCGCGCGCGGCGACGTTCGCCTACGTCAAGGGCCTGCAGGACTGGCAGTCCGGCGGCCACGAGTGGCACCTGCGGTCCAGCCGGTACATGAACGAAGGCGCCCTCGACGAGCGGCCGCCGGCCGCGCGGATCCTCTCGTCGGTGCTCGCCACCGCGCCGCAACGGACGCGGGCGTACAGCCATACGCCGTTCAGCGAGGTGCGGGTGACGCGGCCGGCCGTCGAGCCGCCGTTCCCGGTGCGGCTGAGCCCGCACCTGGAGGCGTGCCGCCGCCGCAACGTCGACTGGGCGCGCACCACGGGCCTCCTCGACGGCGTGGTGTGGGACGAGCGCAAGCTGCGCGCCGCCGACCTGCCGCTGTGCGCGGCGGGCATCCACCCGGCCGCGACGGCCGAGCGGCTCGACGTCACCAGCGACTGGCTGACCTGGAGCACCTACGCCGACGACTGGTTCCAGGAGGTGTTCGGTGCGACGCGCGACCTCGCCGCGGCGAAGGCGTGGCAGGAACGCCTGAAGCTGTTCATGGGAGACGGGCCGGCGCCGCTGAACCCGGTCGAAGCCGCGCTCGCCGACCTCTGGCCGCGGACGGACGACCGCGCCGCGGTGCGGCGGGCCGTCGAGTCGATGACCGCCAGCTGGCTGTGGCGGCTGGCGAACCTGGCGCAGAACCGGATCCCGGACCCCATCGACCACATCGAGATGCGGCGCCGGACGTTCGGCGCGGAGCTTTCGATGACATTGACGGCGCCGAGCGCGCGGCCGGCGCTGCGGAACCTCGCGGCCGACTACGGCGGGCTGCTCAACGACCTGTACTCCTACCGCAAGGAGATCCGCCACGAGGGCGAGCTCAACAACGGCGTCCTGGTGGTGCGGAACTTCCTCGGCTGCGCGGAGGAGCGGGCGTTCGCGGTGGTCACCGACCTCGCCGAGGCGCGCCTGGCGGAGTTCCGCCACGCGGCGGACCCGTCGCTGCGGGACTGGCTGGCGGGCGTGGCGCACTGGCACGAGCACGCCGGCCGGTACACCGGCACCGAGCTGGGCCACCACCCCCGGTTCAGCGGGCCGACCGGGATCGGGACGTCGTCGCTGCGCATCTCGTCCCTGCTGCCCGCCGGGCGCTGAGGTGCGCTAGCTCGCCGCCGGGCAGCGTTGTCCGCGCCACTCCGCCGGGCATTCGCCGGGGCCGAGGGCGATACTCGACACCGTGAGCGGCTTCAACCTGCGTTTCCTCGGCCATTCGACCGTCCGGCTCGAACTCGCCGGCCGGGTCGTGCTGACCGATCCCGTGCTCACCGCGCGCGTCGGCGGGCTCGTGCGGGTCGTGCCGCCGCCACCGCCGGCCGCCTACGCCGACGTCGACCTCGTCCTGCTCTCCCACCTGCACGGCGACCACCTGCACCTGCCGTCGCTGAAGCTGCTCGGCCGGGACACCCGGATCGTCGTCCCGCGCGGGGCCGGCGCCTGGCTCGCCGGCAAGGGCTTCCGGAACGTCGAGGAGATCGCGCCGGGTGAGACCGTCAGCGAGGGCGCGCTGGAAATCACCGCCACCGAAGCCGTCCACTCCGGACACCGGTGGGGCCCGCGGCTGACCCACGGCCCGCAGAGCCCGGCGATCGGGCACCTCGTCGAGGGCGACGGCACCACGGTCTACAACGCCGGCGACACCGACCTCTTCGCCGGGATGGCCGACTACGGCCCGGTCGACGTCGCCCTGCTGCCCGTCTGGGGCTGGGGGCCGAACCTCGGGCGGGGTCACCTGGACCCGGCCCGCGCCGCGAAAGCGGCCGGGATCGTCCAAGCTCGCGCCGCCGTGCCGGTGCACTGGGGCACCCTCGCCGTCCCCGGCCTGAAGCGGACCGCGCGGATGCGCCGGCTGCTCGCCGACCCGCCGCGCGTGTTCGCCGCCGAGGTGAAGGCCGCCGGCGGAGCCACCGAGGTCCTGTTCACCGAGCCCGGCGCCGAAGTCGTGCTCCCCGCGCCGACGGACCGCGCGTGAACTGGACCGACCCGGCCGCCATCGGCTACCCCGCCGTGTTCTTCGGCGTGCTGCTCGGCTCGATCGTGCCGATCGTGCCCACCGGCGCGGTCGTCGGCGCCGCGGCCGCCGTCGCCACCACCACCGACCACCTGTCCCTGCCGCTGGTCATCGTGCTCGCGGTGCTCGGCGCGTACGTCGGCGACGTCGTGACGTTCGGGATCCCGCGCCTGGGCAGCGAAGCCGCGTTCCGCTGGATCAGCCGCCGCCAGCCCGCCGAACGGCTCGAGAAGGCCCGCGACCAGTTCACCCGCCGGGGCTGGCAGCTCGTCGTGATCGGCAGGCTGGTCCCGGCCGGCCGGATCCCGGTGCTGCTCGCCGCGGCCGCGTTGAGCTACCCGTGGCGGCGGCTGCTGCCCGCGGCGCTCGTCGCGTGCGTGCTCTGGGCGACCGCGTACAGCTTGCTCGGCATCCTCAGCGGCGGCATCTTCGACTCGCCGCTCGTCGCGACCCTGCTGGCGACGGTGCTGGTCCTGCTGGTCACCGTGCTGCTGAACCTCGTTTCCCGGTGGCGGCGCAAAACCAAGGAGAAGGTGTGACGACGACCGCGCCGAAGGGCCGGCTGCTGCGGGGCGGCCGGGCCGTCGCCCGGATCCTGCTGGTCTGGGCCGCCGTGACGGGCGCCCTGCGCCTGCTCGACGTCGTCCTGCCCGGCTTCCGGATGACGCACTGGTGGCAGCCCACGGTGTGCGCGCTGGTGCTGGGCGTGCTGGTCGCGTTCGGCTGGCCGCTGGCCATGCGGATCGCCTACCCGCTGGCGTTCTTCACCTTCGGGCTCTTCGGGTTCCTGCTGCTCGGCGCGGGCACCCTGGCGGTCTTCCGGACCATCCCCGGCGTCGAGCTGGTCGGCTTCCGGACCGCGGTGATCGTCACCGTCGCCATGGCCGGCGTCGGCGCGCTCATCTCGACGGCGCTCGCCGTCGACGAGGACGAGATCTTCTTCCGCCGCGCGGCTCGGCGCCGCCGTCGCCACCACCCGGCGCCCAATGCCGCCGACCAGCCGCCCGGTGTGGTGTTCCTGCAGATCGACGGCCTCGGGTACGACACCGTCCGCCGCGCCGTTCGCGACGGCGACATGCCGACGTTCGCCGCCTGGCTCGCCGAAGGCAGCCACACGCTCACGCCGTGGCACACCGACTGGAGCTCGCAGACCGGCGCGAGCGTGTGCGGCATCCTGCACGGCTCCAACCACGACATCCTCGGCTTCCGCTGGTACGAAAAGGACCGCGACCACGTGATGGCGTGCGCGCACCCGACCGACGCGGCCGAGATCGAACGGCGGCACTCCGACGGGCGCGGCCTGCTCTCGGGCGGCGGCGCGAGCCGCGGCAACCTGTTCTCCGGCGACGCCGACCACGTCAGCCTCACCATGAGCTCGATCCCGGTGCTGGTGCCGAAGAAACTGTTGCGCCGCCGTCGTGACCGGCTCGGCGCGGGCTACTACGCCTACTTCGCGAACCCGGTCAACGCGCTGCGGACGTTCGTCGTCGCGCTCGTCGACGTCTTCCGCGAGATCAACGCCTCGGTCCGCCAGCGCCGGGCCGGTGTCGTGCCGCGGATCCCGCGCGGCGGCTGGTACCCGCTGGCCCGGCCGGGCACGACGGTGATCGCGCGCGACGTCGTCGTCTCGGCCATCCTCGGCGACCTGCTGGCCGGGCGCCCGGTGGTGTACGCGGACTTCCTCGGCTACGACGAGGTCGCCCACCACTCCGGCATCGAACGGTTCGACACGCTGTCGGTGCTGCGCTCGATCGACCAGCAGATCGCGCGGCTGCACCGGGCTTCGCGGCTCGCCCCGCGCCGCTACCACGTGGTCGCGCTGTCGGACCACGGCCAGACGCAGGGCCAGGCGTTCTCCGCGCGGTTCGGCGAGACGATCGAGGCCTACGTCGGGCGGCTGTGCGGTGGTTCGCCGGCTGCTTCGGCGGGCAAACGGCGGCAGGCCGAGAGCTGGCAGATCAACGCGGCGCTGGCGGAGGCGACGAAGAGCGGCGGCCTGATCGCGCGCCGGCTGCGCGCCCGGGTCGAGGACGCGGAGTGCGCCGACGACCGGCCGCGCACGACGTCCGGCTCGCCCGGCGCGGTGACCCGCGTGGCGCCGGGCGTGGTCGTGGTGGTGTCCGGGCACACGGCGATGGTGTCGTTCACCGAGCACGAAGGCCGCGTCGAGCTGGAGACGATCGAGCGCGAGTTCCCGGACCTGCTGCCGTCGCTGGTGGACCACCCCGGCGTCGGGTTCCTGCTGGTCCGCAGCCGCGAGTTCGGCCCGGTGGTGCTGGGCCGCGACGGCCTGCACCGGCTCGCTTCCGGGGTCGTCATCGGCGAGGACCCGCTGCTGCCGTACGGCCCGCACGCGGCGGACCTCATCCGGCGGGTGGACACGTTCCCGCACTGCGCCGACGTGATGATCAACAGCCGCTACGACCCGGACTCGGACCAGGCGTCGCCGTTCGAGACGCACGTGGGTTCGCACGGCGGGCTCGGCGGGCCGCAGCAGCGCGGGTTCGTGGTGCACCCGCGCGAGTTCGCGCCGCTCGGCGAGGTCGTCGGCGCGGAGGCGCTGCACCAGGTGTTCCGCGGGTGGCTGACCGACCTGGGTCACCCTTCGCCCGTTCCCGACGCTGTTTCGGAGGTTGTTTCGTGAGTTTGACGGTGTACGGCGCTTCCTGGTGCCCGGACGTGAAGCGCAGCCGCGCGCTGCTCGACCGCGAGGGCGTCGAATACTCCTATGTGGACGTCGAGGCCGACGCGGCGGCCGAAGCCCGCGTCCGCGAGCTGCAGGACGGCGCGCGCCGGATCCCGACGATCGTGTGGGACGACGGCAGTTTCCTGGTCGAGCCGTCCGACGACGAGCTGAGCGCGCGGCTGTGAAGCTGCTGCGGGACCTGCCGCTCGGCACGCGGGTGGTGGTGCGGTACCGGATCGAGGGCGGCTTCACCGACGCGCTCGGCGACTTGGTGGCGCGCGACGCGACGACGTGCACGGTGGAGACCCGGCGCGGCCCGGTGGTGGTGACGTTCGATGCCGTTACCCTGGCCAAGCCGGTGCCACCGCCACCGGTCCGGAAGTCGAAATTCGACGCGTTGGTCACCGAAGCCGACGCGGTGTCGGTGGACGGCTGGGACTTCTCGTGGCTCGACGGCCGCGCCACCGAGGCACGCCCGTCCTGGGGTTACCAGCGGCTGCTGGGCGCCCGGCTCGCCCAGGTCGAGGCCGCGCTGGACCTGGAAACCGGCGGCGGCGAAGTCCTCGACGGCTGCCCCGCCCTGCCGCCGCTGATGGCCGCAACGGAGTCGTGGCCGCCCAACGTCGCCAAGGCAAGCGCCCGGCTCCGGCCGCGCGGGGTCGTGGTCGTGGCCACCGAAGGCATCCCCTTCGGCGACAACGCGTTCGACCTCGTCTCCAGCCGGCACCCGGTGACGACGAACTGGCCCGAGATCGCCCGCGTCCTGCGTCCCGGCGGCAGCTACTTCTCCCAGCAGGTCGGCCCGGCGAGCGTGTTCGAGCTGGTCGAGTTCTTCCTGGGACCCCAGCCGGCGGAAGGACGCAACAGCCGTCACCCGGACCGAGCCGTGGCGGCCGCCACCGCCGCCGGACTGGAGGTCACGGACCTGCGCTCGGAGTCGCTGCGCACCGAGTTCTTCGACATCGGCGCGGTGGTCTACTTCCTGCGCAAGGTGATCTGGATGGTCCCGGGGTTCACGGTGGAGCAGTACCTGCCGAAACTGCGGGAGCTGCACGAGAAGATCGAGCGCGACGGCCCGTTCGTCGCGCACACCACGAGGTTCCTCATCGAGGCCCGGAAGCCTTGACGATCGCCGCTTCGACGCCGTCCAGCAACAGCTCCACCCCCGCTTCGAACGACAGCCGGGCTTCGCGTTCCAAGTAGGGCTCCTCGGAAGCTTCGACCGATGGCCCCAGCCGAGCCACGGTCGGGAACCGCGCGGGCAGATCCGGCACCAGCTCCCCCAGCAGGGCCGACCGCGCGCCCCACCAGTCCTCTTCGGACAGTCCGGTCTCGCGGGCCGCCTGGCGCGACTCCGCCGCCGCCTGGACCGAGCCGCGGACCACGTTGAACAGCGCCGACACCACCCACCGGACTCGCGCCAGCGGCAGCCCCGTGGCAGCCAGCACCGACAACAGCGTCTCCTGGACGTGGAACTCCCCCGGCCCGAGCACCGGCCGCGCCGGCGACACCTGCAGCAGCCACGGGTGCCGCAAGTGCAGGTCCCACAGTGCGTCGGCCAACCCGAGAGCCGCCGGCCGCCAGCCGCCGTCCGACGGGAACGACGACGGCAGCTCCCCCAGCGTCCGGTCGTACATCAGGTCGACCAGCTCGGTCTTGCCCGGCACGTACGTGTACAACGCCATCGCCGTCCGGCCGAGGCGCTCGCCGACCGAGCGCATCGACAGCGCCGCCATGCCCTCGGCGTCCGCGATGTCGATCGCCGCCGCGACGATCGCCTCCACGGACAGCCCCGGTTTGGGCCCCGGGCCCGTGCGCGGCGCGACCACCCGCGGCCCCCACAGCAGCTCCATGGACCGCCGGGCGTCGCCCTGACCCGCGAAGACGACCACCTTGCCGACTCCTTACAGCCTAAAGTATTGTACGATCGAGAATCACTTTACGCCCTAAAGTATCAAAGAAGGACGGTATGACCTCACCCAGGCGGGCCGCCGACACCCACGACGTGATCGAGGTCCGGGGGGCCCGGGAGAACAACCTGACCGGCGTCGACCTGGACATCCCGAAGCGCCGCCTCACGGTGTTCACGGGCGTGTCCGGCTCCGGCAAGTCGTCCCTGGTCTTCGGCACCATCGCGGCCGAGTCCCAGCGGCTGATCAACGAGACCTACAGCGCCTTCCTCCAGTCGTTCATGCCGAGCCTCTCGCGCCCGGACGTCGACCTGCTGGAGAACCTCAGCGCGGCCATCGTCGTCGACCAGGAGCGGATGGGCGCCAACTCGCGCTCGACGGTCGGCACCGCGACCGACGCCTACGCGATGCTGCGGATCGCCTTCTCGCGGCTCGGCGAACCGCACGTCGGCACGTCCGGCGCGTTCAGCTTCAACCTGCCCGAGGGCATGTGCCCGGCCTGCGAGGGCCTCGGCCGCGTCTCCGACCTCGACGTCAACGCCCTGCTCGACTTCGACCTCTCCCTGAACGAAGGCGCGATCCAGGTGCCGGGGTTCACGCCGGACACCTGGTACGTGCAGACCTACCTCTCCTCCGGCTTCTACGACCCCGACGCGAAGATCCGCGACTTCACGCCGGAGCAGCTCGATGCCCTGCTGCACAAGGACTCCTGCAAGGTGAAGGTCGGCAAGACCAACGTCACCTACGAGGGCCTGGCGGTGAAGGTCCGGCGGCTCTACCTGCACAAGGACGTCGAGTCGCTGCAACCGAAACTGCGCGCGTTCATCGAGAAGGCCGCCACCTTCAAGACCTGCGGCGGCTGCGGTGGTGCCCGGCTGAACCAGGCCGCGCTGTCGGCGAAGATCGACGGCAAGAACATCGCCGACTGCGCCGCGATGCAGATCAGCGACCTCGCCGAGTTCGTCCGGAACCTCGACGCCCCGTCGATCCGGCCGCTGCTGGGCAACCTGCGCGACACCCTGGACTCACTCGTCGAGATCGGCCTCGGCTACCTCTCCCTCGACCGCGAATCCGCGACGCTCTCGGGCGGCGAGGCGCAGCGCGTGAAGATGGTGCGGCACCTGGGTTCCAGCCTCACCGACGTCACGTACGTCTTCGACGAGCCGACCGTCGGGCTGCACCCGCACGACATCGAGCGGATGAACAACCTGCTGTTGTGCCTGCGGGACAAGGGGAACACGATCCTGGTCGTCGAGCACAAGCCGGAGACGATCCGGATCGCCGACCACGTCGTCGACCTCGGTCCCGGCGCGGGCGCCGACGGCGGCCGGATCTGCTACACCGGCAGCGTCGACGGCCTGCGCGCGTCCGGCACGCTCACCGGCCGCCACCTCGACCACCGGGTGACGCTGCGTTCCACGGTTCGCAAGCCCACCGGGCACGTCTCCATCACCGGTGCTCGCCTGCACAACCTGCGGGACGTCAGCGTGGACGTCCCGCTGGGCGTCCTGACCGTCGTCACCGGCGTGGCGGGCTCGGGGAAGTCGTCGCTGATCCACGGCTCGCTGGCGCACCGCGACGACGTCGTGGTGGTCGACCAGTCGGCGATCCGCGGCTCCCGGCGGTCCAACCCGGCGACCTACACCGGTCTGCTCGACCCGATCCGCGCGGCGTTCGCCAAGGCCAACGGCGTCAAGGCGAGCCTGTTCAGCGCCAACTCCGAAGGCGCCTGCCCGCACTGCAAGGGCCTCGGCGTCATCTACACGGACCTGGCGATGATGGCCGGTGTCGCGTCGGTCTGCGAAGAGTGCGAGGGCAAGCGGTTCACGCCCAAGGTGCTCACGTTCGAACTCCGCGGCAAGAACATCAGCGAGGTCCTGGCGATGTCCGTCGCCGAGGCGCGGGAGTTCTTCGCCACCGGCAACGCGCGGGTGGTCCTCGACCGCCTCGCCGACGTCGGCCTCGGCTACCTGACCCTCGGGCAGCCGCTGACCACGCTCTCCGGCGGCGAGCGGCAGCGGCTCAAGCTCGCCATCCGGATGGCCGAGAAGGGCTCGACGTACATCCTCGACGAGCCAACCACCGGGCTGCACCTCGCCGACGTCGACCAGCTGCTCGCGCTGCTCGACCGGATCGTCGACGCCGGCAACACGGTGCTCGTCATCGAGCACCACCAGGCGGTGATGGCCCACGCCGACTGGCTGATCGACCTCGGCCCCGGCGCCGGCCACGACGGCGGCCGCGTGGTCTTCGAAGGGACGCCGGCGTCGCTGGTCGAGAACGCCTCGACGCTGACGGCCCGCCACCTGCGCGAATACCTGGGGAAGCCGTGAAACCGACCGGCCTGCTCGAAGTGACGGCGGTGCGGCGGCCGACGCCGCGCACCGTGCGCGTCACGTTCGCCGGCGACGGGCTCGCCGAGCTGGAACCGTGGCCCGACCAGCAGCTCAAGCTCCTGTTCCCGCCACCGGGCCGCCCGGTGCGGCTGCCCGCGGACGACGGCGACGTCATGCGCTGGTACCAGGCGTACCTGGCGATCCCCGAGGCCGAGCGGCCGGTGCTGCGCAGCTACACGGTGCGCTCGCGGGACGGCGGCACGATCGACGTCGAGTTCGTGCTGCACTCCGCGGGCACCGACGGCCCGGCCACGGCGTGGGCCCGGACGGCGGCTCCCGGCGACGTCCTCGGCCGGTACGGCCCGGACGCCGCGTACCGCCGTCCACTGTCCACAGCGGACACGCTGCTGATCGCCGGCGACGAGACCGCGGTGCCCGCCATCGCCACCATACTGTCCGAAGTGGACAACGTGGTGGCGTTCGCCGAAGTGGCGGACGCGGCGGAGGAGCAGCCGCTGCCCGTCCACTGGCTGCACCGCGACGGCGCACCGCACGGCGTCAAGCTGCTCGACGCCGTGCGCGGCGCCGCGCTGGAGCCGGGATCGGCGGCTTGGCTCGCGGGCGAGGCGGGGATGGTGCGGGCGCTGCGCCGCCATCTGGTGAACGAGCGGGGGTGGGACAAGCGCGCCATCGAGTTCACCGGGTACTGGCGGCGCAAGCTGACGCAGGACGACGCGCCGACGACCGAGGACCTCGCCGACGCACGCGAAAAACTGGGCGGCTAGTGGCAGACTCGGGCGGGTGCGCGCGGAACTGACGGCATCGGGCATCGACCCGGCTTCGGTGGTGGCGGCCGAGAACATCGGCGGCGGAACGTACAACACGGCGATCCGGCTGCGGCTGGCCGACGGACGGCGGCTGGTCCTCAAGATCGCGCCGTCCGGCCCCGGGCTCTCCTACGAACACGACCTCCTGGTCACGGAAGCGGAGTACTACCGCCGGGTCTCCGGCCCGCTGCCGTCCGTCGTCGGCGCGGGGCCGGGGTTCCTGCTGATGACGGAGCTGCCGGGCGTCCCGTGGTCGCAGGTCGCCGACGGCCCGCGGCCGCACCGCGAGCTGGGCGAGGTGGTGGCCGGGCTGCACACCGCCACCGGCGACGGTTTCGGCTACCCGCAGGGCCCTTTGCACCCGACGTGGCCGAAGGCGTTCATGGCGATGGCGGACGCGGTGCTGGCCGACGCCGTCCGCTACGGCGTCCACCTCCCCCGCCCGGCGGCGGAGATCGCGCACCTGGTGCGCCGGCACGAGCCACTGCTGGAGCTGGTCGAAACACCGGTACTGGTCCACTTCGACCTGTGGGACGGCAACATCCTCCTCGACGACGGCCGCCTGTCGGGCATCATCGACGCCGAGCGCGCGTTCTGGGGCGACCCAGCGGCGGAGTTCGTCTCGCTGGGCCTGTTCCGCGACCTCGAACCGGAGCTGCTCGAGGGCTACCGGGCGGCGGGCGGCCCGGTGCGGTTCGGCATGCCGGTGTGGGCGCGGGTCGGGTTGTACCGGGTGTACCTCGACCTGATCATGCTGGTGGAGATGGTGCCCCGGAAGGTCGACGACCCCGACCGGGCCCGGTTCCTCTCGGCCCGCCTCGGCCGGCACGTCGACGCCCTGCAGCGCGCGGTGTGACTCACCACGTGACCGGCAGGCAGTGCACGCCGTACACCAGCATGTCGTCCTTGAAGGCCAGCTCCTCGACCGGAACCGCGAGCCGCAGGCCCGGGATGCGCCGGTACAGCGTCCCGTACACCACCTGCAGTTCCACGCGGGCCAGCGTCTGCCCGAGGCACTGGTGCACCCCGTACCCGAACGCCACGTGGTGGCGGGCCTCGCGCGTCACGTCCAGGCGGTCCGGCTCGGCGAACACCGCGGCGTCACGGTTGGCCACGTCGCCCGCCGCGATGACGCCCTCGCCGGCGCGGATCAGCTCACCGCCGATTTCGAGGTCTTCGACGGCCACCCGGCGACGTCCGGTGTGCGTGATGTTCAAGTAGCGCAACAGTTCCTCGACCGCACGGCGCAGCAGGTCCGCGTCCCCGGTGCGCACCAGCTCGAGTTGCGAGGGGTGCTCCAGCAACGCCACGGTGCCGAGCGCGATCATGTTCGCCGTCGTCTCGTGGCCGGCCACCAACAGCAGCTGGCCCATCGACGCGACCTCTTCGGCGGTCATGCGGCCGGTCGCGTACTGGGAGACCGCCAGCTTGCTCAGGACGTCGTCACCCGGAGCGGCGGCCTTTCGTGCCACCAGGCCGCCGAGGTAGGCCAGCAGTTCTTCGGTGGCCCGCACCGCTTCCGCGGGTGTCGCCGTCCGGGACACCATCACCTTGGTGATGTCCTGGAACAGTTCCCGGTCCTCGTACGGCACGCCGAGCAGTTCGCAGATCACCAGCGAGGGCACGGGCAACGCGAACGCCGTCACGAGGTCGACCGGTTTCGGGCCGGCGAGCAGTTCGTCGACGAGGTCGTCGACGATGCGCTGGACGGCCGGGCGCAGCGCTTCCATCTTCTTGACGAGGAAGTCGCCGGTCAGCAGCCGCCGCTGCGCCGCGTGCTCGGCGCCGTCCATGGTGATGAACGACTTGGCCCGCCGCCGCCGGGCCGCCGAGGCGGCACTCTGGTGCGGATAGCCGGGCCGATCGGAGTCGGCGCTGACCCGCGAGTCCCGCAGCACGGCGCGGACGTCGTCGTACCGGGTAACCAGCCACGGCGTGCTGCCGTCCCAGAGCCGGACGCGCGCCACCGGCGGCAGCTCGCTCAGTTCGGCGGGCGGGTCGAAGGGACACTGCCGGGTCATCGGAAACGCGGGCACGCCGTCCACCGGATACCTCCCGAAGGTGCCGGAAATTTACATAGCTATGCTAAGCATCTTCCGGCAGCCGCGCCACCCCGCCGATCAGGCGAACACGAGCGAGATCAACTCGTCCACGAACGGCTCCACCAGCTCGGCCCCAGTCCGGTTCAACACGCTGTGGAACAACGCCACCCGCCCGTGCGCGCCGACGAACACCACCGCCGCGGCACGACCCGGCGTCACCCGCAACGCATGTCCCGCCTCCACGCACCTCTCGAACCCCGCCGCCAGGCGGTCGATCACGTCCAGCAGCGGCCCCTCCGCTCGCGCCCCCGGTTCCGGGCGGGATGCCCCGTTCGCGAGCATCAGCCGGTAATGGCCCGGGTTCTCCATCGCGAACGTGCAGTACGCGTGAATCTGTGCCCGGACCCGGCCGACGACGTCGGTTTCGCCGAGCGTCTCCTCCGCCGCGCGCATCGATTCCGCGAGCCGGGCGTATTCGTGGTCGAGCAGTCCGCGCACCAATTCCGCACGGTCGGAAAAATGCTGGTAGATGCTGGCCGGGGCGATCCCGACCGCGCGTGCCACCCCGCGGATCGTCAGCCCGTCTTCCCCGCCGAGCTCGGCCAGCAACCGCCCGGCCGCCGCCAGGATCTCCCCGCGCAGCCGTTCGCCCTCACCCCAGCGGTTCCTCGTTCGGCCGTTTCCGGCTTCGACGTTCTCCGGCACCCGGCCATTCATACGCCCGGGCCGGCGGCGCCCGTGTTCCGGGGTCCCCGAAAGGACCCCGGAACGCCACTCAGTGGTTGTTCACGAACTGCCGCGCAAGCGCTTCCCCGGTGCTCACGGCGCCTGTGTGGCTCTCGATCGGCGTCACCTTGGAATTCTTGAAGAACAGATAGGTGACGCCGGAATCGGTTCCGCCGTTCGACGGGTCGGGGTTGATCCCCAGCGAGCTCGCCGTCGCGTACGAGGCCTCGCCGATGATGTCGGTCGGCCCGGTGTCGCCGACCACGGCGTAGGTCACCTGGTTGTTGTAGATCACCGCCACCACGCCGGCGCCCGCGATGCCGAACTTCCGGTAGTCCCAGGTGCTGCTCGGGCTCGGCACGACGACGTACGGCAGCGTGGCCGCGTTCAGCGGTTTCCCGTCGGACTGGTGGAACGCGGTGTCGGCCTGGAAGCAGCAGTCGGTGTTCTCGTTGCACTGCGACGTGCGCTGGCCGTCGCAGTCGATGTCCATGTCGGCCTTCCAGAAGACGGCGTCGGACAGCCCGCAGACCGGGATCGTCCGGCTCGTCTCCGAGTCGGTCTTGTACTTGCCGCTGGAGATCTGGCTGCACGACGTCAGCTTCGAGAGCAGCTCGGACGCGCTCGGCGCACCGCCGCCGCCCCCGGAGTCGCCGACGATCAGCGAGTCGACGTTCGGGCCGCCGTTCGCCGTCGTCGCCGTGGCCCGGACGGTGTGCGTGCCCGCGGCCAGCGTGGCGGTCACCGTCGTGGTGGCCCACGTCGTCCAGGCACCGGTCCCGGCGAACGACGGCGTCGCCACGGTCGCGCCGTCGACGGCGATCGTCATCGGCCGGGCGGTCGTCGTGCCGTTGGCGAACCGGAAGCCCAGCGAGGTGCTGCCGGCCGCGGCGACCGACACCGACCACTGGACGGCCGAGCCGGTCACGTTGTCGTAGTTGACGAATCCGGTGCCGGTGAAGCCGGCGTGGTCGGAGTTGACCGCGCCCTGGGTGATGGTGGCGTTTTCGGCTTCGTAGGTGACTGTCGCGGCGTTCGCGGCTGCCGGCGCCACCAGGAGGGCGCCGACGGCCGCGATCGCCATGGCGATCGCCCGGGGTCTGTGCATGAGGACCTCCGACAGTTAGGAAAGTTTCCTTACTGTCGGAAAACGCTAAGTCGACATACCGCCCCGGTCAAGACGGACCTCTGCGGCCCGGTGGGCTCTCGTTGAGCGGGAACCCGTTCAGCCGGCCGACACCATCCGAAGTGGACTCAAGAGGCGAGCGCCGGGTACAGCCCCGCGAGGTCGCCCGACAGCCCGGCCCGGACGTTGCGGCTGACGTCGTCGGCGAGCACCTCGAAGCGGCCCTGCTCGACGCCGTCGAGCGCGAGCCCCGCCACGACCGCCGGGTCGGTCTTCGGCCCGTCGACGTGCTTGGCCATGTCGGTGTCCATGTAGCCGACGTGCAGCGCGGTCACCTGGGTCTTCTGGGGCGCCAGTTCCAGGCGCAGCGCGTTGGTCAGCGACCAGGCCGCCGCCTTCGCCGCCGAGTACGCGGCGACCTGCGGCGAAGTGAACCACGACAGCACCGACAGCACGTTGAGCACCGCGCCGCCGCCGTTGCGCTCGAGGATCGGCGCGAACTCGCGCGTCACGGCGAGGGTGCCGAAGTAGTGCGTGTTCATCTCGAGCTTGATGTCGTCGAGCGACCCGCCGAGCAGCGACGAACCCGTGGACGACCCGGCGTTGTTGACCAGCAGCGTGACGTCCCCGGCCCGCGCGGCGGCTTCCCGGATCGACTCGGGGTCCGTGACGTCGAGGCGAAGCGGCACCACGCCCGGCAGGTCGACGGACTCGGGATTGCGCGCGGCGGCGTAGACCTTCTTCGCGCCACGCGCCAGAAGAGCGGCGGCGAACTGCCGGCCGAGCCCCCGGTTGGCCCCGGTGACCAGCGCCACCGCACCCGTGATCTCCATGACGAGCTCCTCTCGCACCTGGCTTGCTCGTTGCAAGCTAGCTACGGCCGACTGTACGACGTAGACTTGCTCGGAGCAAGCCAGGTAGGAGGGATCACAGTCATGAGCCGCCGCATCACCTTCGAGGACAGCTCCTGCCCGATCGCCCGCGCCGCCGACGTTCTCGCCGAGCCGTGGACGCTGCTGATCCTGCGCAACGCGACCGCGGGCACCACCCGGTTCGAGGACTTCCGCGCCCAGCTCGGCATCGCGGACAACGTGCTGACGACGCGGCTGGCGAAGCTCGTCGAGCGCGGTCTGCTGACGAAGCTCCCCTACCGCGACGGCGGCCGGACGCGGCACGAGTACCGCCTCACGAAGGCCGGCTCGGACGCGCTGCCGGTGCTGCACGCGCTCGGCGCCTGGGGTGACGCGCACACGCCGTCGGAAAACGCGTACGGCCCGATGCAGCTGGTCCACTGCGCCTGCGGCGAGCTGACCAGGCCGGGCGAGAAGTGCGACGCGTGCGGAAAACCGCTGGTCAGGGACGATCTCGCGTGGCGCGGCTCATGGCGCTCGGAGGGTGAGATCCCCCTGGCGGACCCCGTCAGTTGGTGAATCACCGATTTCCTTGCAGTACGAAAGTCGGGTCACAACGGCGGCGCGAGTTTGTAAGTTCGACACCCAGCGCGCGCAAACCCGGCAAATTCCCCACGGCAAGGAGTCGTCCCGATGTCCAGGAAGTACCTGCTGCCCGGCGCCGCCGTCGCGCTGGCGATGATCGCGACCCCGCTGACCGCCGCGCCCGCCATGGCGGCCCCGGCAGCGGCCACGATCGTCTACTACGACACCTCGGACGCCCCGACCTTCCGCGACGTGATCAACGCGGGCGCGGCCAACTGGAACGCGGCGGTGTCGAACGTCAAGCTCCAGGAGAGCTCCTCGGGTGCGTCGCTGCACTACACCGAGGGCAACGACCCGCGCGGCTCGTACGCCCAGACCGACGGCCACGGCAGCGGCACGATCTTCATCGACTACACGCAGGCCGAGCAGTACAACCAGACCCGCATCGCGGCCCACGAAACCGGCCACGCGCTGGGCCTGCCGGACCACTACGAGGGCCCGTGCTCGGAGCTGATGTCCGGTGGCGGCCCCGGCCCGTCGTGCACCAACGCGAACCCGAACGCGCAGGAGTCCGCCCAGGTGGAGTCCTTGTGGGCCAACGGCTTCCGCGCGGCGGCCGCCCAGCAGCACCGCATCTACGAAGTGACCATGCCGGTCAAGTGACCGGCAGCTGACGTCGTCGGGGGAGGCCGCACCGGGTACGCCCGGTGCGGCCTTCGTGCGTCACAGGCGGGAGAGCAGGCGGTCCCGCGCCACTTCGAGGTGGTCCGTCATCGCCTTCCGCGCCGCGGCCGCGTTCCCCGCGATCAGCGCGTCCACGATCACGCGGTGCTCGGTGATCGTCTGCTCGCCGAACGGCTGGTTGTAGTTCAGCCGGAAGAAGTGCAGGTGGCAGTGGGTCCGCGCGAACGCCTGCTCGACCGCCGCGTTGCCGGCCAGGTGCAGGATCAGCTCGTGGAGCCGCTGGTCGTGCGCCGTCAACGCCTTGTAGTCGCTGTACGCGTCCTCCGCCGGGGCCGCCGGGCACGTCGCCATCTCGGCTTCGAGCAGAGCGACGTTCGCGTCCGACATCGCCGCGGCCGCTAACGCCGCCGACGGCGGCTCCAGCAGCAGGCGCAGCGCGTACATGTCGTCGACTTCCTTGCGGTCGAGCAGTTCCGTCACCCGGTACCCGCGCAGCGGCAGCCGGCTGACCAGTTCCTCGGACTCCAGCCGCGCGAGCGCCTCGCGCACCGGCGTGCCCGACACGCCCAGCTCGCGCGCGATCTCGTCGATGTTGACGCGCGCGCCGGGCTCGATGCCGTCGTTCATGATCAGCGCCCGGATCTGCTCGTAGACGCCGTCGGCCAGCACCTGCCTGCTCGGCAGGGCCTCGAGCCTTCGTCCGGCGGCCACCCTGGCTCCCCTCGTGTCGTGACTACAGGTTACTGCTTGCCCAGCACGGCTCGGCTCTTCGACGCCATCTCCGCGAACACGTCGCCGTCGCGCTGGTGGGCGAAGTACGCCTCGAACAGCGGCCGCTCCGCGTCCTGCAGTGCCGCGCCGTTGCCGTAGACCACCGCCGGGACCAGCGTGCCGTCCTTGAGCATCGACGTGAACACCGAGAGGTCGACGCCCTGGCCCTTCATGGCCGCGGCCGCGGCGTCCATCGACGCCGGGATCGACGGGAAGAACGTGCCGCTCGCCCCGGCCGCCGACTGGCACTCCGGCGACCCCAGGTACGAGACCCACTTCCAGGTCAGGTCCGGGTTCTTCGTGCCGGCCCAGATGTTGTCGCCGTTCGAGTTGGACAGCACCGCGCGCTTGCCCGTCGGCCCCAAGACCGTCGGCGCGATCCCGACCTTCACCCCGGGCAGCTTCGCGAACGTCCCCGCCGTCCACGAACCCGCCGTCTCCATCGCCACCTTGCCGGAGCCGAGCAGGTCGGTGTCGCTGATGCTCGCCTGGCCGCCGGTCGTGAAGGTGCCGATCTTCGGCGCGAACCCGCGGTCGGCCAGCGACCGCACCCAGCTCAGCGTCTTGGCGAACACCGGGTCGTCGTAGGTGAACGTCGTCGGCCACGACTGCTTGTCGGCCATCCGCCAGCCGGTGGTCATCGCGAACGAGCTCCACGTCGATTCGCCGATGAAGTCCCGCGAAGCGAGCTGCCCGGTGCCGTAGGTGGCGACGTGGTCCTTGTCGAACCCGGGCTGGTCGCCGCGGACGCCGCTGCGGTCGACGGACAGGTGCGCCGCGACCTTCTCGAACGTCCCGCCGTCGTCGGGGTTCCACGTCAGCTTCGCCAGGTCTGCCGGTGTGTAGCCGGCCTTCGTGATCGCGTCGGTGTTGTAGTACAGGCCGGTCGCGGACCAGTCGAGCGGCAGGCCGTACTGCTTGCCGTCGGTGAACTTCCACGCGTCGACGCCGACGGAGAACCGCTTCAGGTCGAACTTGTCGCGGGAGATCAGGTCGTCCAGCGGCAGCAGCTGGTGCTGCGACGCGTAGGCCTGGAAGTACTGGACGCTGTTCTGGAACGCGTCCGGCGCGGTGCCGCCGACGAACCCGGCGGTGAGCTTGGTGAAGTAGTCGTCCACGTTGTACTGCGTGATCTTCACCGTCGTGCCGGGGTTCGCCTTCTCGAACGCCGACGCGCACGTCTGGTACGCCGCGGCCTGCTTGTCGTCCCAGGTCCACCAGTTGACGGTGGTCCCGCTGCCGCTCGCCGAGCCGCCACCGCAGGCGGCCGTCAACGCTCCGAGCGTGGCCACCAGACCGGCGGCCGCTGCGCGCATCTTCATGTCAACTCCCGTGGGGGTGCAGGGTGGTCCGGAATCCTTCGAGCACTGCCTGGACGTCTTCGGGGCCACCGGCTTCGTGGCCGTTGTACTCCCAGGCAGCGAGCCGCTTCGGTCCTTTGTAGACGTGATAGGCACCGAAGACCGTGGACGGCGGCACGATGCCGTCCATCAGCCCGGCGCTGAACCAGGCCGGTGCCGTCGCGCGGGAAGCGAACCCGAGACCGTCGAAGTAGGACAGCACTTCGAAGACCCGCGGGGTCGCGTCGCGGTGCTCGGCCAGGTATCGCGACAGCTCGACGTACGGCCGCTCGCCACCGACCAGGCTCGCGCGCCGGAAGTCGCAGAGGAACGGCGCTTGCGCGTGCAGGGCGGCGACGTCCGGGGCGAGCCCCGCCGCGGCGAGGGCGATGCCGCCGCCCTGGCTGTTGCCGAGCACCGCCACCCGCGCCGGGTCGACCTGCTTCAGTGCCCGTGCCGCGTCGACCGCGCGGACCGCGTCGGTGAAGATCCGCCGGTAGACATAGGTTTCGCGGCTGTCGATGCCGCGGGTCAGGTGGCCGCGGTAGGCCGGTCCGCTGCCCACCGGATCGGGCGTGACGCCGCCTTGGCCGCGCACGTCGACCTGCAGGTGCGCGTACCCGGCCGAGGCCCAGTGCAGCTCCTGGAGAGCGCTTCCCCGGCTGCCGCCGTAGCCGTGGAACTGGACGATCGCAGGCAACGGCTCGTCGGCACCGCGCGGCAGTCGCAGCCAGGCGCGCTGCGGATGCCCGCCGAATCCCGAGAAGGTCACGTCGAACACCTCGAGGGTGCGCAGGGGCGTGTCCACCGGCGTCAGCCGCAAGGCGAGGTCGTGGTCGCGGGCTTCGGCCAGCGTCGACGCCCAGAACTCGTCGAAGTCCGGCGGCGCCACGTAGTCGCTGCGGTAGTCCCACAGCGCGTCCAGGGGCAGGTCGGTGAGCATCACAGTCCTTTCAGGACGATCGATTCGCCGGTCCGCAGCCGCAGCTCGGTCTCGCGGCCGCGGTAGCGCACCCGCACCGGCTCGGCCGGGTCGCCCGACAGCCGCCGCAGGACGGCGTACCGCAGCTCGCCGTCCCGCCATTCGACGTCGGCCGCGAGCCCGCCGCGGCACCGCAGCCCCCGCGCCTCCCCCGACGTCCAGTCCGCGGGCAGCGCCGGCAGCAGCGTGACGACGTCGTTGTGGCTCCGCAGCACCAGTTCCGCGAGCCCGGCCGGGAAGCCGTAGTTGCCGTCGATCTGGAACGGCGGGTGCGTGCTGAACAGGTTGGGCAGCAGCCCGCCCCACTCGGAGCCGTCGACCGGCGCGTCCCGGTGGCGGTCACCGGTGAACGGCTGGGTGGCCTCGCTCAGCAGTTTCCGCGCGGTCTCGCCGTCTCCGAGCCGCGCGCGCAGCGCGATCTTCCACGCCCACGACCAGCCCATCGCGCCCGGCCCGCGCCGGTCCATGACCCGGCGCGCCGCTTCCACCAGCTCCGGGGTGTCCAGCTGCCCCAGCGGGTACAGCGCGACCAGGTGGGACAGGTGCCGGTGCGCCGGGTCCTCTTCGGGCAGGTCCTCGGCCCACTCCCCCAGCCGTCCGTCGGGGAGCACGGGCAGCGGGCGCAGCCTCGGCAGCGCGGCCTCGATCTCGGTGCACACCGGGTCGTAGACGCCGAGCGTCGCCGCGGCGGCGAGGCTCCGCTCGAACACCGCGCGGATCAGGACGAGGTCCATGGTCGCCGAATGCGTCAGCGACTCCTTCGTCCCGGCTTCGGAGAGGAACAGGTTCTCCGGCGACGTCGACGGGCAGGTGCCGAGGAAGCCGTCGTGCTCGACCAGCCAGTCGAGGCAGAATTCGGCGCACCCGCGCAGCAGCGGCCACGCCGTCCGCTCGAGGAAGGCGCGGTCGCGGGTGAAGTCGTAGTGGTCCCAGGCGTGCTGGACGAGCCACGCGCCGCCCAGCTGCCACAGTGCCCACGACGGGTTGCCGTGCCCCATTCCCGGTGGCAGCGCCCAGCCCCACGGATCGGTGTTGTGGTGGGTGACCCAGCCGCGGGCGCCGTACAGTTCGCGCGCGACGGCGGCGCCGGTGACCGCGAGCTTGCCGAGCAGCTCGAACAGCGGCTGGTGGCACTCGCCGAGCCCGGTCGGCTCGGCGGCCCAGTAGTTCATCTGGGTGTTGATGTTGATCGTGTAGTTCGACGACCAGGCCGGGCGCGGGTCGTCGTTCCAGATGCCCGACAGGTTGGCCGGCGGCGCGCCGGGCCGCGACGCGCTCGCCAGGAGGTAGCGCCCGTACTGGAAGAGCACGGTCGCCGTCAGCTGCTCGTCCCGGCCGGACAGCAGTTCCGCGACGTCGTGGGTGCCGCCCCGCCGCTCCCCGATCCGGAGCGAGCACGCGCCGAGCAGCGGCCGCAGGTCGGCTTCGTGCGCCCGGCGCAGTTCCGCCGCGCCCGCCGCGATCGCCTGTTCGGCGAGAACGGCCGCCCGCCGGCGGTGTTCGTCGCGGGTGTGCTGCCGGTCGCCGATCCAGGCGTCGTACGCGCTGGTCGAGCTGGCCAGAACGATCAGGACGCTCCTCCCGGTCCGGGCGACCCGGACGGAAACCGCGCCGAACGGGTCGTAGCCCTCGGCGGTCCCGTACCGAAGCGGCTCCTCGACCTGGGGCTCGTGGCGCGGCGCCCCGTCGATCGGGATCTCGATGCCCAGGTCCAAGCCGTCGCGCGACACCTCACGCAGTGGTGTCGACAAATCGACGTCGACCTCGGTCCAGCCGGAAAGCGCGACGCACAGGACCTGCGCCGGCCGGCTCACCCAGACCGTCCGTTCGACGTCGTGACCGTCGATGGTCAGCCGTTCGGTGGCGACGCCGTTGTCCAGGTTGAGGGTCCGGCCGCACGAGGTGCCCTCGGGCAGCGTCAGCCACAGGTCCATATAGGGCAGGAACTCCTGGCTGTACGGCCCTTCGAAGCCCATCAGCAGGTCTTCCGCGCGGCGGAAGTCCTTCGCGAACACGGCTTCCCGCACCTCGGCGAGCCGCTCGGGACCGGCGTCGACACCGGCCAGCGCGGCGGCCGGGCCGTCCGGTGTGCCGGACCAGACGGTGGCGTCGTTGACCTGGATGCGCGTGCGGCCGGCGCCGCCGAAGACCATCGCGCCGAGCCGGCCGTTGCCGACCGGCATCGCCTCGGTCCAGTCCGCGGCCGGGTCCGGCCAGGAGAGCAGGAGATCCGTCATTTCAACCCCGTGAAGCCGATGGAATTGACGAGCCGGCGGCCGAACACCACGAAGAGCAGCAGCATCGGCAGCGCGGCGACGAGCGTGGCGGCCATCAGGCCGGCCCAGTCCAGCGCCGCCTGCGGCGAGGACTGCTTGAACACCGCGAGCGCCAGCGTCAGCGGGCGGACGGTGTCGTCGTTGGTGACCAGCAACGGCCACAGGTAGTCGTTCCAGGTGGTGATGAACGTCAGCAGCGCCAGGGTCGCGATCGGCGCGGCGCTCATCGGCAGCACGATCCGGAAGCAGACGCGCAGCGGACCGGCGCCGTCGATGATCGCGGCCTCTTCGATCTCGGTGCTGAGCCCGAGCATGAACTGGCGCAGGAAGAAGATGTTGAACGCGGAGAAGAAGGCCGCCGGCAGGATCATCCCGCCGAAACCGTTGAGCAGGCCCAGGTCCTTGATCAGGACGAAGTTCGGCAGCAGCGTCAGCACCTGCGGCACCATCAACGCGCTCAGCAGCACCGCGAACACGGCGTTGCGGCCCGTCCACCGCAGCCGCGAGAAGGCGAACGCGGCCAGCGCGGAGAAGAACACCGTGCAGACGGTGAGCAGCACCGCGTAGACGATCGAGTTCCGCAGCGCGAGCAGCAGGTCGATCGACGCGGCGGACCCGCCCTGTGCCGCGGCTTCGGCCGGGGACGCCAAGCCGAGCGCGCGCTCGAACGCGCCGAGCGTGAAGCCCACCGGGCCGGGTGACGACGGGTCCGTCGCCAGTGCGTAGTTGTTCGACAGCGCGGTCCGCACGATCCAGTAGAACGGGAAGATCGTGACGACCAGGACGACCACGAGGTACGCCCAGGCGACGACCCGGCCCGGGGAGATCCGGCGCACGGTCCCTCCTAGTCGGTGTCGGACTCGCCGGCGCGAGCCAGCTTCAGCTGGGCGAAGGTGACCGCGGCCAGCAGCACGAACAGGGCCAGTGACATGGTCGCCGCGTAGCCGAAGTCGAACTGGCCGAACGCCTTGTCGTAGATGTACATCTGCAGCACCTTCGACGCGTCCGCCGGACCGCCCTTGGTGGTCACCTGGACGATGTCGAAGACCTGGAACGAGCTGATCACCGTCAGCACCACGACCATCACCAGGATCGGCCGCAGCAGCGGGACGGTGAGCCGGCGGAACATCTGCAGCTCGCTCGCGCCGTCGATCCGGCCCGCCTCGTACACAGTGGACGGGATGGTCTGCAGCCCGGCGAAGATCAGCACCGCGTTGTAGCCCATGGACTTCCAGATGTTCAGCCCCGCGAGCGTCGGCACCGCCCAGGCACCCGAGCCGAAGAACAGCACCGGTTCGCCGGTGAGCTTCGTGAGCAGGATGTTGACGATGCCGAGCTGCGGGTCGAGCATCCACGACCAGACGAGCGCGGTGACCACGCCGGAGATGAGGAACGGCAGGATCAGCAGCCCGCGGATGGTGGCCGCCGCGGCGAGCCGGTGCAGGATCACCGCCGTCACCAGCGAGACCAGCACGCCGAGGACGACCGACAGCGCGACGAAGTAGACCGTGACGAGCAGGGAGTGCCAGAACTCGCCGTCGCCCACGAGCTGCTCGAAGTTGCCGAAGCCGATCCAGCGCGGGTCGGTCAGGACGTGGAACTCGGTGAAGCTCAGGTAGAGCCCGCGCAGGGCCGGGTAGGCGAAGAACACCGCGAACCCGCCGAGCGCGGGGCTGACGAGCAGCCACGCGATCGGCGCGTCCCGGCCCCTAGACGGTGATCTTGTCGACGTCGTAGACATAGCCTGCCTGGTTGCCGATCTGGACGGTGTTGGCCCCGGCCTGCAGGTACACCGGGACGGTGACGGTCTGCGGGGTGTTCCAGTCGTTGTCGTTGCTGCCGGCGACCGGCAGCGGGAACGACGTCCCGTTCACCGTGACGATGCCGGTGCGGCTGGAGTCGCCGTCCACATAGGACAGCTGCATCAGGTAGGTGCCGGCCTTGGCGGTGGTGACCGTCGGCAGGACGACGTAGCCGCTGCCGCCGAGGTAACCGACCTTCTTGCCGCCCGAGCACGCGCAGTCGTAGACGGTCGCGCCGCCCTGCGGACTGCCGTTCTCGGCTTCGTACGCCTTCGGGCCATCGGCCGCGGGCGTGGTGATGCTGATCTTCTTGCTGGCCGCCGATGGCCGCCCGTACCGCTGGTTGGCGACCACCGTGAAGTCGTAGCTCGTCGAGGGCTGGAGGCCGGTGACCGTGGCGCTCGGGCCGGGCACCGTAGTGACCTTGCGGCCGTTCACGAGGACGTCGTAGTTCTGCGCGCCCTTCGAAGCGTCCCAGGCGAGCGAGACGCTGGTGCCGGTGGCCGCGGTGCCGTGCACGACGGCCGGGGCCGCCAAGGCAGTGCGGTCGAGCGGGGTCACCTTGAACAGGCGGGAACCGTGCACGGGCAGGTCGGCGGTGGTGGTGCCGACGTTCTGGTGCGCCCAGAGGTCGCGGATCTCGACCGGGCCGCCGATGCCGAGCTGCGCGAGGTCCGCCGTGACGCGGGCCGGCGTCGCGGCGAGGTTGAACAGCGCCACCGTGTAGCTACCGTCGGCGTTGCGGTTGTACCAGACCTGCTGGTCGGTCGTCTGGCTCACCGGCTTGGCCGGGGTCCCGGCCTGGTCGACCGCGATGACCTCGTCGTTGGTGAGCAGCTTGACGCCGTAGTCGTCGAGCTGGGTCAGGTCGTCGCCGAGGTAGAGCGGCGCGGCTTCGATCGCCCACAGCGTCACGTAGCTCTGGCGCTCGGCTTCGGTGAGGCCGTCCATCTTGCCGCTGCCGACGTCGACGGAGTCGAGGTTGTTCCAGTGGCCGGGGCCGGCGTCGGGGATCCACTGCACGACGTCGTTCCAGCGCTGCCTGACCGAGTTGTTCCAGGTCACGAGGGTGTCGCAGTAGCACTCGACGTCGGTGTCGACGCGCCAGCCGTTGGTGTTGCCCTTCCAGACGTCGGCCTGGCGGTGGCTGAGCGCCCAGGAGACGACGAACTCCATCGGGCGGCCGGTCTTGGCGATCGCCTGGTGCCACGCCTCGACGTCGGAGGTGTTGGTGTAGTTGTCGCCGCCCTTGAAGGAGCCGGGGCCGACGCCGTCGAGCTTGAGGAAGTCGACGCCCCAGCCGGCCAGCAGCCGCGCCACGGAGTCCACATAGGACTGGGCGCACGGGTTGCCGAAGTCGATCTTGTAGGCGGAGTCCCAGCCGTTGGTCTTGCGCAGGTCGGGGTAGACGAGGTCCCGGGTGTGACAGTTCGTGGTGCCCGCGATGGGCGAGTTGCCGTCGTTGTAGGCCTTCAGGTCGAGACCGACGGCCAGGTACGACCCGAGCTTCAGGCCCTTGCGGTGGACGTAGTCGCCGACGTACTTCATGCCGTCCGGGAACGTCACCGGGTTCACGACCGGGCGGGCGTTCTCGTCGAAGGAGTTCGACCAGCCGGCGTCGATGTTGACGTAGGTGTAGCCGTGCTGCTTGAACTTCGCGGCGAGGACGTCGGCCTGCTGCAGGACGTGGGCCTCGGTGAGCCAGCTGGCCGGGCCGGTCGGGTTGACGCCGGGGTAGTTCGTCGACTCCAGGCTCCAGCTGCTCCAGCCCATATACGGCTTCTGGGCCACCGGTTGCGGTTGTTCAGCCGCGGCCACTGTGGGGGCCGTGAGCAGGCCGGCGATCACCGTCAGTCCGGCGAGGGCACCCAGGCCCCGTCTGCCGCGTGCTGCCATGACCACTCCTTCGAGGTCGGGAAGACATCGGACGACCACGGTCCATTTAGCACGAACCGTGGATCCTATAGGATCGACGACGGCTGATTCTGGCTGTTCGAGTTCGCGGATGTCAACGGCCAAGCCGGACAGAGATCGGACGAATCCGGATTCGTCAGGGGTGGCGGCTAGGTTCGGGGCATGCTGACCACGCTGGCCGTCGAGAACTACCGCTCGCTGCGCGACCTGGTCCTGCCGCTGTCCGGGCTGACGGTGGTGACGGGGCCGAACGGCAGCGGCAAGTCGAGCCTTTACCGCGCACTGCGGCTGCTGGCGGACGCGTCCCGCAACGGCGCGGTGGCGGCACTGGCCCGCGAAGGCGGCTTGCCGTCGACGTTGTGGGCGGCCCCGGAGAACGGCTCACGCCCGGGCGCGCGGGTCCAGGGCACAGTGCGCACGAAGGCGGTCGGCCTCCGGCTGGGGTTCGCGGGCGACGAGTTCGGCTACGCGCTCGACCTGGGCCTGCCGGTACCGGTCCGGGAGACGATGTTCAACCTGGACCCGGAGTTCAAGCGCGAGGCGGTGTGGGCGGGGCCGGTTCTGCGACCGGCGGCCCTGCTGGCCGACCGCGCGGGCCCGGCGGTGCGCACGAGGGTGGCATCCGGCGGCTGGGGTCCGGAGACGTTCCAGATCCGGCTGTCCGACAGCATGCTGAGCGAGTTCGCGGACCCGCGGGCGTGCCCGGAGCTGCTGGTGGTCCGCGAGAGCATCAGGTCATGGAGGTTCTACGACCACTTCCGCACGGACGCGACGGCCCCGGCCCGCCAGTCCCGGGTGGGAACAAGAACGTTCGTGCTGTCCCACGACGGCGCGGACCTGGCATCGGCCCTGCAGACGATCATCGAGATCGGCCGAGCGGCGGAGCTGGCCGCGATCGTGGACGCGGCGTTCCCGGGCTCGCGGGTATCGGTGGAGTCGAGGGAGGAAGTGCTGTCGGTCCGCTTCCACCAGCACGGGCTGTTGAGGCCGTTGTCGGCGGCGGAGCTGTCGGACGGGACATTGAGGTTCCTGCTGTGGGTGGCGGCGCTGCTGACACCGCGCCGCCCGGAGCTGCTGGTTTTGAATGAGCCGGAGACATCACTGCACCCGGACTTGCTGCCGGCGTTGGCGGCGTTGATCGCGACGGCGGCGAAGGAGATGCAGTTGGTGGTGGTGTCACACGCGTCTTCGCTGATCCGGGCGTTGTCGGAGGTGGCCGAGGTCGGCGAGGTGGAGCTGGAGAAGGAGAACGGGGAGACGAGGCTGGTGGGCCAGGGGAGGTTGGACCGGCCGAGCTGGCATTGGCCGAAGCGCTGACCCGGCCCGGGTCCAACGGCCCTGGTGGTTTTGCGGCTCCAGGCGGATCGTGGGTACATCATCCGCCGCGCCCCGAAAGTTCCGATCATGCGTCGCTGCACCATCGCCGGGATACTGGCCGCCGCCGCGCTGGCCGGCGGCTGCACGGCCGCGCCCTCCGCGCAGACCCCGCAGCCGGTCCCCACCACCGTCACCGCCGAGCCGGTCACCGTCACCGTCACCGAGACCGCCACCGTGACGAGCGTGGTCACGACGACCACCACCGCGCCCGCGCGCAAGGCCACGCCCACCCGCCCCCGGACCGAGGACTGCCAGACCGGGAGCTGCCTGAACGCCGCCCGCGGGCTGACACAGGAACAGGTCCTCCGTGAGCGGGACGCCTGGCTCGCCACCCACCCCGGCTGGTGCGCGGCCGGCGAAACCGGCGCCGTCGCGCCCTGCTGAGGGTTACCCGCTCGTGCTCTCGCGGATCTCCAGCGCGAACGGCGTCTGGATGTCCTGCGGTGGCAAGCCCTTGTCCCCCGTGATGCGCCGGTGCACCAGATCGATCGCCGCCTCGGCCAGTGCTGTCTTGTCCGGGGCGATCGTTGTCAGCGACGGCAACGAAAACGCGCTCTCCTCGTTGTTGTCGAACCCCACGATCGCCACGTCCTCCGGCACCCTCAGCCCCAGCTCCGCGACCGCCCTCAACGCGCCGATCGCCAGCAGGTCGTTGAAGCAGAACACCGCGTCCGGCGGCGATGGCAACGCCAGCAGCGATCGCATCGCCGCCGCCCCCACCGATCGGTGCCACTTCTCCGCCGGTGCCACCAAACTGTCCGAATAGGACAATCCCGCCGCGACAAGGCCGGCCCGGTAGCCGGCCAGACGCTGGGAAGACGTCCCACGGGCCGGGTTGCGCCCGATCGCCGCTATCCGGGTCCGACCTAGCGAGGCCAAGTGCGACACCGCCGTCTGCGCCGCCAGCACGTTGTCGATCGCCACATGGTCGATCGGCACGTCGACCGCGTGCTCGCCCAGCATCACCAGCGGGATCTCTCCCGGTGACGGGAAGTCCGCCGCCTCCAGGGCTTCCGGGTGCACCAGCGCCCCGTCCACCAGGTGCGGCCCCAGCGACGACAGCGTCTCGCGCTCCCGTGAGCGCGTCCCCTGCGTCTGCTCGATCAGGACGCTCCAGCCGCGCTTCTGCGCCGCCGTGATGACCAGGCCGGCCAGCTCGCCGAAGTACGGGATCGACAGCTCCGGCACCATCAGCGCCAGGAACCCCGTGCGCCCGCGGCGCAGGTTGCGCGCCCCGACGTTGGGCCGGTAGCCCGTCGCCGCCAGCGCCTCCTCGACCCGCCGGCGGTTCTCCGGCTTGACGAAGGCATAGCCGTTCACCACGTTCGACACCGTCTTCACCGACACTCCGGCGAGCGTGGCGACGTCCTTGAGCGTCACGGTCACGGGCGGCTCCTTCGAGATAGTGAGCACGAAGTGTAGCGAGGATTTGCCGGTTTACAACGTTGTTCCAACGATGTAAAAAGTACCTCAAGGCTCCCGCGGTGACTCCGATCACCCCGGTGAGCGGGCCACCACCGTCGCTGCCCGAGGAGTCACCGTGCCTCTGTCCACCCGCCCCCTCCTGGTCCTGGCCACCGCGGCCGCCACCGCGCTGACCCTCTCCTCCTGCACCAGCAGGGAAGAGACCCCGGCCGCCCCCTCCAGCGGTGGCGGCCCCGCCGCCAGCGCCCAGTCCGTCGCGCCGAGCGCCGACGGCTGCACCATCGACAAAACCGGTTACCCCAAGGTCGACCTCAAGACCGCGGTGGTCGGTTTCTCACAGTCCGAAAAGGAAGCCAACCCCTTCCGGATCGCCGAGACGCAGTCCATCAAGGACGAAGCCGCGAAGCTCGGCATCGCGAGCGACAAGCTGCTCGTCACCAACGCCCAGAGCGACCTCAACCGGCAGATCAGCGACATCAAGTCGCTGCTCGACCGGGGTGCCCAGCTGCTCATCGTCGCGCCGCTGAACTCCGACGGCCTCCAGCCCGCCCTCGACGCGGCGAAGGCCAAGAAGGTCCCGGTCGTCACCATCGACCGCAAGGTGACGTCGCAGCCCTGCACCGACTACCTGACCTTCATCGGCTCGAACTTCGTCGAGCAGGGCAAGCGCGCCGCGCAGGCGATGGCCAAGGCCACCGGCGGCACCGGCAAGGTCGCGATCCTGCTCGGCTCGTCCGGCAACAACGTGACGACCGACCGCACCAAGGGCTTCAAGGACGAGCTCGCGAAGACCGCCGGCCTGAGCGTCGTCGCCGAGCAGACGGGTGAATTCGACCGGTCCAAGGGCCAGGCCGTGATGGAGCAGCTCATCCAGAGCCACCCGGACATCACCGCCGTCTACGCCGAAAACGACGAAATGGGCGTCGGTGCGGTCAACGCGCTGAAGACGGCCGGCAAGACGCCGGGCAAGGACGTCAAAGTCGTCTCGATCGACGGCACCCGCAACGCCGTGCAGCTGATCGCCGACGGCAGCTACAACGCCGTGATCGAGTCGAACCCGCGCTTCGGCCCGCTGGCCTTCCAGACGCTGCAGAAGTTCGAGAGCGGCGAGGCCATCCCGGCCAGCATCGTGATCACCGACGACCAGTACGACGAGACCAACGCGGCCCAGAAGGTCGGGAACGCGTACTGATGACGGCAGCCACCGAAGAGGACGTCGCCATGACGACCGCACCGGTGCTCGAGGTGGCCGGGGTGACCAAACGGTTCCCCGGCACCCTTGCCCTCGACGACGTGAGCTTCGCGCTGCGACCCGGCGAGGTGCACGCGCTGGTCGGCGAGAACGGCGCCGGCAAGTCCACGCTGATCAAGGTGCTCACCGGCGTGTACCAGCCCGACGAGGGCGAGGTGCGCCACCTCGGCGCCCCCGTCACCTTCAAGCGGCCGATCGACGCGCAGCGCGCCGGGATCTCCACGATCTACCAGGAGGTCAACCTCGTCCCGCTGATGAGCATCGCCGGCAACGTCTTCCTCGGCCGCGAACCGCGCACGAAGGCCGGTCTCGTCGACTGGTCGAAGATGTACGCCGACGCCCGCGAGCTCCTCAAGGGCTACGGCATCACCGACGACGTCAAGCGCCCGCTGCACACCCTGGGCGTCGGCGCGCAGCAGATGGTCGCGCTCGCCCGCGCGGTCTCGACCGACGCGAAGGTCGTCATCATGGACGAACCGACGTCGTCGCTCGAGCCACGCGAGGTCGAGACGCTCTTCGAGGTGCTGAACAGGCTGCACGCCGAGGGCATCGCGATCGTCTACGTCAGCCACCGGATGGACGAGCTGTACCGGGTCTGCGAAAGCGTCACCGTGCTGCGCGACGGCCGGGTCGTCCACAGTGGACCGTTGAAGGACCTGCCGCGCATCGAGCTGGTGAGCAAGATGCTCGGCCGGGAGATCAAGCAGATCCGCGAGGAAGGCGTCACGGCGTTCGGCGAGGAACACGACGTCGAACGCGAACCGCTGCTCAAGGCCGAAGGGCTGTCCGGCATGCGGAGGCTGCACGACGTCTCGGTGAGCATCCGGCCCGGCGAGGTCGTCGGCCTCGCCGGCCTGCTCGGCTCCGGCCGCAGCGAGACGGCGCGCGCCATCGTCGGCGCCTTCCCCCTCGACGGCGGAAGTGTCCTGCTGGCCGGGAAACCGCTCAAGAAAGGCAAGATCAAGGCCGCCATGCGGGCCGGGATCGCGCTGCTGGCCGAGGACCGCAAGACCGACGGGATCATCCCGAACCTGTCGGTCCGCGAGAACATCGTGCTCGCCGCGCTGCCGACGCTCTCGCCGTTCGGCCTGGTCAGCAAGGCCAAGCAGGACAAGATCGTCAAGATCTTCATGGAGCGCCTGCGGATCAAGGCGGCCAGTCCCGAGCAGAAGGTGTCGGAGCTGTCCGGCGGCAACCAGCAGAAGGTGCTGCTCGCCCGCTGGCTGGCCACCGGCCCGAAGATCCTGCTCCTGGACGAGCCGACGCGCGGCATCGACGTCGGCGCCAAGGCCGAAGTCCAGGCGCTGATCGACGAACTCGCGCAGGAAGGGCTCGGCGTGCTGCTCATCTCGTCCGAACTGGAAGAGCTGATCGACGGCTCCGACCGCGTGGTCGTGCTGCGCGACGGCTCGGTGGTCGGCGAGCTGACCGGCGACCGGATCACCGAGGAGAACGTCCTGACCGCCATCGCAGCCGAGGGTGACAACGATGTCTAGCGCCACCCTGACGAAAACCCCCGACCGCGCGAAAGTCACGGCGTGGCTGCAGAACTACGGCGTCTACCTGGCCGTCGTCGTGCTGCTGCTGTTCAACGTCGTGTTCACCGAGAACTTCCTGTCCGCGGCCAACTTCCGCACCCAGCTGGTGCAGGCGGCGCCGGTCTGCATCGTCGCGCTCGGCATGGCGCTGGTGATCGGCACCGAGGGCATCGACCTCTCGGTCGGCTCGGTGATGTCGATCGCCGCCGCGCTCATCCCGCTCTACCTGGGCGCCGGTCCGCTGATGGCGATCATCGTCGCCGTCGTCGCGGGCGTGGTCTCCGGCCTGTTCAGCGGCTACCTGGTGGCCTACCTCGGGATCCAGCCGATCATCGCGACCCTCGCGTTGCTCGTCGGCGGACGGGGGCTAGCGCTGGTCATCGCCCACGGCCAGCTCGTCCAGCTGCACAACCAGGACTTCCTGGAGCTGGGCACCGGCGACTTCCTGGGCGTGCCGATCATGGTCATCGTCGCGGGCGTGCTCGCGGTGCTGGCCGGGCTGGTCGTCCAGCGCACGACGTTCGGCCGCCACCTGGTCGCCGTCGGTGGCAACCGCGCCGCGAGCACCCTGGCCGGCCTGCCGGTGAAGCGCGTGCTCATCAGCGTCTACGTCATCTCCGGGGCGCTGGCCGCGGTGGCCGGCGTGCTGGCGACGTCGAGGCTGGCCGCCAGCGACCCGAGCGACGTCGGCCTGCTGATGGAACTGTCCGCGATCACCGCGGTCGTCGTCGGCGGCACCCCGCTGACCGGCGGCCGGGTCCGCGTGCTCGGCACCGTGTTCGGCGCGCTGCTCATGCAGCTCGTCCAAGCGACCCTGATCAAGCACAACCTGCCGGACTCGACCGCGCAGATGGTCCAGGCGGCCATCATCGTCGTCGCGGTCTACGTCGCGCGTGAGCGGAGCAGCAAATGACCGCGACCCAGACCCAGGCCCGCAACGCGGCGTTCGCTGGCGTCCTGCAGCGCCAGGGCGCGGCCGTCGTGCTCGTGCTCGGCATCGCCGCGTCGTGGTTCGCGTTCCCGCACTTCGGCACCGCGGACAACCTGCGCAACCTGGTGCTGCAGGGGTCGTTCCTCGCGGTGATCGCACTCGGCATGACGTTCGTGATCATCTCCGGCGGCATCGACCTGTCGGTCGGGTCGAACTACGCGCTCGGCGGCGTCCTCGCCGCGTACGGCGCGCAGTACGGCCTGGTCGTCGCGATCCTCTTGCCACTGGCCGTGTGTTCGCTGATCGGGCTGGTCAACGGCCTGCTCATCGCCCGCACCGGGATGGCGCCGTTCATCGTGACCCTGGCGTCGCTGCTGTTCGCCCGAGGACTCCTGCTGGCGCTGACGTCCGAAGGCGCGACGACGTACAAAGTGGACCCGGGCTCGGCGTTCCTCTGGCTCGGCCAGGGCACGATCTTCGGCATCGGCGTCCCGGTCTACCTGACGCTGGTCCTCTTCGCGCTCGGCGGGCTCCTCCTGCGCCGCACGCGGTTCGGCCAGTCGGTGTTCGCCATCGGCGGCGCCGAGAACTCCGCGCTGCTGATGGGCCTTCCGGTGGCCCGCACCAAGATCAGCCTCTACACGCTCAGCGGCGCGCTCGCCGGGTTCGCCGGCGTCCTCACCGCCGCGTACCTGCAGTCCGGCGTCACGGTCATCGGCGTCGGCACCGAACTGGACGCGATCTCGGTCGTCGTCATCGGCGGCACGCTGCTCACCGGTGGCGCCGGGACGATCGTCGGCACGCTCGTCGGCGTGCTGCTGCGCACGCTGATCCAGAACGTCATCAACCAGATCGGCACCCTCGACTCCAACTACCAGACGGTGGTGAGCGGGGCCTTCCTGCTCGTCGTCGTGGTGATCCAGCGCCTGCTGGCGCGCTCCCGAACCCAGTAGAAGTTCGACGCTGACCCCTGTCCCCTACCAGGAGGTTCAACGATGTTCCGCCCTGCCCGAAAAACCCGGAGATGGCTCACCGCGGCCGCCGCGTTCGCGGTCGCGGTGGCCGGCCTCGGCACCGTTCCCGCCGCCGCCGCGGCCGACACCCCGCAGTGGCAGCGGCTGACCCCGCCGCTGTCCACGCCGTGGACCAAGGACGTCTCCCCTGCCAACGCCCTCCCCGACTACCCCCGCCCCCAGCTGACCCGCGACAAGTGGCAGAACCTCAACGGCGTCTGGGAGTTCGCCAAGGCGAACCCGGGTGAGGCCGCGCCGATCGGGAAGACGCTCGGCGAACGGATCCTCGTGCCGTACCCGGTCGAGTCCGCGCTGTCCGGGATCATGCGCCACGAAACGAACATGTGGTACCGCCGCACGTTCGAGGTCCCGAAGACCTGGCAGGTCGGCCGCGGCCAGCGCCTGCTCCTGCACTTCCAGGCCGTCGACTACGACGCCACCGTGATCGTCAACGGCAGGACCGTCGCCCGCCACACCGGCGGCTACGACGCGTGGTCCGTCGACGTCACCGACGCCCTCACCACGGCCAAGGCCCAGGAGCTCGTCGTCGGCGTCGCCGACCCGAACGACCAGGGCGGGCAGCCGATCGGCAAGCAGCGCCAGCCCGGCGACGGCATCTTCTACACGCCGACCTCCGGCATCTGGCAGACCGTGTGGATGGAGCCGGTGGCGCCCGCGCACATCGACCGCCTGGACGTGACGCCCGACGTCGCGAGCGGGTCGGTCACGGTCAACGCCGTGGTCGGCGGCCCGGTGCGCCAGCGCGTCGAAGCCGTCGCCTACGACCACGGCCGCCCGGTCGGGCGCGTGTCCGGCGACGCGAACAAACCGTTGAAGCTCAAGGTGGACCGGCCGCACCTGTGGTCGCCGGACGACCCGTTCCTCTACGACCTGCGCGTGCGGCTCGTGCCCTCGGGCGACGAGGTCGGCTCGTACTTCGGCATCCGGTCGATCAGCGTCGGCAAGACCGCCGACGGCAAGGAGCGGATGCTGCTCAACGGCAAGTTCGTCATGCAGGTCGGCCCGCTCGACCAGGGCTTCTGGCCGGACGGCATCTACACCGCGCCGACCGACGCGGCCCTGAAGTTCGACCTGGAGCAGGAGAAGGCGCTCGGCTTCAACATGGTGCGCAAGCACATCAAGGTCGAGCCGGACCGCTGGTACTACTACGCCGACAAGCTCGGGCTCATGGTCTGGCAGGACATGCCGGCGATGAAGGACGACGTCGAGCCGTCGGCGGCTTCGCGCGTCAACTACGAGTCCGAGATGAAGCGGATGATCGACCAGCACCGCAGCTTCCCGTCGATCGTCACCTGGGTGCCGTTCAACGAGGGCTGGGGCGACTACGAAGTCGGCCGGATCGCCGACGAGGTCAAGTCCTGGGACCCGTCTCGGCTGGTGAACGCGGAATCCGGCGTCAACTGCTGCCGGTCCGAACCGGACAGCGGCAAGGGCGACATCTACGACGACCACACCTACACCGGGCCCGGGACGCCGATGCAGACCGGGACGCGCGCGGCGGTCGACGGCGAGTACGGCGGCCTCGGCCTCAAGGTCGCCGGCCACGAGTTCGATGCGGCGGGCAGCTTCGCCTACGAGATGGAGCCCGACAGCGCGACGCTGACCCGGCGCTACGGCGAGCTGCAGCAGCGCCTGCTGCTGGTCGCCCAGCGGTGCGGCGTCTCGGCCGGCGTCTACACGCAGACCACCGACGTCGAGAAGGAGGTCAACGGCTTCTTCACCTACGACCGGCAGGTGAAGAAGATGGACTTCGCGGCGGTCCGCGCGGCGAACCTCGCGGTCATCAAGGGCGCCACCGGCGCTCCGGTGTCCGGGCCCTCGGTGCCGCAGGGCACGCCGGGCATCGACGGCATCGCGGCGTACCCGTTCGACGAGAACACCGGCACGGTGGCCGCGGACAGCGTCGGCGACCACGACGCCACGCTCGTCGGCGGCGCGTCCTGGACCGCGGGCAAGAGCGGTTCGGCGCTGGCGGTGAACGGGTCGGGCCAGTACGCCGACACGGGCGCCGCGCTGGTGAACACCGAAGGCAGCTACAGCGCGGCTGCGTGGGTGAAGTTCAACGCCGTCGGCGACGGCTTCCAGACGATCGTCAGCCAGGACGGCCCGAGCAACAGCGCGTTCTTCCTGCAGTACTCGGGGCAGGACCACCGGCTGGCGATGAGCTTCGTCGGCACGCGGGCCCTGGCGCCCGTGGCCCCGGAAGCGAACCGCTGGTACCACGTGGTCGGCGTCCGCGACGCGGCTTCGGGCACGCTGAAGCTGTACGTCGACGGCCAGCTGGCCGCGACGAAGAGCGTCTGCCTCGGCGACGCGTCGACGGGCAACACGGTGATCGGCCGCGGCAAGTACGGCGGCAACCCGGTCGACTTCCTCAACGGAGCCGTCGACCAGGTCCACGTCTACGACCGGGCCCTGTCCGACGCCGACGTGAGCGCGCTGTACGCCAGCGGCAAGTAACCGTTTGTCCGGAATGGCCGCATCGGGTGCTCCCGGTGCGGCCATTCCGCGTTTTCGTGCCGAAAACGGCGTAACGACAACGAAAGCAGCGTCGATACGGGACTGAACCGAACTTCTTGGGGGAGGCCCGATGGGCTCGAAGGTCCGGGCAGCGGCCGTGTGCGCCGCCGTCTCCGCACTGGTCGCCACCGGCGCGACCGTGCTCACCGCGGCGCCGGCCGCCGCTTCGACGATCACCGAAAGCACCGCCGGCTCGTGGGCGTACATCGACTCGGCCGCGCCGGGCACCAGCTTCACGAACCCCGCGGGCGACCTCCCCGTGGGCGCGCACACCTACGCGAACGGCGTCAGCCACGTCTCGAAGGCCTACGTGACGTTCGACCTCTCGGCCCTGCGCGGGAACCGGCTGGAGCGGGCGGGGGTGTCCGTCGACGAGACCGCCGTCGCCGACTGCTCGACGCCCCGGGCGACCCAGCTGTGGCTGACCGAGCCGGCGAAGAAGCCGACGTGGAACAGCCAGCCCGCCGAGCTGGTCCAGGCGGGCGGGCCGATCATCGACACGTCGTGCCCGGCCCGCGGGGTGTTCTGGAACGCGACCGCGGCCCTGCAGAGCGCGCTCGACGCCGGGCAGAAGACCGCGACCCTGGCCATCCGGCTCCCGGACGACCAGCAGAACGACCCGAAGTTCGGCCGGGCCTACAACCCGCACGCCACGCTGAGCATCACCTACAACCGGGCGCCCTCGAAGCCGGCTCAGCTCACCGTGAACACGCACGCCTGCGGCACCAAGCCGGTCGTCGCCGGTGCCGGTTCGACCACCCTCGGCGCCGCGGTCACCGACCCCGACGGCGACTTCGGCACGGCCGAGTGGGCGCTGTGGCCGGTCGACCACCCCGAGCAGCGCGTGACGATCCAGAACTCCTTCACCGGGGACGGCGTCTCGCTCGACGTGCAGGGCCGGCTGGCCGACGCCACGACGTACGCGTGGCAGGTCCGCGCGCTCGACCGCACCGACGCGGGACCGTGGAGCGCCGTCTGCAAGCTGACCACCGACTTCGTCCGGCCGGACAAGGCGCCGGTGGTGACCTCCGCGGACTACTACGACGTCGGCCTCGGCACGGGCGGGACGGGCATCCCCGGCTCGTTCACCTTCACCGCCAACGGCGTCGCGGACGTCGTCGGCTACTACTACGGCCTCTTCGACACCCCCGGTTCGTACGTCCCGGCCACGCGCAAGGGCGGTCCGGCCACGGTGACCGTGGTGCCCCAGCAGAGCGGCCCGCAGTACCTGTCGGTGTGGAGCGTCGACGCCGCGGGCGCCCGCTCCGACCGCACCGACTACCGCTTCTGGGTGGCGTCGAACGAGCCCGGCGTCACCTGCACACCGTGGGACGCCTACGTCGGCGAAGCACGCCAGTGCACGTTCACCCCGAACGGGCCGTCCCCGGCGGCCGCGTACGTCTACCACCTCGGCCAGGACGACGACCGGACCGTGCCCGCCGGGCCGGACGGCACCGCGACGGTCACCGTCGTGCCGACCGACTACCAGCAGCCGTACCCGGAGCTCACGGTGCGGGCGAAGCTGGCGAACGGCTACGTGACGGGCCCGTCGACCACGTCGTTCTCGGTCGAGGCAGGCGAACCCGAGATCACCCCGCTCACCGCGAACCCCGTGCAGGGCCGCCCCGCGCAGTTCCGGGTCCACGCCACGCTGCCGGGGGCGGCATCGGTGACCTACCGCTGGCAGGACCAGGAGTGGGCCACCGCGCCGGTCGACGAGAACGGCGACGCGACCGTGACCGTCACGCCGGCGACCGCGTCCTGGGGCGCGTTCATCGCACACAACACCACCGCGGCGGGGATCCGCTCCGCCGACGCCTGGGTGAACCTCGACGTGGCCTCGAACCAGCCCGCCGTCACGAGCGCCGAGTACCCCGCGAACGACGCGGGCGGCGCGGTGGGCACCCCGGGGACGTTCGTGTTCTCCTCGCCCGTGGCGGGCGCGGTGAGCTACAGCTATGAGTTCGACGGCGGGCCGTCCGGCATGGTCTCGGCGGGCTCGTCCGGCACCGCTTCCGTGGTGTTCACCCCGACCCGGCGCTACCCGAACTCGGTCCGGGTGACCACGACGTTCGCCGACGGAGTGGTGTCGGCGGCGACCGTGTACACGTTCACCGCCAAGTCCGCGGCGCCCACCGTGACCTGCGACACCGGCGCCGACTCGGTCCGGCCCGGACAGCACATCCAGTGTTCGGTGCAACCGCTGCAGGCGAACCCGGCGAGCTACGGCTACGCGATCGGGTCCGGCGCCGAGACGGCGGTGCCCGCGTCCGCGGACGGCACCGCCTCGTTCGGCTTCGAGGTGCCGGCCGACCAGCCGAACGCCGCGTACCTGACGCTGCGGACGTGGAGCGTGAACGCGGCGGGCGTCCGGTCGGACGAAACCACCACCCTGTTCTACGTGTGGACCGTGCCGGGGTCCGCGCGCGCGGTTTGACCTGGAGCCCGCTCCAGCCGCTACCGTCGCCGTCATGACCGATGATCGTTTCGAACGCGGCAAGCGGGCCCTGGTCGACCTCAACGGGGAGGAGACGGCCCAGCGCGTGCTGGACAGTCTCGAGGACATCTCGCCGAAGCTCGCCGACAGTCTCGTGTCGTGGGGCTTCGGCGAGATCTACACGCGCCCGGCGCTCGTGCCGCGCGACCGGCAGCTCGTCACGCTCGGCATGCTCACCGCCCTCGGCGGGTGCGAGCCGCAGCTGGAGGTGCACGTCAACGCGTCGCTCAACGTCGGGCTGAAGCCGGAGGAGATCGTCGAAGCGCTGCTGCAGTCGGCTGCCTACTGCGGCTTTCCCCGTGCCCTCAACGCGACCGCCGTCGCGAAGAAGGTCTTCGCCGAGCGGGGGCTGCTGCCGGTGGCGGACGCGTGAGGGTCGCCCTCTTCGGCGCGACCGGCATGGTCGGGCAGGGCGCGCTGCGCGAGTGCCTGCTCGACGATCGCGTCGAGGCGGTGTTGGCGGTCGGCCGGTCCCCGCTCGGCGAGACGCACCCGAAGCTCACCGAGCGCGTCGAGAAGGATCTGTTCGCCCTCGAGCCGATCACCGGCTACGACGTGTGCCTCTACTGCCTGGGGGTGTCCTCGGTCGGCATGGCGCCGGCGGAGTACGAGCGGATCACCTACGAACTGGCCCTTTCGGTCGCGCGGAAGCTGCCCGAGGGCACCACGTTCGTGTACGTCTCGGGCCAGGGCACCGACAGCACCGAACGCGGCCGGGTCCGCTGGGCGCGCGTCAAGGGCGCCACCGAGAACGCGCTCGCGAAGCTGCCGCTGCGGACGTTCGCCGTCCGCCCCGGCTACATCCAGCCGATGCACGGGATCACGTCCAAGACCACGTTGTACCGGACGCTCTACCGCGTCGCGATGCCGCTGTACCCGCTGCTGCGCCGGCTGTTCCCCCGTTTCGTGACGAACAACGAGGAAATCGGCCGGGCGATGCTGGAGGTCGCCGAGAACGGCTACGAGAAGCCCGTCCTCGAGAACACCGACATCGTCACCGCCGCCGCGCGACGAGGCCGGCCAGCAGGTTCGTGAGGTTCTCCGCCACCACCGCCTCGAACCCCGGCGCACCGCCGGCCTCGGCCGTCGCCAGCGCGACCGCTTCCGTCGGGTTCGCGTAGGGCCACGCCCCCGACACCACGACCACGACGGCCCGCGCGAACACCCGGGCCGCTTCCGCGGACAGCTCCGGAACCTCGGCGCGGACCAGCGACGCCAGCCGTTCGAGGTTCGCGGCCGCGCGGAGCTTGAAGCCGCGCGCGAACTCCAGGGAGATGTTGCGCTCCAGCACCGGGGCCATCGCGCTGATCAGCTCGCACAGCAGCGGCCGCTCGGCCAGCGTCGCCGCGATCGTTTCGGCGATCCGCTCCTCCCTCGCGAAGGCCGGCAGCTCGCCGAACGCCAGCTCGTCGAGCCACGCCGTCCACGCCGTGTCGAGGACTTCGAGGAAGACCGCTTCGCGGCTGTCGAAGTAGCGGAGCACATTGGACTTCGCGAGCCCGACGCGGCAGGCCAGCTCCCGCAGGCTGATGTCGGCGACCGGACGCTCGGCCAGCAGCTCCCGCGCGGCGGCGAGGATCGCGGTGCGGCGCGCCTCGATCTGCTCCGGTCGCCGGGCACGCTGGAATCCGGCGCTCATGGCGCCGACAGTATCGCCCTCAGCTGCGGCTGGGGGCTTCGCGCCGGTTCTTGACCCGCCGGTAGCTCCAGATCAGCAGCGCGAACAGGATCACCGAAGACAGGATCAGGCTCGACCCGGTGCTCCAGCCGGCGAACGGCAGCGACTTCACCGTGCCCCAGACGATCCCCGCCGCCAGCAGGGCCAGCCCGGCCAGCACCGACCCGGCGATCCGCAGCGGCGACGACACGCTCTCCTCCGCCGCCTTCATCGCGCGGTCGCGCACCGGGTCGACGTACCGCTCGAGCGCCGGGAACTCCGACGCCAGCAGCAGGAGCCCGGCGAGCACGAGCAGCAGCCCGGGGCCGGGCAGGACGAGCAGCAGCACCCCGACCACCAGCAGGATGGCACCGGCCACCGTGATCAGGATCCGCTTCGCCTGTTTGCCGAGACCCACTGGGCGTCTCCCCTCGTTTCGTCCGATTCTTCCTGGTCGCGGCGCCGCGTGCCACTCACGAGGGCCCGTGCCGTGGCCGCGGCCACGGTCAGGCCCGCGAGCGCCACCACGCCGAGCGCGACCACGAGCCCCGGCCAGACGTAGAGCACCTGGGCGTAGGTACCCCGCCGTCCGGCGAATACCCACCCGAGCAGCTGGGGCAGGAACGCCAGGGGGACGAGCGGCAGCAACGGCGGGACGATCCGCCACCACCGGGGCTTCCGGCGGGCTCGCCGGACACCGAGGATCGCCAGGCCCACCGCGATCACCGCGAGCGCGGCCAGCACCCAGTCTGCGACCACCCCGGCGGGCAACGCGGGCTCCGGTGCCCCGCCCTCCAGCAGGCTCGCGAGGCCCTGGGCCAGCAGCTCGGCCTCGTTGTCCAGCGCCATCCCGGTGGTGGCCAGCACCGCGACGCCGTACCCACCGGGCAGCAGCACCTGCGCCGCGGTGTGGGTGAACCAGTCGCCGGTGTGCGAGGTCCGGCCGTCCCGGACGCGCCAGCCCAGCGCGTAGTCGCGGCCGGGCGCGGGCGTGTGCGCGCTCCGGACCGACTCCGGAGTCAGCACCCCACCGCCGTCCTGCTGCGCTCGCAGCCACTTCGCCAGGTCCTCCGCGGTGCTCAGCACACCGTGGCTGCCGCCGGTGAACCAGTCCGGTTCGGACACCGGGACCGCGAAGCCGAAGGCCCGCACGTACCCGGCGGTCCCGGCGGGCGGTTCGTCCACGGCGGAGCTGGCGGTCATGCCGAGCGGCGCGAACAGCTTCGTTCGCAGGTACTCCGCGAACGGCTGCCCGGCGACGACCTCGACGATCCGGGCCGCCACTTCGTAGTTCGGGTTGTGGTAGTGGAACTCCGCGCCGGGCTCGCTCGCGAGCGGCGCGTCCTTCAGCCGCGCGACGGCTTCGGCGAGGGTGTGCGGTTGGGGCAGCTCGAGATCGGGGAAGACGGAGTCGGCCATCCCGGACGTCTGGTCCAGCAGCATCCGGACGGTGATCCGAGCGCCGCGCTCGTCGGCGAGCCGGAAGCCCGGCAGGTAGCGCGTCACCGGCTCGTCCAGCGCGAGCCGGCCGGTTTCGGCGAGCTGGAGCACGGCGAAGGCCGTCATGGACTTGCTCAGCGACGCGATCGGCAGCGGTGTCGAGGCGGTGATCGGCGCGCCGGCGGAGTCGTGGCCGTAGCCGGCGACGCGGACGACGTCGCCGCCGTGGGTGACGGCGACCGCGGCGCCGGGCAGGCCGGTGTGGTCGAGGTAGGCGCGGACGTATTCGTCGACGTCGGGACGCTGGCCGGCGGCGGCGGGCGGCGCGACGGCGAGCAGGAGGGCCGCGAGCAGGAGGAAGAACCTGGTCATGGCGGTGAACGTAGGTCGTTGGCCGGCCTGCGGGCCGCTGCCGGACGACGTCGGCCACCCCCGACTTTCGGCAGGTCTTGACAGCGGGCTTACAGTCAAGACATCAGTTGATAAACAGATTGGTTGATAAAGATGGCGGTTGACGAGGAGGCGCTGGACCGGGCGTTCACCGCACTCGGCGACCCGGTCCGCCGGGCCCTGATCGCCCGGCTGTCGCGCGGCGAAGCGACGGTCAACGAGCTGGCCGAGCCCTTCCCGATCACGAAGCAGGCGGTGTCCCGGCACATCCAGGTGCTGGAGCAGGCCGGCCTGATCACGCGCAGCCGCGACGGCCAGCGCCGCCCGTGCCACCTGGTGCCGTCGGCCCTCGAAGCACTGACCGGCTGGATCGACACGTACCGGCTGGCCACCGAACGCAGCTACCGGCGGCTCGACGCCGTCCTGGAGACCCTGGAGGAGAAATGAGCACGACGATCACCGCCCAGCCCGGAACGCCGTTCATCGAGGTGACGCGCGAGTTCGCGGCCCCGCCGTCGGCGGTCCTGCGCGCCCACACGGATCCCGGGCTGATCGTCCGCTGGCTGGGCCCGCACGGGATGGAGATGGAGATAGTGGAGTTCGACGCGAGGTCAGGAGGTGGCTACGAGTACATCCACCGCGATTCCCGAGGCGAGTACCGCTTCCGCGGCGTGTACCACACGGTCAGCGACGACCGGATCATCCAGACGTTCGAGTACCTGGGAGCACCGGGCGAGGTGACACTGGATTCGATGGTGCTGACCGACCTGGGCGACGGCCGCACACGCATGGTGACGCACTCGGTGTTCCCCTCGGTTTCGGCACGCGACACGGCGTTGGAGAGCGGGATGAGCCGCGGGATGACGGAGTCGTACGAGCGGCTCGACAAGGTGCTGGCGGGCTGAGATGCCGAGGGTCATCGCGAGCTTCTGCATGTCACTGGACGGGTTCGTGGCTCGCCCGGACAATTCGGTCGGACCGCTGTTCGACTGGTACACCGCCGGCGACGTCGAGGTCCCGATGGTCGGCTACCCGACGACGTTCCGGGTCTCCCCCGCGAGCGCTTCGTACCTCCAGTCCTTTATGGACACAGTCCGCGACAGCGCTTTCGTCTGCGGGCGGCGGGTTTTCGACTACACGCGGGGGTGGGGTGGGCGTCCTCCCGGTGGGGGTTCCGCCTTCGTCGTCACTCATCGGCCGCCTCCTTCATGGTCGTCTTCCGTCTTGGCTCCTTTCACTTTCGTTCCGGATGTTGCTCGTGCTGTCGAGTTGGCCGCCGCTGCGGGGGATGGGACCGTTGGGGTCTCCGGGCCCTCTATTGCTCGGCAGTGCCTGGAGCTTGGGCTTCTCTCCGAGGTTCGGGTTGATCTTGTGCCCGTGTTTCTCGGTTCTGGGGTTCCTTACTTCTCCGGGCTCTCGCCTTCTTGTGCGTCGCTGGAGCAGGTTGACGTTGTGGTCGGGTCTGGTGTGACACACTTGGTTTACCGGGTCCAGTACCAAGACTCTTAAAGATGCGGCTTCGCCGGGGCGTGGGAAATCGGCGCTTCCTATGGCTGGTTGTTCCTGTGTCTGGGAGCGCCGATTCCCCACGCAACGGTGTCCCTGCCGGGCTTCTTCTTTCTACCCTTTCGTGTGATGATCATGTGTTCGGGTTCGGCTAACCTTGTTGTATGGCAACGGAAACGGTGTGGCAGACGGATGCGATGGCTCTGGCCGATCGCATCTCCACGCTGCTCACCGTGGTGCGTTCTGCCGAGGCTGAGATCGGTGCGTTGCTGGTGGAAATCGAGTCCCGCGGGGTGATGGAGCTGTTCGGCTACCGCTCGGTCACCCGGCTTCTCGAGCACTTGGCTGACATCCCGAAGTCCGCTGCCGAGACGATGGTCAAACGAGCCCAGGCCCTGCACCCCGGCCATCGCCTCGACAGCCCGGCACCTGTCGCTCCCTCGACTGCTGCCGCCGCGGCGGAGGGCCGCTTGAGCAACCCGATGATCGACACCATCATCGGCAGTCTCACGCAGGTCCCGCCCGAGCACCGCGAGGAGGCCGAGCAGCACCTGCTGGCCCTGGCCTCGGAGGCGGGTTACAAGCAGGTCGCCGCCCTCGGCGCGCGCATCATCGCCCACCTGGACCCCGACGGCCCCGAACCCGACCCCACCGAACCCGCCACTCCCAGCCGGGAACTGTCCCTGCGCCGCAAAAGAACCGGAGTCTGGGAGCTGCACGGCCGCTTCGACGACGAAACCGGCACCCGCGCCAGCGCCCTGCTCGACGCCCTAGCCGAACGCCGCACCAACCCCGCAGAGGGCACCGACCTGCGATCCCCGCAGGAACGCTACGGCGACGCCTTCTCCGACACCATCGACCTCGCCCTCAACTCGCCGGACCTGCCCATGCAGGCCGGGGAACGGGCACACGTGATGGTCGCGGTATCGCTGAAGGACCTCAAAGCTGGCGTCGGCCAGGCCACCCTCGGAGACACCGGCACCATCACGGCGGCCGAAGCCCGCATCCACGCCTGCGACAGCATGATCATCCCCGCGGTGCTGGGCGAGAACAGCGAACCCCTGAACCTCGGACGGCTCCGCCGCCTGATCTCCGCAGGCCTACGCCGAGCGTTGTTCCTGCGCGACCGCGGCTGCGCGTTCCCGGGTTGCCATCGCCCGCCCCGCCACTGCCAGGGCCACCACATCCGCCACTGGGCCGACGGAGGCCCCACCAACCTGAACAACCTGGTCCTGATGTGCGCCCACCACCACCGGCTACTCCACCGCTCAGGCTGGGAAGTCCGCATCGCCACCGACGGCCTCCCCGAGTTCCGCCCACCAGCCTTCCTGGACAAACACCGAAAACCCAGACGCAACAACCTCCACCAACCACTGCCATTCGCAGCGTGAACAACCGAACACGGGAAAGGCCCGCAGCCACAAGGCTACGGGCCTACACCCACATCCAAATCACCAACGGACCCGACCACACAAGCCCGCGACTTATGGCTCACCCCTCGGAAGAAGCCACCCCGTCGATCCGCACGTTCCACCGACCGCCACACCAGCCCACTGACCACCAACAGACCCCACCGACGGGCGAGTAGCCAACCAACCACCGCACCAAGCCCAAACCGAAGCTGACCTAAGGCACAGCAACCCGAACCGCCGCACCGGCCATGCGCCGCTGCCCGCCCCAAGCCTCACCAGCCGGCAACTCTCCCTCACAGCAAAAGCCGACCAAACTGAGTCTTCATGTCCGGAAGGACCACTCGGCAGCCGGCCGGCCAAACCCGAGCCACCCCGCAGATCCCCGCCCGATGGCCGGCCAAAGCAACCAGCCGGCCACAACGGCAAAACCCACCAGCCCTCTAGCCCCGGCGAAGCCGCACCCGAGCCTCCCCGCCCGGTGGCCAACCAAAACAACCAGCCAGCCACCACGCCAAACCCACCGCCCCGCAGCCCCGACGAAGCCGCACCCGAGCCTTCCCGCCCGGTGGCCAACCAGAACAACCAGCCGGCTACCACGGCAAACCCACCAGCCCTCTAGCCCCGGCGAAGCCGCACCTGAGCCCCCGCCCGGTGGCCAACCAAAACAACCAGCCAGCCACCACGCCAAACCCTCCAGCCCCGGCGAAGCCGGAGCCAGAGGCCCAGGGCCCTACTCCCCCACCTCAGCCAACAGCTGCGCAAAGGGAACAAACCCCGTCCCCCCACCACCGGCAACCCGACCACCAACCGCAGCAGCCAACTCAGCCCCGGCCTTCTCGATCCGCCGCTGCAGAGCCCCCTCCCCGCTCCCCCAATCCGAAGAAGCGGCATAAACCCCGGTAGCCACAGGATCCGCCTTCAAGTACCCGAACAACGGCCGCAGCTGGTAGTCCAGCACCAGCGAGTGCCGCTCGGTCCCACCAGTCGCACCCAGCAGAACCGGCTTCCCCACCAGCGAATCCGCGTCCAGCACGTCGAAGAACGACTTGAACAACCCGCTGTACCCCGCCGTGAACACCGGCGTCACCACGATCAGCCCGTCCGCAGACACCACCGTCGAGATCGCCGACTGCAGAGCGGGGCTCGGGAACCCCGTCAGCAAGTTCTTCGTGATGTCCAAAGCGACATCCCGCAGCTCCACCACCGACACCGACGACTCGCCGTCGGCAGCGGCGACAGTCGCCGCGGCCAGCCGGTCCGCCAGCAACCGGGACGACGACGGCACCGACAGCCCCGCCGTCACCACCGCGAGCTTCATTCCGACACCTCCGAAGACGACGTAGAAGACGAAGAGACCAGCGAAGCGTGCGTAGGCGCCTCAGGCACGTGCGCCGGACGAAGCGAATCCAGCTCCTTCCGCAGCACCGGCACCACCTCCGAACCCAGCAGGTCGAGCTGCTCCAGCACCGTCTTCAGCGGCAGCCCCGCGTGGTCCATCAAGAACAACTGCCGCTGGTAGTCACCGAAGTGCTCGCGGAACGTCAGCGTCTTGTCGATGACCTCCTGCGGGCTGCCCACCGTCAGCGGCGTCTGGTCGGTGAACTCCTCCAGCGTCGGCCCGTGGCCGTACACCGGGGCGTTGTCGAAGTACGGCCGGAACTCGTTCCACGCGTCCTGGGACCGCGGCCGGATGAACGCCTGTCCACCCAAGCCCACGATCGCCTGGTCCGCGGAACCGTGGCCGTAGTGCTCGAAACGCTGGCGGTAGAACGAGATCAGCTGCTGGAAGTGCGACGTCGGCCAGAAGATGTGGTTGGCGAAGAAGCCGTCTCCGTAGAACGCCGCCTGCTCCGCGATCTCCGGGCTGCGGATCGACCCGTGCCACACGAACGGCGGGACCCCGTCGAGCGGCCGGGGCGTCGACGTGAAGCCCTGCAGCGGCGTGCGGAACTTGCCGGACCAGTCGACGACGTCCTCGCGCCACAGCCGGCGCAGCAGCGCGTACTTCTCGATCGCCAGCGGGATGCCCTGGCGGATGTCCTCGCCGAACCACGGGTACACCGGGCCCGTGTTGCCGCGGCCCATCATGAGGTCGACGCGGCCGTCGGCCAGGTGCTGCAGCATCGCGAAGTCCTCGGCGATCTTCACCGGGTCGTTCGTGGTGATCAGCGTCGTCGACGTCGACAGGATGATCTTGGACGTCTGCGCCGCGATGTACCCCAGCATCGTCGTCGGCGACGACGGCACGAACGGCGGGTTGTGGTGCTCGCCCGTCGCGAAGACGTCGAGGCCGACCTCCTCCGCCTTCAGCGCGATGCGGACCATCGCCTTGATCCGCTCGTGCTCCGTCGGCGTGGTGCCGTTCGTGGGATCGGTCGTGACGTCGCCCACCGAGAAGATTCCGAACTGCATGACCTGACTCCCTTCGCGACCCCCACCTTACATGCGCGTTCAACTACTTCCAAGCAAGAGATATTCCGGCCGTCAATGCCGTAGGGGGCACCAAGTAAGGTCAAGGCCATGGACGCGGAGCTCGGTCGGCTGGGTCTGGCAGAACGTTCGGTACGACTACTCACGGGCCGCGACATCTGGGGTTCGATCACCCCGCTGCTCGCGCCCCGCCGGAACCTGGTGGCGGCTTTCGGCCACGTCGGCCCCGGCGCGGCCGCGCTGCTGCCGCTGGAACCCGGCGACACGGTGATCACGGATGCCAGCCTGGACATGGTGCTGTCCGGCGCGACCAGCCCGCACGCCCTGCTGCACTGGGTGAAGGCGGGCGTGATCGTGCACTCGCTGCGCGGGCTGAACGCGAAGCTGGTGATCGCCGAGGACGACCCGTCGTTCGTGGTCGTCGGCTCGGCCGACGTCACCGCCGCCGGCCCGCGGCAGCTGTTCGAGGCCGTCACCGTCTCCCACGAGAAGCACACCGTCGAAGAGGCCCAGGAGGCCTGGCTGGAGTGGTGCGACCTCGCCGGCCCCGCGCTGACCGCGGGCGACCTGGAGCCCCTCCTGGAGCAGTACGGCGCCGGCAAGCCGGTCACCTCGCCGCGCCCCGCGGCCACCCGCACGCCGCCCGCGCGCCCGGTGGTGACCAGCCGCCCGGCCACGCCCGTCCGCCCCGCGGCCCCCACCCCGGCGCCGTCGCCGGTGCGCCCGGCGCCCACGACCGCCGACCGGCCCGCCACACCTCCGGCGCCCGCCGCCCCGGCCCGGCCCGCCGCACCCCCGGCCGCCGCCGCGCCGGCGGCACCCGCCGGCTCGGCCGCCCCGGTCCAGCCGGAGCCCGCCCCCGAGCGGCCCGCCGCGACCACCGAGCCCGGCGCCTCGGCGCCCGCCGCCGCGGAACCGGTTGCGGAAGCGGCCGAAACCGGCCCGGCCGCCGAGACCCCCGAAGCCACCGACGTCCCCCGGCCCGCGTGGCCGCGCCCGGCGGAGCTGTACCTCGTCAGCCTCGTCGAAGGCGGCGAGCCGTCGGCCGAGGCCGAGTACCGGCTCGAAGAACTGCAGCGCGAGTACACCCACCCCGGCGAGAACGGCGAACAGCCGTTCCGCGTCGAACTGTTCTGGGCCGACGACGGCCAGGGCCAGGACCCGCCGCGCACCCTGCGCCCGGGTGTGCACGTGATCCGCGTCTACAGCCAGAAGCAGGGCCGCGCCCTGGTCGGGTCGCGGATCGAGGCCCCCGGTCTCGTGCTGCACGCCTACGCCGACGAGTTCGCCTACCCGCGCCGCACGTACTGCTACATCCTGACCCGGGAGCCCGCCTCCCGGCCGGCCTTCGGCGACCTCCGCAAGGCTCTCGCCGCGATCGGCGAAAAGCCGAACTTCCGGAACAGCTTCCAGGTCCCGCGGAAGATCGAAGCCCTGCTGGGCCTGTGGCCCGACCTGGCCTACGACCCCCGTTAGGGGGCGGCGCACGCCACTCCGGGGACGGGAGCGCGCGGAAACTGTCGGGGCGGGCGGATATCCTGCTCTACGGTGCAGGCCAGTCCGCACCGCCACCAGCACTTTCGCGAGCCACGATCCGGGAGAACGACCCTGTGACTGCCGAGACCTTGTACGGGGCCGATGACCTGACCCATCTCGAGGGTCTCGAGGCCGTCCGCAAACGCCCCGGGATGTACATCGGCTCCACCGACAGCCGGGGCATCAACCACCTCTTCTCCGAGGTGGTGGACAACTCGACGGACGAGGGTGTCGCCGGCCACGCGACGAAGATCGTCGTCACGCTGCACGCCGACGGCAGCGTCCAGGTGGACGACGACGGCCGCGGCATCCCCACCGGCACCCACGCCAAGTCCGGTTTGTCCGGCGTCGAGCTGGTGCTGACGCGGCTGCACGCGGGCGGCAAGTTCGGCGGCTCGGGCTACAAGACCTCCGGCGGCCTGCACGGCGTCGGCGCTTCGGCGGTCAACGCGCTGTCGCACCGCTTCGACGTCACGGTGAAGCAGGACGGCAAGGTCCACCAGATGTCGTTCAAGCACGGCGTCCCCGGCACCTTCGACGGCCCCGGCCCGAAGGCGAAGTTCACCCGCCGGTCCGGGCTGAACCTCGTCGGCAAGATGAAGCGCGGCGAGCGCAGCGGCACGTCGATCCGCTACTGGTACGACGCCCGCTACTTCGAGTCCGGCGCGGCGCTGGACGTCGAAGGCGTGCGGGCGAAGCTGCGCAACACCGCGTTCCTCGTCCCGGGCGTCACGTACGTGCTGCGCACCGCGATCGAAGACACGATCAACGAAGAGACGTTCCACTTCCCGAACGGGCTGGTCGACATGGTCGACTTCCTGACCCCGTCGGGCGAGAAGCCGGTGTGCGGCACGCTGCTGATCACCGGTGAGGGCACGTACAAGGAGAACGCGGCCGACGCCGCCGGCGTCATGCAGTCCAATGTGGAGCGCCACGCCGAGGTCGAGGTGGCGCTGCGCTGGGGCACCGGTTACGAGCGCACGGTCGAGTGCTTCACCAACACGATCCGCAACGTCCACGGCGGCACGCACCGCCGCGGCTTCGACCGCGCGGTCACGAAGGCGTTGCAGGAGGCCATCTCCAAGACCCGCGGGCTGCTCAAGCCCAAGGAGGACATGCCGACGACCGAGGACGTCCTCGAGGGCATGACCGCCGTTATCCACGTCCGGCTGCCCGAGCCGCAGTTCACGTCGCAGACGAAGGACGAGCTGTCCACCGCCGGCATCACCCGCGTGCTGCAGGGCATCGTCGACAAGCACGTCAAGGCCTGGACCGAAGACCGCAAGACCAAGTCCGAAGCCAAGGTCGTGCTGCAGAAGGTGGTCGACGCCGCGCGCGTCCGGCTCACGCAGAAGCAGCAGAAGGACGCCGCCCGGCGCAAGACCGCGCTCGAAGGCGCGGCGATGCCGCCGAAGCTGGTCGACTGCCGCACCACCGGCATCTCCCGCAGCGAGCTGTTCCTGGTCGAGGGCGACAGCGCGCTCGGGTCGGCCCGGATGGCGCGCGTCTCGGAGTACCAGGCGCTGCTCCCGCTGCGCGGCAAGATCCTGAACGTCCAGAAGGCCTCGCTCGGCGACACGCTGAAGAACGCCGAGATCGCGTCGATCGTGCAGGTCCTCGGCGCCGGCACCGGCCGCACGTTCGACCTGACGACCATGCGGTACGGCCGGGTGATCCTGATGGCCGACGCCGACGTCGACGGCTCGCACATCCGGACCCTGCTGATCACGCTGTTCGCCCGGTACATGCGCCCGGTGATCGAGGACGGCAGGCTGTACGCGGCGATGCCGCCGCTGCACAAGGTCGTCACGAAGGGCCGCAACGCCGAAACGCACTTCACCTTCACGCAGCGCGAGATGGAGCAGAAGGTCGCCGAGCTGGAGAAGGCGGGCAAGACGATCGTCAAGCCGGTCCCCCGGTTCAAGGGTCTCGGCGAGATGGACGCCGACGAGCTGTGGGAGACCACGATGAACCCGGCGACGCGCTCGGTGCGCCGCATCACCATGGACGACGCCGAAGCCGCCGAGGCCGCGCTGGAACTGCTGATGGGCGAGAAGGTCGAGCCCCGGCGCAACTGGCTGGTCGAGTCGTCCGACCGCGTCGACCGCGAAGCCATCGACGCCTGAGTTTTCCGTAGCTACCAAGGAGTTTCGCCGTGGCACGCCGTAAGGCCCCCACCACCCGCGTCGACCCGAGCGCGTTCGACTCCGCCGGGGCGCAGGTCTTCGAGAACCCGCTGAAGACCGAGATCGAGGACTCCTACCTGGAGTACGCGTACTCGGTCATCCACTCGCGCGCCCTGCCGGACGCGCGGGACGGGCTGAAGCCGGTGCACCGCCGGATCCTGTTCTCGATGAACGAGAACGGCTACCGGCCGACGCACGCGTACGTGAAGTCCTCCCGCGTGGTCGGCGACGTGATGGGCCGCTACCACCCGCACGGCGACGTCGCGATCTACGACGCGATGGTCCGGATGGCGCAGGACTTCTCGCTGAACGTCCCGCTGATCGACGGCCACGGCAACTTCGGTTCGCCGGACGACGGCCCGGCCGCGTCGCGGTACACCGAGGCGCGGATGTCGCCCGAAGCGATGCAGCTGGTCGGCGAGCTGGGCGAGGAGACCGTCGACTTCCGGCCGAACTACGACGGTTCGCTGCAGGAGCCGTCGGTGCTGCCGGCGGCGTTCCCGAACCTGCTGGTCAACGGCACGTCCGGGATCGCGGTCGGGATGGCGACCAACATGATCCCGCACAACCTCGGCGAGGTCATCGCGGCGGCGCGCTGGCTGATCACGCACCCGTCGGCGACGCTCGACAAGCTGATGGAGTTCATCCCCGGCCCGGACCTGCCGACCGGTGGCAGCCTGCTGGGCCTCGACGAGGTGCGGCGCGCGTACGAGACCGGCCGCGGCGTGGTCCGGATGCGGGCGAGCGTCGAAACCGGCCTCCTCGAAGGCAGCCGCGGGCGGCAGGCGATCACCGTCACCGAGCTGCCCTACGGCGTCGGCCCGGAGAAGGTGATCGAGAAGATCACCGACGAGGTCAACAAGTCCAAGCGGCTCACCGGCATCGCCGACGTCAAGGACCTCACCGACCGCGAGAACGGCACGCGGCTGGTCATCGAGTGCAAGGTCGGCGTCAACCCGCAGGCCCTGCTCGCCGACCTCTACCGGCTCACGCCGCTGGAGCAGTCGTTCGGCATCAACAACCTGGTGCTCGTCGACGGCCAGCCGCGGACCCTGGGCCTGAAGGAGCTGCTGGAAGTCTTCCTGCGGCACCGCTACGACGTCGTCACGCGGCGCACGAAGTACCGGCGCCGCAAGCGCGAAGAGCGGCTGCACCTGGTCGACGGCCTGCTGATCGCGCTGCTGAACATCGACAAGGTCATCAAGCTCATCCGCGAGAGCGAGAACGCGCAGGCCGCGAAGGACGGCTTGATGACGCGCTTCAAGCTGTCGGAGATCCAGGCGACGTACATCCTCGACACGCCGCTGCGCCGGCTGACCAAGTACGACCGGCTGGAGCTGGAGTCGGAGCAGGAGCGGCTGCGCGAGGAGATCGCGGAGCTGACGAAGATCCTCGACGACGAGTCGGTGCTGAAGAAGCTCGTCTCGTCGGAGCTGGCGAAGATCGCGAAGGACTTCCCGACCGAGCGCCGCACGTCCCTGATCGACGGTGACCTGAAGGAGGTCCTGGCCGCGTCGAAGCCGTCGGGCCCGCTGGAGGTCGCGGACGACCCGTGCCAGGTGATCCTGTCGGCGACCGGCCTGGTGGCCCGCACGGCGGCCGAGTCCGAGGAGTCGACGGAGACGCGCCGGCGCAACGGCCGCGTGAAGCACGACGCCGTCTCGGCGGTGGTCCACACGACCGCGCGCGGCCAGGTCCTGCTGGTGACGAGCCGTGGCCGCGCGTTCAAGACGGACGTGCTGCCGTTGCCGGTGCTGCCGGAGCAGGCGGGCACGGTGTCCCTGCGCGGCGGCATGGCGGCGCGCGAGCTGGTCCCGCTGGAGAAGGGCGAGACGGTCGTCGGCATCGCGCCGCTGGGCGAACAGGCGGCGGGTTCCCCGGGGCTGGCGCTGGGCACCCGGGCGGGCGTGGTGAAGGTGTGCGCGCCGGAGTGGCCGGTCCGGTCGGACGAGTTCGAAGTGATCACGCTGAAGGACGGCGACGAGGTCGTCGGCGCGACGTGGCTGACGGACGGCTCGGAGACGCTGGCGTTCGTGTCGTCGGAGGCGTCACTGCTGAAGTACTCGGCCTCGCTGGTCCGCCCGCAGGGCCTGAAGGGCGGCGGCATGGCGGGCATGAACGTCGGGTCGGGCTCGGTGGTGTTCTTCGGAGCGATCCGCACGGACGACGACGAGCACGGCGAGCCGATGGTCATCACGGCCACGGGCCAGAGCGTGAAGGTGACACCGTTCAGCGAGTACCCGGCGAAGGGCCGCGCCACGGGCGGCGTCCGAGCCCAGCGGTTCCTGAAGGGCGAGACCGCGTTGCGGGTGGCCTGGATCGGCCCGCGTCCCGCGGGCGCGGCCAAGAACGGCGACCCGGTGGAACTCCCGGAGATCGACGTCCGCCGGGACGGCTCGGGTCACGCCCACCCGGGCCCGGACGTGGTGGGCCACCTCATCGAGCGCGACTGACGTCAGGACCGGAAATCAGCCCAGCGGGGCAACCGGACCGGGGTAACGAGCGGGGTCGAGGCAGCTGCCGAGCCCGTCGACGACCGAGCAGAAGCCCGGCGGCCGCACCGGCGTGTAGCCAGCCGGCACGCCGTGGCCGGCGATCAGGTCTCGGTACGCCGCGACGGCGTCGGTCGGCCGCCGCGTCAGCGTGGCGTCCGAACGCGCGTCCACTGTGTACAGTCCGAACCGCGGCTGGTAGCTGCCCCACTCGTAGTTGTCGGTCAGGCTCCAGTAGTTGTAGCCGATGACGTTCATGCCGTCGGCCTTCGCGCGCTGCACCCAGTAGATGTGGTCGCGCAGGTGGTCCGACCGCGTGTAGCCGTCCGGCCGTGCGTTGCCGTTGTCGGTCGGCATCCCGTTCTCGACGACGTACAGCGGCAGGTTCGGGAACTTCCGCGCGTAGTAGCGCAGGGCGTAGTAGATCCCGTCCGGCTGCGGGGTCACCTTCCAGAACTCGCCGCTCGCCGCGTGGACGGCGCTGAGGTTGTCGAGGCTCGCGCCGTAGTAGTAGTCGAGGCCGGCGAAGTCGAGCTTGTCGCGCACCCGGTCGAGGAACGACGCGTCGAGGATGCCCTGCGCCGCCGGGATGTAGGCCGTGTTGCTGGACACCAGCGCACCGGGGTCCAGCGAGTGGATCAGGTCGTACGCCGCCCGGTGCACGTTCACCAGCCGCGTCTGCGCCCACGGCAGCTTCCAGCCGGCGAGCCCGCCGTTGGTGGTCTCGTTCTGCAGGTAGACGGTCGGCTCGTTGATCGTGATCCAGATGGCCCCGAGCCCGCGGTACCGCTCGACGACGCGGCGGGCGTTGGCCAGCCAGGCGTCGACCGTGCGGTCGGAGTCCCAGCCGCCTTGGTCGGCGACCCAGCCCGGGTAGACCCAGTGGTCGAGGGTGATCATCGGCCGCATGCCGGCGGCGACCACGCGCCGGACGACGTCGTCGTAGTACGCGAGTTCCGTCTGGTCCACCTGGCCGGGCCGAGGTTCGATGCGCGCCCATTCGACGCTGAAGCGGAAGACGTTCACGCCGAGCTGCTTAGCGCGGTCGATGTCTTCGGCGTAGCGGTGCCGGAAGTCGACGGCCTCGCGGTAGGGCTCCTTGATCGACGACGTCTTCGCCTGCTCGTAGCGGCGCCAGTTGCTGTCGGGCGCCGAGCCCTCCGACTGGTACCCCGAGGTCGCGACGCCCCAGAAGAACACCGGCGACGCGACCGCGGGACTCACCCCCGCGAGCAGGCCCACCAGCAGGGCCAGGACTACGACGATCGCTCGGTTCCGGCGCGCCACGGCACCCTCCTCAGCCAACGTGAAGGTCATTCATGTTAGCTGAGGAGGCGCCGACCCGCTAGGCGACCTTGAACGACTGGGCGGCGCTGCCGCTGCAGGTCGCCTGGACCAGCTGGACGCTGTCCGCGGTGGAAGCTCCCGGCACGGTCAGGCACTTGCCGCTGTGGCGGGCGACGAAGTGGTAGTAGCCGCCGCCTTCGGACACCGGCTGCCACTGCTGGTTGTTCCCGCCGCTGTAGGACCACAGCTGCAGGCCGGCGTTGTCGGCGGTGGACACGTCGGTCACGTCGATGACCTGCGCCGGGTTCGTCCGGTTGTTGATCCGGTCGTAGCCGCCGCTGGTCGGGGCGAACTGGTACCGCTGCGCCGTGGTCCCGTTGCAGGTGTACTGCTGGATCACGGTGCCGTTGGCACTGGCCGCAGCCCGGGCGTCGACGCACTTGCCGGACGCCTTGTTCGTCACCGCGTACCAGGCCGACGGGTCGATCGTGCCGTCCGGCGGCGGGGTGGTCGTGCCACCGCCGCCGAGCCACTTCAGGCCGTCGAGCACGAACCGGTTCTGGTCGGCGCTCTCGAACGTCGACGACAGCGCGGTGTTCGTGTCGTAGTTCATCGCGTTGTGGCCGAAGTTCGCGTAGAGCATCTTGTAGTTCTTGTTCGTCCAAGCGATCGGGTAGTAACCGCTGTACCAGGTCTGGTTCGGGTCGGTGCCGATCGGGAAGGTGGACTGGTCCATCGAGGCCAGGATGGAGATGTTCGGGTTCTGGCGCAGGTCGTTCTGCCAGGCGTACCACTCCGACGTCGACGACTTGATCGTCGCCGGCAGGTTCACCGTCGAGGGGTGCGTGCGGTTCTCGATCTTCAGCGTCTCCGGCGTCGGGCCCCACGTGTTGGACGTGAACCGGCCGGTGCCGAGGAAGTCGTTGTGGAACCAGTTGGCGTACGACGGCGTCGAGCTGTCGTTGTACGCCGTGACGTGGAAGCCGAAGAAGCCGCCGCCGTTCTGCATGTAGGTCTGGAAGCCCTGGAACTGCGCGGCCGACTGCGGCTGGTCGTCGAAGAACATCACGACGTCCGCGGTGGACTTGGTGATGCTGGTCAGGCGGTTCCAGTCGGTCGTCGAGGAGTAGGTGTAGCCGTTGGCCGCCGCCTGCTGGGCGAACCAGACGTTGGCCTCCTTCTCGAAGCTGATGTGCGCGGCGTCGTAGGTGCCGCTGTAGAACGCGAGCACCTTGAACGGTGTCGCGGCCTGCACGGCCGGGGCGCCCAGGCTCAAGCCCAGACAGGCGGCGAAGAAGGCCAGGATTCTGACCAGGGGACGGCGGGGCATGCGATGTTCCTTCCGGTGGGGGACGGGGATCACCAGTGGCGCGAGTAGTGCAGGCCGTAGCCGAAGGGGAACAGCGCGGGCTTGCCGTCGCCGACGTTGATCGGCTGCTGGTCGGCGCTGCGCATCCACGTCACCGGCAGCTTTCCGGTCGGGTTGTAGTCGCCGAAGAGGACGTCGGCGACGCCTTGGCCTTCGCTGCCCGGCAGCCAGGACTCGACCAGCCCGGCCCAGTCCGGCAGCTGCGCCGCGATGTCCAGCGGCCGTCCGGACACGAGCACGACCACCGTCGGCACGCCGGAGTCCTTCAGCTTCTGCAGCGTGGCGAGGTCGGTGGCGTCCAGGCCCATCCCTTGTGGACGGTCGCCCTTGCCTTCCGCGTACGGCGTCTCCCCCACGACCGCGACGGCGACGTCGTAGCTGCGGTCGATCCCGGTGCCGTCCTTGGCGTAGGTGACCTTCGACGAGCTGCTTCGGATGCCCTGCAGGATGGTGGTGCCGGGGATGACCGGGCCGCTGGTGCCCTGCCAGCCGACCGTCCAGCCGCCGGACTGGTTGCCGATGTCGTCCGCGCTCTTGCCGGCCACGAAGATCTTGTCCCGCTTGGACAGCGGCAGCACGTGGTTCTCGTTCTTCAGCAGGACTTGGGATTCCCGCACGGCTTGCCGCGCGAGGTCGCGGTGCTGCTTGCTGCCGATGGTGTTCAGGAACCGGCGGTCGGTCAGCGGGTGTTCGAAGAGGCCCAGCTCGAACTTCTTGGTGAGGATCCGCTTGTTCGCGTCGTCGATCCGGGACATCGGCACCCGGCCTTCTTGGACGAGCGTGCGCAGCGTGTCGATGAACTTCTGCCACTCGAAGGGCACCATGACCATGTCGATGCCCGCGTTGATCGAGGCTTCGACCTCTTCGGGGGTGAACCCGGTCTTTCCGTCGATCTTGTCGACGCCGTTGTAGTCCGAGACGACGATGCCGCCGAAGCCGAGCTCCTTCTTGAGGACGTCGTTGATCAGGTACGAGTTCGCGTGCATCTTGACGCTGTTCCAGCTGCTGTAGCTGATCATCACCGAGCCGACCCCGCGCTGGATCGCGGCCTTGAACGGCGGCAGGTGGATCGCGCGCAGCTCCTGCTCGCCGATCTCGGTGTTGCCTTCGTTGACACCGCCGGTGGTGCCGCCGTCGCCGACGTAGTGCTTGGCGGTGGCCATGACCGAGCCGGGCTGGTCCAGCCGGCGGCCCTGCAGGCCGGTGATGATCGACGTCATCTCGGTGGCCAGCTGCGGAACCTCGCCGAAGGACTCGTAGGTGCGGCCCCAGCGGTCGTTGCGGGCGACGCACAGGCAGGGCGCGAAGTCCCAGTCGATGCCGGTGCCGGAGACCTCTTCCGCGGTGGCGCGGCCGATGCGCTGCACGAGGTTCGGGTCCCGCGTCGCGCCGAGGCCGATGTTGTGCGGGAAGACGGTGGCGCCGTAGAGCCCGTTGTGCCCGTGGACGGCGTCGACGCCGTAGATCAGCGGGATGCCGAGCGGCGTCGCGAGGGCGGCCTTCTGGAAGCCGTCGTACATGTCGGCCCAGGTGACGGGCGTGTTCGGGGTCGGCTGCGAACTGCCGCCGGAGAGCAGCGAGCCGAGCCGCCCGGTGGTGACGTCCGCCGGGCTTTTGACCCCGAGGCGTTCGGCCTGCATCATCTGGCCGAGCTTGTCGTCCAGGGTCATCCGCGACATCAGGTCGGCCACGCGGACCTTGACCGGTCGCCAGGAATCCTTGTAGGCCGGGCCGTTCCCGGCGAGGGCGGGGGTTCCGGAGGCGAGCAGCATCCCCACGGCCAGCGCACCGACACCCAGTCTGCGTCCGAGACCCATCCGGGTCCTCCTCGTCGAGAGACCGAAATTCACGCCTTGAATTAAGACACAGGCTTTTGCGGTTGGTCCAGACCTCTGACCGAACTCGGTTTCCGCTCAGCGGGATCGCGGCTTCCGGTCAGGTACTGACCTAATTCGCTTCTAGGGTTCTTCCCATGACTCGCGAACACGAAGACCTGCTGGGCCTGCTGGCCGAAGTCCGGAAGCGCTTGCTGATCCCCGCGCGCGACCTCTCGGACGAGCAGGCGGCCCGGCGCACGACGGTCAGCGACCTGACCCTGGGCGGCTTGATCCGTCACCTCGCGACGGGCGAACGCCTGTGGCTCGAGATCCTCCGCACCCGCGACGGCTCCCTGCCGGAGGGCATGCTGGACACGGCGCAGTACTCGATGAGCGAGACGCTCTCGCACTGGCTGTCGGCCTACGCGACCGCCGCCGCCGAGACCGACGAGTACGTGCGATCCCTGCCCTCGCTGGACGTCGAGGTCCGGCTGCCGACGACGCCGTGGTCACCGCCGGAACCGCGGTTCTGGTCGGCCCGGCGGATCGTGCTGCACCTGATCCACGAGACGGCCCAGCACGCGGGCCACGCGGACATCATCCGGGAGTCCTTGGACGGGGCGAACTCCACGGCCCAGCTGGCGTGACGCTTCCCCGGTACGCTGGCGGGTGATGCCGGAATCCCGCCACCTCACCCCTCCTTCCGGGGAGACCCCGGAAGGCAAGGGCTGGCTGCCGCACGGCTTCCACCTCGGCACCCACCGCCACGCCGACGGCCAGCTGGTCTACGCGGCCGCCGGCGGGTTCGCCACGACCACGGCGCTCGGGACCTGGGTCGCGCCGGCCAACCGCGTCACCTGGACGCCGCCCGGGTTCGACCACTCCCACCGGTGCTACGGCCGGACCGACTTCCGGCTCGTCGTCATCCCGGCCGAGTCGTGCGGTGAGCTCGTGGCGCACCCCGGCGTGTTCGCGGTGAGCCCGCTGCTGCGCGAGGCCCTCCTGGCGCTGACCGAGCCGCGGGAGAGCCGTCCCGGCGCCCACCGGCGGCTGCGCGCGGTCGTGCTCGACGAGCTCGCCGGGCCGCCCGAGGAATCCCTGCACCTGCCCGAACCCCGGGACGACCGGCTGCGCGCCGTCACCGGCCTCCTGCACGCCGACCCCGCGCGGCCCGAGACGCTGAGCGAACTGGGCCGGGCCGCCGGGGCGAGCGAACGCACCCTCAGCCGGCTGTTCCAGGCCGAGCTCGGCATGGGTTTCCTCCGCTGGCGCACCATTTTGCGCGTCCACCACGCCCTCGTCCACCTGACCGAAGGCCGGTCGGTCCTCGACACGGCGATGGCGTGCGGGTGGTCCAACCCCTCCAGCTTCATCGAGGCGTTCACCGACGTCGTCGGCCAGACGCCGGGCCGGTACCAGGCCGAGCTGCACCAGCACTGACTTTGGCGGGTTTCCGGTATCCGATGTCGCTTCACCGGTTGGTGGCGGACACTGCGACGTCCACAGTGGAGGCATGACCGAACACACCACCGTCGTGATCATCGGGGCCGGGGTCGCCGGCCTCACCCTCGGGAACATCCTGCTGCGCAACGGAATCGACTGCGTCGTCCTCGAAAAGCACAGCCGCGCGTATGTCGAACAGCGGCAACGGGCCGGGACCGTCGACGGCCGCGGCGTACGCATGTTCCGCGAGTGGGGGCTCGAAGAGGTGCTGACGAGCGACGCGCCGACCGACGTCGAGGGCGGCTTCTTCCTCGACGGCGAGGAACTGCCGATCGACTTCGGCGACGACGAGAGCGGCAGCGTCTTCCTGCCCCAGCAGGTCCTCGTCCGCAACCTCACGGACGTCTTCCTGCGCGCCGGCGGCGACCTCCGCTTCGAAGCCGACGACGTCACCCTGGAGAACCTCGAACAGCCCGTCGTGCGCTACGCGGACCGGGTCCTCACCGCCGACTTCGTCGCCGGCTGCGACGGCGACCGCGGGGTCAGCCGGACGGCCATCCCCGCCGGCGTCCTCACCCGCTACTCCCGCGAATACGGCTACGCCTGGCTCAGCGTCCTGGCCGAGGTGCCCGCGAAGCCGTCGGGCATGGCGATCCATGCCCGCGGCCTGGCGGGGATGATCCCCCGCGGCCCCCACGCCAGCCGCGTCTACCTCCAGTGCGCGCTTGACGACGACCTCGCGCAGTGGCCCGACGAACGCGTCTGGAACGAGCTGGGCGCCCGGTTCGGCCGGCCCGTCACGCCCGGCCGGATCGCCGACAAACGGCTGGTGCCACTGCGGAACGTCGTCCACAGCCCGATGCACCACGGCCGGCTGTTCCTGCTCGGGGACGCGGCCCATATCGTCCCGCCGATGAGCGCGAAGGGAATCCACCTCGCCCTCTTCGACGCCGAGGTCTTCGCGCGCGGCGTCCTCCGGCACGTCAAGGAGAACGACTCGAGCCTGCTCGACGGCTATTCGGAGACGTGCCTGAGCCACGTCTGGAACTACCAGGCGTTCGCGGCGTGGATCACCGACCTCATGCACGACGCCGGGGACGCCTCTCACGCCGGGGAGTTCCGCAAGCGGATCGCCCGTGCGGAGTTGGCGCGCCAGTTCACCTCACCCGCCGCGAGCCGCCTGTTCGGCGAGTTCATGGCCGGGGTGAACTAGCGGTCCGAGCGCAGCGAAGCCGGGTCGAAGGACTCCCAATAGGCGTCCTCGTCCTCGACGCTCGCGGGAGCCGCGGCTTCCGGAGGCGCGGCGCCCAGCCGCTCGGCCCGCAGCCGCTGGAACTCCTCGACCGTCATGCCCGGGTCGTCGTCGGCGGCGCGGGCCGGGGCCGGCATCCCGGTCATCCGCTCGATCAGGTACGTCATGTCTTCGCCCAGCAGCAACGCCACTTTGTTGTAGCCGTCCTGGGTCGCTTCGCGCATGGCGGCCTGGGCGATCTCCACGACCAGCGGCCCCAGCCGCTCGCCGAGGTTCACCGCCGACGGCGCCAGCCACAGCCGCAGCAGCTTGCCGCGTCCGTCGACCGTCGCCTCCACCTGGCCGTCCCGGTCGTGGGCGGTGCCGGTCGCGGACGCGAGCAGCTCGTCCACTTTGGACATCGCCGCTTCCCGGGCCCTGGCCTGGGAAATCAGGTCACGCGTCGAGATCACCGGCGCTCACCTTCCGTACGAGTAGGTGTCGGCGTCCGGGTCGTCGTCCGGGATCGGTTCGTAGCCCAGGACTTCCAGCTGGGACGCGTCCACGACCGGCGCCAGCGCGTGGTACATCTTGTCGCCCGCGCGGCGGGTCGCGCGCTGGGCCAGCTCGAGGATCTGGTCCGCGAGCACGGCCGAACCGTGCCGCAGCGCGGACCGGTGGATCGTCACGCCGGTCAGCAGCCCGCCGGGCGCCACCTGGACCTCGACGCTGCTGTCCGAAGAGGACGCCTTGCCCACCACCGGACCCGAGCGCTCGAGCCGGGCCGAAACGTCGGCCTCCACGCGGTCCGCCTGCTCGGCGATCCGGGCGGCGGCCAGGTCCACGTCGAATTCAGCCACGACTCACCCCGTCGGCCGGTAGAAACCGATGAACGACTGCCCCGCGTTGGTGGTGCGGATCTTGCTGATCTGCACCGGGTCGCCCGCCTCGATCATCTGGCCGTCGCCGATCACCATCGCCACGTGCCCGGACCAGACGACCAGGTCGCCGGGCAGCAGCTGGTCGATCGAGGGCACCTCGGCACCGACCGTCTGCTGCGCCGCCGTCCGCGGCAGCTGCAGGCCCGCGTCCTGGTAGGACGTCATGGTCAGCCCGCTGCAGTCGAGCCCGACGCCGCGCGCGGTGCCGCCCCAGACGTACGGCACGCCGAGCTGCGAAAGCGCGTTGCGCACGGCTTTGGCCGCGGTCTCGTTCGGCGCCATGACCTGCTTGCCGCCGGGCAGGTTGATCGCGACACCGGAGCCGGGCTGCGGCGGGATCGCGACCGGCAGCCGCGGCTTGTGGACGGCTCCCCCGCCGCCGCCTCCTCCTCCGCCGCCACCACCGCCGGAGTCGCCGCCCCCGGAGTAGCCGCTGTTGCTGTTGAAGGACGAGCCCACCTTCGTCGAGGACGCGCTGGACGTCGACGTCGACTGCTCGCCGCCGCCCAGCCGGGTGCCGATGTCGGTGAGCTGGTTGATGGTCTGCTCGCTGAAGGTCGCGGCCTGGCCGGTCAGCCGGCTGATCTTCGTCTGCAGCTTCATCAGGATGTCGCGCGACGCGGCGGCACGGCTCTCCGGCGGCTGGATCGACTTCACCGCCGCCAGCGCCTTCATCGACGCCGAGATTTCCTTGATGATCTGGTCGCGGACCTGGTCGTTCTTGATCTCGCCGACGTGCAGCGTCTCGGCCGCCTCGGCGACGGCCTTCTCGATCTCGGCGCTCTCGTCGAGGAGGTCCTGCACCTCCTGCTCGAGGCTCTTCGACGTCGCGGTGGCGCGGTCGGTCGTCGAGCCGGAGCTGGCCGACGTGAGGGTGACGCGCTGGTCGGCGGCGTGGTCGCGGGTCCGGCCCACCGACGTCTGCAGCGCGTAGTGCGCGTCCCGCGCGCCGCTGATCGCGACGGGGTCGTGGCGCAGCTTCTGCGCGAACTGGTTGGTGGGTTCCAGGCTGTGCCGGACGAGCTGGTCGGTGTGCTCGGTCACGCGCCGTCCCCGAGGTCGGTGCCGAGTCTCCGGACGACGTCGCCGTGGTCGGCTTCGACGGCCGCGTAGTTGCGGTCGGTCTGCCGGGCAGCCTCGCCGACCTGGCGCCAGCCGCCGCCGACGCGGTGCATCTTCTCCTGCAGCGCGCGCATCCGGCCGCTGTAGGCGCCGGAGAAGCCGGACTCGCCGCCCATCTCGGAGAAGCCGTGGCCGCCGAGCGTCACGTGCGGGCCGACGTGCTGGTCGGCCGCGCCCTTGACGTCGTCGCCGAGTGGGTCGACTTCACGCGCGTACCGCGCGTACGCGCCTTCATCGACGTGAAACCCCGAATGCGAACCGTCCACTAGGCCCTCCCTGTCACCGGGGGTGCGACGCTCCCACGCCACCCCCGGTTCCCCTGTGCGGGATTCAGCCTAGTCCACGGTCCGTACCCGAGTGGGCGAATTGCCCGGACTCAGCCGGTGACCTTCGAGAGCCAGCTCGGGTCCTGCCAGTTGACGATCGCGCCGTTCGCGGTGACCGTCGGCGTGCCGAAGCCGCTCTGCCCGTTGCCGAAGTCCTGCGCCAGCTTCGGGTCGTTCTCGATCTGCTGGAACGCGGTGTTGATCTGCTGGTCGTAGGTGCCCGCGTTGACCGTCTGGGAGAACGCCGGGTCGGTGATCCCGACGTCCTGGCCGAGCTTGATCAGCTGCGCCTTGTCGTAGCCGCGCTTGCCCTCTTCGGGCTGGTTCGCGAACAGCGAGTCGTGGAACTGGAGGAACTTGCCGGCGTCGGCCGCGGCCAGCGCCGCGTTCGCCGAGTCGAGCGAGTAGCCGGGCGGGTCCGAGCGGTCGTTGAGCAGCGGCACCATGTGGTAGCGCACCTGCAGCTTGCCGTCGTTGATCGCCTGCTCGACGTCGGTCTTGTAGGTCTTCTCGAACTGGCCGCAGATCGGGCAGAGGAAGTCGGCGTAGACGTCGATCGTGGCCTTCGCGCCGGCCTTGCCGACGGTGACGACGACGCCGTCGCGCTTCTGCGTGACGTCGCCCGCCAGCGACGTGCCGCCGGGGGTGATCGTCTGGCCCTCGGTCTTGTTCTTGTCCGAGATCGTCCAGATCACGCCGCCGATCACGAGCGCGGCCACGACGACCACCGCGGCGATCCCGATGATCCACTTCCGCTTGTCGGTCGACGCGCCCCTGGCCTGGGCCACCGCCCTCGCTCCCCCGGCCTGCGCGGCCTGACGACGCTTCCGAGCGGTCCGCTCAGCTCCACCCACTGTGTATCAGTTCCCTTCCGCGATACCCGAGTAGTCGTGCTCGGGCTCGGTGGAGTTCCCGCGACCCCGCGCGAGCCAGCCGTCGATCGACAGCCACGTGCGCGGCCGCGCCAGCAGCCAGACGGCCAGCAGCGCGAAGCCGGAGTCGCGGAGGATCTCCTGCGGGTACTCGGTCTGCCCCGCCGCCACCTGGCCACCGCCGCCGAAGCACCCGCAGTCGATGCTCAGCCCGCGCGCCCACGACTGGGCGATCCCGGCGATGAGCACGACGAGCAGCACCAGCGCGGCGCCGGCGACCCAGCGGGTCGCCAGGCCGGCGAGCAGGAACAGCCCGAGCACGAGTTCGACGAGCGGCAGCGCGATGGCCACCACGTTGGCGAGTGCATCCGGCAGCACGTCGTACGCCTTGACGGCGATCAGCGTCTGCCCCGGATCCGCCAGCTTCAGCGCACCGGAAACGAGCCAGACGGCCGCCAGCCCGAGCCGGGCGAGCGTGCCGACGGCGTCCAGCACGGGTTGGGACGGTCGCACCACGCACTTAGGCTAACGGGAGGACCTGAGAACTTCGTGAGGGCACGGCGGTGGTGGAGGGAGCGGCGGAATGCGGTGGCGCACGCTCGTCGCTTCGGCGTTGCTGCTGGTCACGGCGTCGGCGTGCGGGCCGGGGCAGGTCTCGCCGACCGACTCGCTGGTCACCCGCGCCAGTGCCACGGATCACCTGACCATCGGCATCCGGTTCGACGCGCCGGGGCTTTCCGAGCGCACGGTGGACGGCCGGTTCGTCGGGTTCGACGTCGACGTCGCGACTTTCGTCGCATCGGAACTGGGTGTCGCCGCGAAGGACATCACGTGGCGCGAAACGACGTCGGCGACGCGCGAGACCGACCTCACCTCCGGCACGGTCGACCTGGTCGTCGCGACCTATTCGATCACCGACAAGCGCAAGCAGCTGGTGTCGTTCGCCGGGCCGTACTTCACCACCGGGCAGGACCTGCTGGTTCGGCGCACGTCCCCGGACATCACCGGCCCGGAGACGCTCAACGGGCGGCGGCTGTGCTCGGTCACCGGCTCGACGCCCGCCGAGCAGGTGCGCGACCGGTTCGCGCAGGCGGTGCAGCTGGTCGAGTACCCGCGCTACCCCGACTGTGTGACGGCGCTGCTCGCCGGCCAGATCGACGCGGTGACCACGGACGGGGTGATCCTCGCCGGGTACGTCACGCGCGACCCGGAGCTGCTGAAGGTCGTCGGGAAGCCGTTCTCGAAGGAGAGCTACGGCGTCGGCCTGCGCAAGGGCGACACCCAGGGCGTGAACGCGGTCGACGACGCGATCCGCAAGATGATCTCCTCCGGCGAATGGCTGCGCTCGCTCAACGCGAACATCGGGCCGTCCGGCTACCAGCTGCCTGCCCCACCCGAGGTCACCGAGAAGTGAAGCTGCCCGACCTGCCCGTCCGCGCGGTGCTGCCCGAGGTCCTTTCGGCGCTGGACGCCCACGGCACCGCGGTGCTCGTCGCGCCACCGGGAACGGGGAAGACGACGCTGGTGCCCCTGGCGCTGGCTTCGGCGGGGTCCGGCCGGGTCGTGGTCGCCGAGCCGCGGCGGCTGGCCGCGCGGGCCGCGGCTTCCCGGATGGCCGCACTGCTGGGCGAACCGGTCGGCGAGACGGTCGGCTACGCCGTGCGCGGCGACCGGAAGGTGTCGGCGCGCACGCGCGTCGAGGTCGTGACGTCGGGGCTGCTGGTGCGGCGCGTGCAGGGCGACCCGGAGCTGCCCGGGGTGTCGACGGTCCTGCTGGACGAGTGCCACGAGCGGCACCTGGACGCGGACCTGCTGCTGGCGCTGCTCCTGGACGTCCGCGCGGGGCTGCGCGACGACCTCCGGCTGCTGGCGACGTCGGCGACAGTCGCTTCGAGCCGGCTTTCCACACTTTTGGGTGAAGCTCCGGTGGTCACGGCGACAGCGCCGACGTACCCGGTGTCGTTCTCGTACGTCCCGCCGGCCCGGGGTGAGCGCATCGAGGCGTGCGTCGCGCGCGCGGTGCGGACGGCACTGTCCTCAGGGGACGGTGACGTGCTGGCGTTCCTCCCGGGCGCCGGCGAGATCGCCCGGACGTCGGGGCTGCTGCGGTTGTCCGATGTAGACGTTGTGCCGCTGCACGGCAGGCTGTCGGCGGCCCACCAGGACGAGGCGCTGCGGCCGCGTGACCGGCGGCGGGTGGTGCTGGCGACGGCGGTGGCGGAGTCGAGCTTGACGGTGCCGGGCGTGCGCGCGGTGGTGGACTCGGGCTTGGCGCGGGTCCCGCGGGTGGACCACCGGCGTGGTCTGCCCGGGTTGGCGACGGTGCGGGTATCGGCGGCGGTGGCGACGCAGCGGTCGGGCCGCGCGGGTCGCGAGGGGCCGGGCCGGGCGTACCGCTGCTGGGCGGCGCACGAGCAGGCGTTGCTGCCGGCGTACCCAGAACCGGAGATCCGCACGGCCGAGCTGGCGCGGCTGGCGTTGGAGCTGGCGTGCTGGTCGACACCGGACGGCAGCGGCCTGGCGTGGTGGGACCCACCGGGCGAAGGAGCGCTGGCGGCGGGACGGGCGTTGCTGGAGACGCTCGGCGCGACCGACCCTGCCGGAGCGGTGACCGACCGCGGCCGGCGGATGGCGGAGCTGGGACTGCACCCACGGCTGGCGCGGGCGCTGCTGGACGGCGCCGCGGAGGTGGGCGCCCGGCACGCGGCCGAAGTGGTGGCGCTGCTGGACACGGGAGCAACGCTGACGGACGTCGACGCGGAGCTGCGCCGCCTGCGCTCGGCGACGGACGAACCGGCACGGCGGTGGAAGCGCGAGGCTCGGCGGCTCGAAGGCTTGGTCGCGGGCGGGAAGGCGGAGCGCCCGCCCGGCGCCGGGCGGGCGCGGCAGGACCAGCCTGGCGGGCGCACCGATCCCGCCGGCCAGGGCGGAACCGCCGGCGGGCGGGCGCGGCCCGGTCACCCCTCCGATCCGGCCCTCGTCGTCGCTCTCGCGCACCCCGAGCGGCTGGCGCGGCGACGTTCCGGCACCGCGTCCGTCTACCTCATGGCCGGCGGTACCGCGGCCGAACTCCCGCCCGGCAGCGGCCTCGACTCCGAGTGGCTGGCCGTCGCCGAAGCCACCCGTGATCCCGGGCGCGTCCACGGCACCATCCGGCTCGCCGCGGCCGCCGACGAGCGCCTCGCCACCCGCGTCACCCCCGTGTCCGAAGTGGACGAAATCACCTGGGACGGCGACGTCGTCGCCCGCCGGGTCCGCAAGCTCGGTGCCATCACCCTGTCCGAACGCCCCCTGCGCGACGCGAACGTCCACGACGCCCTCGTCACCGGCCTCCGCGAGAACGGTCTCGGCCTCCTCAACTGGACCCAGGACGCGACGAGACTCCGCGAGCGCATGGCGTTCCTCCACCGCGTCCTCGGCGCCCCCTGGCCCGCGGTCGACGATACCACTCTTCTGTCCAATGTGGACAGTTGGCTCGACCTATCGACCGCCCGTCGCAAGGCCGACCTGGCGAACATCAATGCCGGCAACGCTCTCAAGGCCCTCCTGCCGTGGCCGGAAGCGGCCAAACTGGACGAACTCGCCCCGGACCGGCTCGAAGTCCCGTCCGGCTCGCACATCCGCGTCGACTACCGCGGCGACCAGCCGGTCCTCGCCGTCAAGCTGCAGGAAACCTTCGGCTGGACCGAAACCCCGACCGTCGCCGGCGTCCCGGTCGTCCTGCACCTGCTCTCCCCCGCCGGGCGGCCGGCCGCGATCACCGCGGACCTCGGGTCGTTCTGGACCACCGGCTACCCGTCGGTGCGCGCCGACCTGCGCGGCCGCTACCCGAAGCACCCCTGGCCCGAAGACCCGGCCACCGCCGTCCCGACCCGGCACACCCGCCGCCGCACCTGACGAAAGTCGGGGGCGGCTCACGACCGTCGTCCGATGCCCCGGCACCCCCGCGGACCGCAGACTCCGAGACATGATCACACTCAGAGGACTGACGAAACGCTACGGGGAGAAGACCGTCGTCGACGCGCTGACCTGCGACGTCGCCGCCGGCCGCGTGACCGGCTTCCTCGGCCCCAACGGCGCCGGCAAGTCGACGACCATGCGGATGACCGTCGGGCTCGACCACCCGCACTCGGGCGAGGTCCTGGTCGGCGGCCGGCGCTACGCCGAGCTGCCGCACCCGCTGCGCGAGGTCGGCGCGCTGCTCGACGCGAAGGCGCTGCACCCCGGGCGCAGCGCCGGCAAGCACCTCACGGCCATGGCGCGCAGCAACGGGATCCCGGCCAGGCGCGTCGAGGAGGTGCTGGCGACCGTCGGGCTTTCGGACGTCGCGGGCAAGCGGGCCGGGCAGTTCTCGCTCGGCATGGGCCAGCGCCTTGGCATCGCCGGCGCGCTGCTCGGCGACCCGGGCACCCTGCTGTTCGACGAGCCGGTCAACGGCCTCGACCCGGACGGCGTCCGCTGGGTCCGGCAGCTGATGCGGTCCCTGGCCGCCGAGGGCCGGACGGTGTTCGTCTCCAGCCACCTGATGAGCGAGATGCAGCTGACGGCCGACCACCTGATCGTGATCGGCAAGGGCAAGCTGCTGGCCGACGCGCCGGTCGCGGAGTTCATCGCGGGCAATTCCCACACGACGGTCTCGGTCCGCGTCCCGGCCGGCCCGGACCGCGCGAGGCTGGACGCGCGGTTGCGCGCCGAAGGCGGCCGGACGCACCCCGGCGACCCGGACGAGCTGGTGGTCGACGGCGTCGACGTCACGCGCGTCGGCGACCTCGTGCACGAGCTGGGGATCCGCGTGCACGGCCTCGCCGAGCGGACGGCGTCGCTCGAGCAGGCGTACATGGAACTGACCGCTTCTTCGGTGGAGTACGGGGTGACGGCATGAGGACGGCGGTGTCCGGGGCGGTGGCCGCGGAGTGGACGAAGTTCTGGTCGGTCCGGGCGACCTGGTGGTGCCTGGCGGCGGGCACGGCGCTGATGCTGGGCTACAGCACGCTGTCCGGCATGGCCCAGCGCTACGGCAGCGAGCCGGAGGCAGCGAACACGATCGCCCTCGGCGGCGGCTTCTACCTGGCCCAGTTCGCGGTGATCGCGCTGGCGACGCTGTTCGTGACGAGCGAGTACGCAGGCGGCGGCATCCGTTCGACGCTGCTGTGGACCCCGGTGCGCCCACGGGTGGTGCTCGCGAAGGCGGCGGTGGTGCTGCCGGTGCTGTTCGTTTCGGGAGTGGTTCTTTGTGGTGCGGCAATGGGTCTGGCGAGCGTGGTGAAGGACGGCCACGGCCTGCCGACGAGCGTGGCCGCGGGCTTCACGACGGCGACGGGCATGGGCGGGTACTTCGCGCTGGTGGGGTTGCTGTGCACGGGAATCGGGTGGGCCCTGCGCAGCGCGGCGGGGACGCTGGTGACGGTGATCGTGCTGCTGGTGCCGCTGCCGCTGATCGTGGCCTCGCTGGGGCTGCCGGAGCTGGTGCCGTACTTCCCGGGCATCGCGGGGGTGAACGCGATGGTGGAGGAGGGACACCCGAACCCGATCACGATGTCCCCGGCACCGTACGCACCATGGGTGGGGTTGGCGATCTGCGCGGCTTGGGCAGTGGCGGCCTTGGTGGTGGGCACGGCGGTACTGCGGCGCCGCGACGCTTGAGGTCCGGGCGGGCGGCCCCGCCCGGCCAGTCCCGCCCGGACCGCGCGGGGTCCGGCCAGCCAGACCACTCGGCCCACGTGAGGCTCGGCCAGACAGCCCGCCCAGCTGCCTGGGGACGTGTTGCACCTGGTCCAGCTGCCCGCAGCTCGCCCGGCCAGCCCACCTTCGGCCAGGTGCGGTCCAGCCAGCCAGCCCGGCTCGAGAGGCCCACCCAGCCGGGCGAGGGCCAGCCAGCCCAACCAGCCGCGAGCCCCGCCCAGTCAAAAGCCCGGCCAGCCGCGTGCGGCCCGGCCAGCCAGACCCCGGCCACATGCGGTCCAGCCAGCCCACCAGCCGCGAGAGGCCCGGCCAAACAGTCCCACCCGGCCGCGAGCCCGCCCGGCCTGAAAGCCCCCCGGCCGCGACGGCCCGCCCTCCCTGGGGGCTGCCCCCGCTTCCAGCGTATCCGCGGCCACCGACAGAACACCGCCAAAACCGCCCACCAACGCCCGGTTGTCCACATCACCGACCCCCTGTGGACAACCGGACTCAACCCACCCCGATACCGCGCAAGATCTCCCGCGCACTGGCCACCAGCGACTCCCGCGAAGGCGGAGCCGAAGCCCCAGCCAAAGCCCCGAAGATCGTCCCCTCGAGCCAATCCACCACCAACCCCGCGTGCCGCACCGGGTCCGCCGACCCGGCCGCCGAAAACAGCTCCACCGCGGCGCGCCGGATCACCGCCCCGCCCGAGTCGTACTGGGCCCGCAGCTCCGGGCGCCGGGTCGCCTCCAATGCGAACTCGTATCGCGCCAGCATCCGCGCGCGCCCTGAAGTGACGGCCTCGTACGCGTACCCGGCGATCGACTCCGCCAGCCCGCCCGACCACACCGTCTCCTGGTCCAGCTCGAGGATCCGCGCGAACGTCAACGACAGCAGCGCCGCCCGCGTGCGCGCGTAGTACGACGTCGACCCCGCCGGCAACCCCGCCGCCTGGTCGACCGCCCGGTGGGTCAGTCCACGCATGCCCGCGGCCGCGATCACCTCGATCGCGGCGTCGCCGATCACCTCACGCCGGTCCACCAGGAGTACTCTACAGATGTAGAGGAGGCGAGCATGCACGCAGTGGTGGTCGGCGGGGGCATCGGCGGGCTGGGCGCGGCGATCGGGCTACACCGGATCGGGTGGACCGTCACCGTGCTCGAACAGGCGCCCGAGTTCGGCGACGTCGGCGCGGGGATCTCCCTCTGGCCGAACGCCCTGCGCTGCCTCGACGAACTCGGTGTCGACCTGACACCGCACCTCTCCCCGCAGCGCGACGGCGGGTTCCGGGACAAACGCGGCCGGCGGGTCGCCCGCTTCGACGCCGCCGCCTTCGAACGCCTCCACGGCCGGCCGCTCGGGGCCATCCACCGGAAGGACCTGATCGCCGCGCTGACGAACGCCGTCCCGGCGGAAAGCCTGAAAACCGGCGCCGAAGTCACCGAAGTCCACGAAGACGGGCGAGTCCGCTTCACCGGCGGCGAACTCCAAGCCGACCTCGTCGTCGCCGCCGACGGCATCCACAGCCCGGTCCGCCGCGCGCTCTTCCCGGACCACCCCGCCCCCGTCTACTCCGGCAGCACAGCCTTCCGCGGCATCACGCGGTTCCCCGGCGCGAAGCTCGGCACCAGCTTCGACCGCGGCACCGAGATCGGTGTCCTCCCGCTGACCGGTGGCGACGTCTACTGGTTCGTCTCCTACGCCACGCAACCCGGCAGCCAACCGCCCGACCTCCGCCGGAAGGTCGCCGGCTGGCACGATCCGATTCCCGCGCTGATCGACGCCACCACGCCGGAAGCCGTGCTCCACCACGACCTCTACTACCTGGGCACGCCGCTCAAGTCCTACGTCAAAGGCCGGGTGGCCCTGCTCGGCGACGCCGCCCACGCCATGCCGCCGTTCCTCGGCCAGGGCGGCTGCCAGGCCATCGAGGACGCGATCGTCCTGGCGTCCGAACTGTCCAAACAGGACGTACCGCAAGCGCTCAAGGCCTACGACGACCAACGACGGCCGCGCAGCCAGAAAGTGGTCCGCGAGTCGGTGCGGATGGGCAAGCTCACCTCGCAGCTGGCCAACCCGGTCGCCATCAAGATCCGGACCGCTCTACTGAAGGCCCTCCCGGCGAAAGCGACGGTCTACATCGGACGTGAGATCACGGGGTGGCGGCCTCCGCGTCTCCCCCGACCAGTCCCGCCTCGTACGCCGTGATCGCCGCCTGCACCCGGTTCTTCGCCCCGAGCCGGGTCAGGATCGTGCTCACGTGCGCCTTCACCGTGCCCTCGACGACGAACATCTTCGCCGCGATGTCCGAATTGGATAGTCCGGAACCCAGCAGTGTCAACACTTCACGCTCGCGCGGCGTCAGGAGACCGACCTTCGAGCGCGCCGCGGCGGCCCGGGACAGCCGGCCGCCCGACAGCCGCGCGATCACCCGCTGAGCCACCTTCGGCGAGAGGAACGCCGCCCCGCCGGCGACGGCGTGGATGCCGGCCAGTAGCTCGCGCGGGTCACCGGACTTCAGCAGGAACCCGCCCGCGCCGAGGCCCAGCGCGCGCTCGATGTACTCGTCTTCACCGAACGTCGTGAGCATGATGACGCCGGTCGACGGCAGCACCCGCCGGATCTCGGCGGCCGCGCCCAGCCCGTCCAGCACGGGCATCCGGATGTCGAGCAGCACGACGTCCGGGTGCGTCGCCAGGGCCTGGGCCACCGCCGCCCGCCCGTCGGCGGCTTCGGCGACGACCTCGATCCCCGGGTCCGCGCCCAGGATCGCCGCCACCCCCGCGCGCATCATCGCTTCGTCGTCGGCCAGTACGACCCTGATCACGATCCCCCCTCGGCGAACCAGTCCTTCGAAACCAGCTTCCCATCGGCGAAACACAGCCGGTAGGCGGCGTAGTCGTCGTTCAGGAACGACCGCCCGGCGCCGTAGTACTCGCACCGGGCACCCGGCGGCGAAGGCGGCTCCCCGCGCGTCGGCCGCGCGGCGCGCTCGCGTTCCGGCAGCGCCAGCTCACCCCGCGCCTGCCCGATCCGCATGCCGTCGTAGGCCGGGCCGGGCAGCTCCGAGGTGTTCCACTGGTAGAGGAACGCGATCCCGCCGATCGCGAGGACCAGCCCGAACAGCGCCAGCGGCACGGCGACCGCCAGCACGAGGCTGCGCCGGACGTCGCGGCGGGCCAGTTCCAGCGCCCGCGCGGACGTCGAGTCGCCCACCACCGCCTCGGCCGTCTCCGCCGCCGGCTCGGCGTCGTGCGGCAGCGTCGCGGTGACGGCGAACCCGCCATCGCGCGGCTCCGCCCGGAGGGTCCCGCCGACGAGCCGGACCCGTTCGCGCAGCCCGATCAGCCCCACGTGCCCGGACGCGGCGCCCGGCAACGGCCCGGCGGGCGGCCGCTCGTTCACCACGCTCACCCCGGTCTCGTCGCCGGAACTCACGACGCGCACGGTCACGGCCGCCCCCGGCGCGTGCTTCGCCACGTTCGTCAAGGCTTCCTGCACCACGCGGTAGGCGGCCCGCGCCACCATCGGCGGCGCCAGTGAGACGTCCACAGTGGACTCGATGCACAGTCCCGACGCCCGCGCCCGCGCGATCAGCTCGCCGAGGTCGCCCTGCACCGGCTCGACCGGCGCGGCGTCCTCGCGCAGCACGCCGATGATCTCGCGCAGCCCTTCGGTCGCGGCCGCGGCGCCGGCCCGCAGCTGCGCGGCCGCCTCGCGCTGGGCGTCGTCGAGGCCGCCCGCGACCTCGAGGGCCGCCGCGCGGACCGCGATCAGGCTGAGCTCGTGGCCCAGCGAGTCGTGCATGTCGCCGGCGATCCGCGCGCGTTCGCGCAGCCGGGCCTGGTCGGCGACCAGCTGCTGCCTGCTCTCCATCTCCTCGGCGCGCCGCCAGCCCGTGTGGGCCAGGTCGCCGCGCAGCCGGACGTAGCGGCCGATCAGCCACGGCGACAGCCCGGCGAACACGAGGATCGCGACCATCGCGGCCCAGTCGCCGGCGCCGTCCGGGCCGACGACCAGCGCGAGCGGCAGGCCCAGCACCGCGACCGCGGCGCCGATGAGCAGGCCCGTGCGGGCCCGGTCCATCCGCAACGCGGCCTGGTAGCACATCGCGACCAGCACGAACACCACCCAGACGGGCACGCGGTCGCGGTACGGGAACGGCACGGCGAGGGCCCCGGCCAGCGCGATGCCGAGCGAGACGGCCGGGTACCGCCGGGCCGTCGCGACCGAGCCGGCGACGACGGCGAGCCCGCCCGCCAGCTCCCAGTACGACCGCGAGCCGACCGTGTCCGAAGCGACGATAAACGCCAGGAACAGCCCGAGCAGCACGTCGAGCACCACGCGCCACCTGCGCTTCGTCACCTCTTGCACGGGTTCGAAGCTACAAGCCCGTCAGCGGGCGGGACCACTGCCGAAAGTCAAGGTGTCGACGAAGGCGAGCGTCTGCGGCCAGGACAGCGCGAACGCCTCGGCGTTGACGTCCGCGCCGTGCCGCGCGGAGTCGCTGAAGCCGTGCTCGGCGCCCGGGAAGTGCTGGGTGAACGTCGCGCCGCGCGCCCGGGACTGCAGCGCGGACTGGAGCAGGGCGAACGTCTCGTGCGAGACGACGGCGTCGGCCTCCGGATAGGCGACGAGCACCGGCACCGTGATCCGGGTCGACAAATCGACCGCGTCCAGCTCGTGGTTCGGCGGCGCCGGGTCGCGGACCGTCGGGTGGTAGGCGACGACGCCGGAAAGCCGCTGGTCACGGGCGGCGAGCAGGAGCGCGAACCGCCCGCCGAGGCACCACCCCATCACCCCGGCCGACGTGCAGCCGAGGGCGCCGAGCAGGTGGTCGAGCAACGCCGTCTGCTCCGCCAGCGCGGGCTCGTCGCGCAGCTCGCCCAGCTTCGCCCCAAGGTCCTCGCGGGAGGTGTTGTCGGTGCTGGCGCCGTGGAAGACGTCCCACGCCAGCGCGGTGATCCCGCGGCCGGCCAGCTCGTCGGCCCAGGCGCGGACCTGTTCGCCGATGCCGGTGATCATCGGCAGGAGCAGCATCCCGCGCTCCGAGCCGCCGTCCGGGCGGGCCAGGTACGCCGAGAGGTCGCCGACACGGACCGTGGACGTCTCGATGGTCATCTCCGCATGATGCATGATGATCCACCATGGCCGAGCGCACACTCGCCGAACAGCTGGGCGGCACCCTCCCCGGCGGCATCGAGGCCCTCGAAGAACACGAGCGGCAGGACCTCGCCGACGCTCTGCGCGACGCGCGCAGGCGGCAGGCGAAAGCGCTCGCCGAAGCGGGCGAGGAGGGCCTGCGGTACGTCCCCGCGTTGCTGCGCGGCGCGGTCCGGAAGGCAGTCGGACTGTGACGAACTACGCGGCCGAAGCCGAGATCCTCAAGCTCGCCCGCGTCCTCGACGTCGAGCCCGCGCGGCTGGCGTACCTGGCCCGCGTCGACCCCGGTGACCTCCAGGCGTTCCGCGAGCAGGTCACCGACACGCTGTTCGACGCGAACATCGCCGTGCTGCAGCGGATGGCGCTGGCCGCGCGGCTGCTGCCCGGCGGCGTGCTCGCCAAGATCGCCGAGAAGGTGTTCGGCCCGCTGCTGTGCGCCCGGATCGCCGGGGTGGTCGACGTCGCGCGGGGCGTCGACGTCGCCAAGCGGCTGCACCCGCGGTTCCTCGCCGAGGTCGCGGCCGAGCTCGACCCGCGGCGGGCGAGCGCGATCATCTCCCGCATCCCCCTCGACACCGTGCTCGCCGTCGCGAACGAGCTGGCGCGCAAGGAGGACTGGATCACCCTCGGCCGGTTCGTCGGGCACCTGCCCGACCCGACCGTGCGGCGGGCCCTCGACGAGATCGACGACCCCGGCCTGCTGCGGATCGCGTTCGTGCTCGACGACAAGCGCCGCGTCGACCACGTCGTCGGCCTGCTCCCGGCCCACCGGCTCGGCAGGGTGGTCACCGCCGCCGGCGCCGACGAGGACCTCTGGATCCCGGCGCTGGACCTGCTGAGCCACCTGAGCGACGCCCGCCGCGCGACGCTGAAGCCGATGCTCGGCGCGCTCCCGGGCGGGTTCCGGGAGCGCGCTCAGGCGACGATCAAGTAGATCCCGTAGCCGACGATCGCCGCGCACAGCGCGAAGCAGATGACCGCGCCGGCCAGCGGGCCCGTGCCCGAGGCGCCGGTCTCGCGGGCCGAGTCGCGCTGGGAGAGCCCCACCACCCCGAAGGAGAAGAGACTCGCCAGCACGACGACCGAACCCAGCGCGACGAGGAAGACCAGGCCCAGGGAGCCCCAGTTGATGTTCACGGCGCTCCTCAGGCGTTGGCCGGCTGCGCGGCCGGCGCGGACTCGGTGATGGAGTGGGCGTTGACCGGGTTCCGCTTCGACGCCAGGTAGATGCCCAGCGCGACGACGACCCCGGCGAGGCCGACCAGGACGGTGCCCCAGGTCCCGAGCGTCGAGACCTCGGCGGCGACGGCGCCGACGATCGCGGCGGCCGGCAGCGTCAGCGCCCAGGCGAGCACCATCCGGCCCGCGACGCCCCAGCGGACCTCGGCGAGCTTGCGGCCGAGGCCGGAGCCGATGATGCCGCCCGAGCAGACGTGCGTGGTGGACAGCGCGAACCCGAGGTGCGCCGACGTCAGGATGACGGCGGCGGCGCTCGTCTCGGCCGCGAAGCCTTGCGGGGTCTGGATTTCCGTGAGCTTCTTGCCCATCGTCTGGATGATCCGCCAGCCGCCGAGGTAGGTGCCGAGCGCGATCGCGGTGCCCGCGGTGAGGATCACCCACAGCGGCGGGCCCGAGTTCGGCGCGAGCGAACCGGACGCGATCAGCGTCAGCGTGATGACCCCCATGGTCTTCTGCGCGTCGTTCGTGCCGTGCGCGAGCGAGACCAGCGAGGCGGACGCGATCTGGCCGGCCTTGAACGTCCGGCCCACCGTGTCCTGCTTCGCCCGGGCGGTGATCCGGTAGACGAGGAAGGTGCCGAGCGTCGCGACGATCCCGGCGACGATCGGCGAGGCGAGCGCGGGGATGAGGACCTTCTCGACGACCTTCCCGAAGTGCACGGCGTCGGCGCCCGAGGCGATCCAGGTGGCGCCGATCAGGCCGCCGAAGAGGGCGTGCGACGAACTCGACGGCAGCCCGATGAGCCAGGTCACCAGGTTCCACACGATGGCCCCGACCAGGCCGGCGAAGATGATCACCGGCGTCACCTTCGTGTCGTCGACGATCCCGCCGGAGATCGTCTTGGCGACCTCGACCGAGAGGAACGCGCCGACGAGGTTCAGCACCGCGGACACGGCGACCGCGACCCGCGGCTTGAGCGCGCCGGTGGCGATCGAGGTGGCCATCGCGTTGGCCGTGTCGTGGAAGCCGTTGGTGAAGTCGAAGGCGAGCGCCGCGACGATCACCACCAGCACGATCAGTGAGAAGTCCATGGGTGGCTCTCCCGTCCCGAAGTCGCTGCGAAAAACGCTACTGGCGTGGTGCCCCGGCCCCGGTCCCGAGCGCGTGACGGCTGACTGAACTCTCAATGAACCCGTAAGCGCTTTCCCGGCATAACCGGCATTTCCGGCGAGGGTAGGGCTGCCCCGACCGGCGAACCGGGGGCCTGGCCCAGTGCTCCGCCCGCCGCCGGGTGCGACGGTCGAAACCAGCGGAAGGGGCAGCGATGAACAAACTGGGGTGGGCGGTCGTCGCGACGGTGGCGTCGGCGGTGTTGTTCTTCTTCGGGACCGGTCTGGACCCCGTCCCCGAACTGGCCTGGCTGGCGCCGTTGCCGGTCCTGCTGCTGGCGCCCCGGATTCCCGGCGCGGCCGCGCTCGGCAGCGCGTTCACCGCCTACCTCGCCGGCAGCACCGGCAGCTGGAGCTACTTCTGGCACTCCCTGGCGGTTCCGCGTCCGGCGGCGATCGCGATCCTGGGCGGCAGCGCGCTGCTGTTCGCGCTGACGGTCGGGCTCTTCCGGCTCCTGGTCCGCCGCGGGAACCGCGTTCTGGCGGCCTTCGCCGCGCCCGCGTTGTGGACCGTCGTGCTCTACGGCGTCTCGCTGCTCAACCCGACCGGCCTGATGGACACCCTGATGACCACCCAGGCCGACCGGCCGTCCGTGCTGCGGCTCGCCGCGGTCACCGGCGGCTGGGGCGTGGAGTTCCTCGTGCTGTTCGTCCCGGCCGCGGTCGCCGCCGCGCTCGCGCCGGGGGTCCGCGGCTTCGCCCGGCTGAGCGGGCTGGTCGCCGTCGCCGCCGCGCTCGGCGCGCTGGTCTTCTTGAGCACGCCGGCCCGCACGGGACCGTCGGCGCGGATCGCCCTGGTCGCCCCCGGGCAGAGCCGCTGGGCGGTCGACGTCGCCACCCCGGACGGCCAGGCCCTCGTCCGGTCCTATGTGGACCGGATCGGCCGGCTGCCGGACGGCGTCCAGGCCGTCGTGCTCCCCGAGGCGGCCTTCGCGGTGGACCAGACCAGCCGGCCACGGCTCGTCGAGGCGTTCACCGAAGTCGCCCGCACGCGCAACCTCGACGTCGTCACCGGCGTCCTCGACACCACCCCGGAAGGCCGCTTCAACGCGGCGCTCGCCGTGCCCCCGACCGGCCCGCCGGTCGAATACCACAAGTGGCACAACGGGGGTTCGCCGAACATCGCCTCCGGCACCCAGCTCGCGCACCTCGCCGGGATCGGGCTGATGGTGTGCATGGACGTCAACTTCGCCGACCCCAGCGGCGAATACGGCAAGGCGGGCACGGGCCTGGTGCTCATCCCGGCCTCCGACGAGGACGTCGACGGCTGGGCGCACAGCCGCACGGCGCTGATCCGCGGCGTCGAAAACGGGTTCTCGGTGGCGTGGAGCGCGGCCCGCGGAACGCCGATGCTGGCGGACGCCGAGGGGCACGTGCCGGCCGACGCCCACACCGGCGGCAGCCCGTTCACGGTGGTGGTCGCCGACGTCCCGATCGGCCAGGGCAGGACACCGTACGCCCGGTTCGGCGACTGGTTCGCGTGGCTCTGCGGGTTGGTGGCGTTGACCGGGATCGTCGTCGGGGTCCGTACGAACGCGTTGTCATCCGTCACAACGAAGACCGGCCAACTCTGAGTGTCTTCCCAGGTGGCCTCCATCCCGATGTGACCGATCATGAGCTGCGTCACGTACTGACGGGTAACTGGAGGCAACGGAATGCGGGTCACCAACGGCGGTGTCAAGCGAACCCTGGCGGTGCTCGCCGCGGCGCTCACCTTCGGCGCGGTCGCGCCGGCGGTCGCGGACGCGGCGCCGAGCAGCGGCTGGAACGACTGGGGCTGCCGTCCGGCGACCGCCCACCCGGAGCCCGTCGTGCTCGTGCACGGCCTCGGCGCGAACGACTCGGTCAACTGGTTCTTCCACGCCCCGAAGATCGCCGCCGAGGGCTACTGCGTCTTCTCGCTGACGTATGGCACCGGCGTGCTCGGCCCCGGCGTCGGCGGGCTCGCGTCCATGCGGGACAGCGCCGCGCAGCTCGGCCGGTTCGTCGACCGGGTCCGGGCGGCCACCGGCGCGGCGAAGGTCGACATCGTCGGCCATTCCGAGGGCAGCACGATGCCCGCGTACTACCTGAAGTACGGCGGCGGCGCGGCGAAGGTCGCGCACTTCGTCGGCTTCGGCGCGAACTACCGGGGCACCACGCTCGGCGGCCTCGACGCACTCGCCAAGGCCCTGCTGACCACCGTCCCCGGGCTCGGCGCGGTCGTCCGGACCGCCTGCGGCGCGTGCACGGAGTACCTGGCGCCGTCGGCGTTCCTGGACGACCTCGCCCGCGGCGGCGTCCACGTCGCCGGGCCGACGTACACGAGCATCGTGAGCAAGTACGACGAGGTCGTGACCCCGTACACGAGCGGCGTCCTGGCCGAGCCGGGCACGACGGACATCGTGCTGCAGGACTTCTGCGGCTCCGACGCGGCGGGCCACCTGAGCCAGGCGATCGACCCGAACGTCACCGGGCTGATCCTGCACGCGCTGGACTCGTCCTACCCGCCGGCCTGCACGCCGTTCACCCTGCCGCTGTGAGCGGGTTCTGTCCGAGGTACCGGTACCCGTTCTCGGCGGACTCCCGTACCGCGGCGAACCCGTAGTCCCGCATTGCCGTTTCGTAGGCCGCCACGGCTTCGAGCAGCGGGGCGCCGGCCAGCGCGGACGCCAACGCCGCACCATCGCGCAACGCGGTGTTGGCGCCCGCGCCGCCGGCCGGGCTCATCGCGTGGACGGCGTCGCCGACGAGCGTCACGCGCGACGGTTCCCACGGCCCGACCGGCACGCTCGTCCGGATCGGCTGCGGGAACGTGGCCGGGACGTCCCAGTGCCCGACCATCGCGCGGGCCAGGGGGTGCCAGCCGTCGACCAGGCCGAGCGCGATCTTCCGCAGGTCACCGGGGGTCATCGCGGCGAGTTCGGCCTCGGAGTGGCCGACCACTTCCCAGCGGGCCCCGACCGAGCAGGTCATGTACGGCCGGTCGTCGCGCAACCGCAGGTCCGGCACCAGCCGCGCGCACGCGTCGGCGACCGGTTCGGGGTAGTCGACGGGTGCGAACCCGGCCATCGTGCGGTCCGGGCCGAGCATCATGGAGAACACCGCGAACATCTCCGGCTCGAACAGCGCCCGGGTTTCCGCGGTGAGCGGGATCCGGCCGTAGAGGTGCACGAGCCCGGCGTCGACGACCCGCGCGTGCGGCAGGTACTGCCGCCGCACCGGCGAGTTGATGCCGTCCGCTCCCACGAGCAGGCTGCCGCGCGCGGAGGTCCCGTCGGCGAAGTGCGCTGTCACGCCGTCTTCGTCGGTCTCGTAGTGCGTGAACCGCTTGCCGTACGCGACTTCCTGGCCGTGCAGCAGGATCTGCCGCAGGGTGAAGCGGTTGACGTTGAGGTGCGTGCCTTCATCCTGCAGGCGGGTGAGCAGCTTCAACCGGTCGTCGTAGACGTTCGTGTGCGGCAACGCCCGGCCCGCCGTGGCGCGGAAGAGCTCGTGCAGCTCCGGGCGCAGGACTTCGCCGAGCGCCGCATCGCCGACGCCGCTGATGTGCAGCCGGTAGCCCTGCTTCCGCGCGCCCGCCGACTCGTCGCGTTCGTAGACCCGGCACGGGATGCCGGCACGCCGCAGTCCCTGCGCGAGGCTCAGGCCACCCAGACCGGCACCGATGATGATCACAGACACAGCTGTCCCTTCGTCGCTTCCGAGGAAGGGACGCACAGGTAAGCCTGCTCAACTTGCCCGGACTAACCCATACCGGACTGTGTCTTCGCGCGTCCTCGCGTCCGACGTTAGCGCACCCGATCTCCGGCCCGCCACACCCATTTCGTCAGCGGCAGCCCCGGCCGGTAGGCCAGGTGCGTCACCGAAGGCGCGTCGAGGACGTGGACGTCCGCCCGCGAACCGGGCCGCAGGACGCCCACGTCGTCGCGGCGCAACGCCCGCGCGCCGCCCGCGGTCGCCGCCCAGACCGCTTCCTCGATCGTCATCCGCATCTGCAGCACCGCCGTCGCGACGCAGAACGCCATCGACGTCGTGTACGAGCTGCCCGGGTTGGCGTTGCTGGCCAGCGCGACCGTCGCGCCCGCGTCGAGGAGCCGCCGCGCCGGCGCCAACGCCTGCCGGGTCGACAGGTCGCACGCCGGCAGCAAAGTCGCCACGGTTTCGGAACCGGCCAAGGCCGCCACATCGGCGTCCGAGAGGTACGTGCAGTGGTCGACGCTCGCCGCGCCCAGCTCCACCGCCAGCCGGACACCGGGACCTTCGCCGAGCTGGTTGCCGTGCACCCGCAGGCCGAGCCCGCGCCCGGCCGCGGCCTTCAGCACGCGCGCCGACTGGGCTTCGTCGAACGCCCCGGTCTCGCAGAAGACGTCCGCCCAGCGCACGCTTTCCGCTACGGCGTCGAGCATCTCGCCGCATACCAGGTCCACATAGGACTCCGCGTCGGCGCCCGGCGGCACGAGGTGCGCGCCGAGGAACGTCACCTCGTCGGCGACCTCCCCGGCGATCCGGGCGCTGCGGGCTTCGTCCGCGACAGTCAGCCCGTAACCCGTCTTCGTCTCCAGGCACGTCGTCCCCTGGCTCGCTGCTTCATCGACGTGCCGGCGCAGGTTCGCGGCCAGCTGCTCGTCGGACGCATCGCGCGTCGCGCCGACCGTGATCGCGATTCCGCCTGCCGTGTAGGGCTTTCCGGCCATCCGCGCCTCGAACTCCGCGGTGCGGTCGCCGGCGAAGACGAGGTGCGTGTGGCTGTCGACCCAGCCGGGCAGCACCGCGCGGCCTTCGACGTCGACGCGCTCGTCGGCGTCCGGCGCGCTCTTCGCCGCGCCCACCCAGGCGATCCTGTCGTGGTCCACGACCAGTGCCGCGTCGGTCAGCCGGCCCAGCTCGGGATCGTTGGTCGTGAGTTCGCCGATGCCCGTGATCAGGACTGCCACAGTGCCTCGATCTCCTTCGCCAGCAGGGTTTCCGGACGGTCGATGAGCAGGTGGGCACCATCCCGCACGACCTCGCGGCCGGCGACGACGACGTGCCGGACGTCCGCGCCGGAGGCCGCGAACAGGACCCCGGACGGCTCGATACCCGCCGTCCGGACCGAGTCCAGGCCGACGGTGACGAGGTCCGCGCCCGCCCCCTCGACGATCGCGCCGACCCCGTCCCAGCCGATCGCCGCGTGGTCCGTGCCCGCTTCGAGGAGTTCTTCGGCGCTGAACCGGCCGCGCTCCTCGCTGGCCAGCCGGTCGTCCAGCTCCAGCGCGCGTGTCTCCTCGAAGGCGTCGACGACGGCGTTGCTGTCGCTGCCGATGCTCAGCCGCACCCCGGCGTCCCGCAGGGCGCGGGCCGGGCCGATGCCGTCGCCGAGGTCGCGTTCGGTGGTCGGGCAGAAGCACGCCCCGACCCGGAACTCGCCGAGCCACCGCACGTCCTGGTCGGTGAGGTGGGTCGCGTGGACCACGGTGAGCCGTTCGCCGAGCACGCCGTTGTCCCGCAGCAGCCCGGTCGGCGTGCACCCGGTGGCCGCCGCGCACTGCTCGTTTTCCGCCCGCTGCTCGGAGAGGTGGATGTGCAGCGGCCGGTGTCCCGGCACGCCGCTGTCCACTTCGGACAACTGCTCCTCGGGAACCGCGCGGACGGAGTGGATCGCCCCGCCGACCCGGAACAGCTCGTCTTCCTCCAGCGCGGCCACCCGCGCCGCCCAGGCCGAAGCGGAGCCGTCGGAGAACCGCCGCTGGACCTCGTCGGGCTCGACGCCGATGCCCCCGGCCAGGTAGCACGTGTCCAGGAGCGTCAACCGGATCCCGGCGTCGGCCGCGGCCTGCCGCAGCGCCGCCCCCATCGCGTTCGGGTCGGCGTACGGTTTTCCGCCGGGCGCGTGGTGCAGGTAGTGGAACTCCCCCACGCTCGTGTATCCGCCGAGCACCATCTCGGCGTAGACCCCGCGGGCCAGCCGGTAGTACGTGTCGGGATCGAGCCGGGACGCCAGGGCGTACATCCGCTCGCGCCACGTCCAGAACGTGCCGCGCTCGTGGTGCGTCCGGCCCCGCAGCGCCCGGTGGAAGGCGTGCGAGTGGCCGTTCGCGAAGCCCGGCAGCGTCAGGCCGGCGAGCACCACGCCGGTCCGCGGCGCCCCGGGAGCCACCGCCGTGATCCGGCCGCCGGTGGCGTCGATCCGCACGGCGGACGCGATCCCGTCCGGCAGCCAGGCCTGCTCGCACCAGAAAACTGTCGGTGCCGGGCGATAGGCTGGAAACGGGGGGCGCCCCCGCGGGCCGACGGTCATCGCGCCAGCCGTTCCAGGACCGTGGCCAGCGCCGCGGCGCCCACCTCGACGTCGCCGGCCTCGGCGAACTCCTCCGGCGAGTGGCTGATCCCGGTCGGGTTGCGCACGTACAGCATCCCGGCCGGGACGAACCCGGCGAGGATCGCGGCGTCGTGCCCGGCGCCCGTCGGCAGCTCCGGCGGCCCGCCGAGCCACTCGCCGAGGTCGCGGCGCAGCGAATCGTCGAACACCACGTCGTCCGAATAGGACTCGCGCGCGACGGTAACCCGGCAGCCTTCTTCTTCCGCCGCCGCTTCGGCCGCTCGCGTGATCTCTGCGACCAAGTCCGGGGTCGCCGTGCCGGGCACGCGCGCGTCGACCCAGAGGTCCACAGTGGACGCGATGACGTTGGTGCCACCCGGCGTCGGGACCAACCGGCCGACGGTCGCCCGCGCGTCCGGCACCGCGCGCGCCAGCCGCCGGACGGCGGTGACCGTCGCGGCGGCGGGCAGCATCGGGTCCGCCCGGTCGGCGAGCAGCGTCGCCCCGGCGTGGTTCCCCTGCCCCGCGAAGGAGAACCGCCACCGCCCGTGCGCGATCACCGTGCTGCCGACGGCCACCGGCGAACCGAGGTCGATCAGCCCCCGGCCCTGCTCGACGTGCAATTCGAGGAACCGTCCGATCAGCCCGAGCCGCTCGGGATCCGGCCCCACCAGTGCGGGGTCGAAGCCGGACTTCGCCGCGGCCTCGGCGAACGTCACGCCGTCGGCGTCCCGCAGCCCGCGCGCCTTGTCCGCGTCGATCGTGCCGGTGAGCAGCCGTGAACCGAGGCAGGGCACGCCGAACCGGCCGCCCTCCTCCTCGGCGAACACGACGACGGCGAACGGCTTGCCCGGCCGGAATCCCTTCTCCCGCAACGCTTCCACGGCGGCCAGCGCGCTGACGACGCCGAGCGGGCCGTCGAAGGCGCCGCCACCGGGCACCGAGTCGAGGTGGCTGCCGGTGACGACGGCGTCCGGCCCCGGCGGCCCCCACCACGCCCAGATGTTGCCGTTGTGGTCGGTGTCGACGTCCAGGCCGAGCCCGAGCGCGCGCTCGACGAACCAGACCCGCAGGTCCTGCTCGGGCGAGTCGAAGGCGTGCCGCGAGTAGCCGCCGCGCTTCGGGTCCCGCCCGACGTCGTCGATCTCCGCCAGCAGCCCGGAGGCACTCACTCGGCGTCCCGCATCGGCACCCGCACGCCACGCTCGTCGGCGACCTCGGCCGCGCGGTCGTACCCGGCGTCGACGTGCCGGATGACGCCCATGCCCGGGTCGTTGGTGAGCACCCGCTCGAGCTTCTGCGCGGCCAGCTCGGTCCCGTCGGCGACGCTGACCTGGCCCGCGTGGATGGACCGGCCCATGCCGACGCCGCCGCCGTGGTGGATCGACACCCAGCTAGCGCCGGAGGAGGTGTTGACCAGTGCGTTGAGCAGCGGCCAGTCGGCGATCGCGTCGGAGCCGTCGGCCATGCCCTCGGTCTCGCGGTACGGCGAGGCGACGCTGCCGGAGTCGAGGTGGTCCCGGCCGATGACGACCGGGGCCTTCAGCTCGCCGCTGGCGACCATCTCGTTGAACCGCAGGCCGGCGAGGTGTCGTTCGCCGTAGCCGAGCCAGCAGATCCGGGCCGGAAGTCCTTGGAAGGCAACGCGTTCGCCGGCGAGCCGGATCCAGCGGGCGAGGGATTCGTTCTCCGGGAACAGTTCCAGCATCGCGCGGTCGGTGGCGGCGATGTCCTCGGGGTCGCCGGACAGCGCCGCCCAGCGGAACGGGCCGTTGCCCTCGCAGAACAGCGGGCGGATGTAGGCGGGCACGAAGCCGGGGAAGTCGAACGCGCGCTCGCAGCCGCCGAGCTTGGCCTCGCCGCGCAGGGAGTTGCCGTAGTCGAAGACCTCCGCGCCACGGTCCAGGAAGCCGAGCATGGCGTCGACGTGGTCGGCCATCGACTCGCGCGAGCGGTCGGTGAACTCGTCGGGCTTCTTGGCCGCGTAGTCGTGCCAGTCGTCGACGCCGACCCCCTTGGGCAGGTAGGACAGCGGGTCGTGGGCCGACGTCTGGTCGGTGACGATGTCGACTTCGACGCCCCGGCGCAACAACTCCGGCAGCACCTCGGCGGCGTTGCCGACGACACCCACGGACAGTGCCCGCTTCTCCTGCTTGGCTTTCGTGACGCGGGCGATGGCGTCGTCGAGGTCGTCGGCCACCTCGTCGAGGTAGCGGGTCTCCACGCGCCGGTGCGCGCGCTGCGGGTCGCACTCGATGACCAGCGCGACGCCGTCGTTCATGGTCACGGCGAGGGGCTGGGCGCCACCCATGCCGCCGAGGCCGGCGGTGACGGTGAGCGTCCCCTTGAGACTCCCGCCGAACTTCTTCTTCGCCACGGCGGCGAAAGTCTCGTACGTGCCCTGGAGGATGCCCTGGGTGCCGATGTAGATCCACGAGCCCGCGGTCATCTGCCCGTACATCGTCAGGCCCTGCTGCTCGAGGCGGCGGAACTCCGGCCAGGTCGCCCAGTCCCCCACGAGGTTCGAGTTCGCGATGAGCACCCGCGGCGCCCACTCGTGGGTGCGGAACACGCCGACCGGCTTGCCCGACTGCACCAGCAGCGTCTCGTCGACGTCCAAAGTGGTCAGTTCGCGGGTGATGGCGTCGAAGCTGGCCCAGTTGCGGGCGGCCTTGCCGGTGCCGCCGTAGACGACCAGGTCCTCCGGCCGCTCGGCGACGTCCGGGTCGAGGTTGTTGTGGAACATCCGCAGCGCGGCTTCGGTCTGCCACGACTTGGCGGTGAGCTGGGTGCCGCGGGCGGCACGGACGACGCGGGACATCAGACCTCCAGACGGGCGGCGTCGAGGACGGCGCCGGAGCGGACGAGTTCTTCGGCGGCCGCGATCTCGGGCGCCAGGTGGCGGTCGGGACCGGGGCCGTTCACCTTGGTGCGCAGGAGGTCCCGGACGCGGCCGGTGACCGGCGACGGCTCCAGCGGCGCCCGGAAGTCCAGCGCGCGGGCCGCCGTCAGCAGTTCGACGGCGAGGACCGTGGTCAGGCCGTCGACGGCCTTGCGGAGCTTCCGCGCGGCCGACCAGCCCATGGAGACGTGGTCCTCCTGCATGGCGCTGCTCGGGATCGAGTCGACCGACGCCGGGACGGCGAGCCGCTTGAGCTCGCTGACCACGGCGGCCTGGGTGTACTGGGCGATCATGTGCCCGGAGTCGACGCCGGGGTCGTGTGCGAGGAACGGCGGCAGGCCGTGCGAGCGTGCCTTGTCGAGCATCCGGTCGGTGCGGCGCTCGGCGATGCTGGCGACGTCGGCGACCGGGATGGCCAGGAAGTCCAGCACGTACGCGACGGGCGCGCCGTGGAAGTTGCCGTTGGACTCGACGCGGCCGTCGGCGAGGACGACCGGATTGTCCACAGCGGACATCAGCTCGCGCTCGCCGACGAGCTCGGCGTGGGCGAGGCTGTCACGCGCGGCGCCGTGGACCTGCGGGGCGCAGCGCAGCGAGTAGGCGTCCTGGACGCGGTTGCAGTCCGGGCCGCGGTGGCTCTCGACGATCTTCGAGCCCTGCAGCGCCTGCCACATCCGGGCCGCGGACGTCGCCTGCCCGGGGTGCGGGCGCAGGGCCTGGAGGTCGGCGGCGAAGGCGCGGTCGGTGCCGAGCAGGGCTTCGACGCTCATCGCCGCGGTGAGGTCCGCGATGTCGAACAGCCGGTGCAGGTCGGCCGCGGCGAGCAGGAGCATGCCGAGCATGCCGTCGGTGCCGTTGGTGAGCGCGAGGCCCTCCTTCTCGGCGAGGACGACCGGCTCGATCCCGGCGTGCTTCAGCGCTTCTTCCGCCTTCATCACTTCGCCGCGGTACGTGACTTCGCCCTCGCCCATGAGCGCGAGCGCCACGGCGGCCAGGGGCGCGAGGTCGCCGGAGCAGCCGAGCGAGCCGTACTCGTGGACGATCGGCGTGATGTCGGCGTTGAGCAGGGCCGCAAGCGTTTGCGCGGTCCCCGGGCGGACGCCGGTGTAGCCGCTGGCGAGGGTCCGCAGGCGCAGCAGCATGAGCGCGCGGACGACCTCGGGCTCGACGGCGGGCCCGGCGCCGGCGGCGTGCGAGCGGATCAGGCTGCGCTGCAGCGCGGTCCGGCTCTCGACGGGGATGTGACGGGTGGCCAGCGCCCCGAAGCCGGTCGAGACGCCGTAGGTGGGCGTGACGGCGTGGGCGAGGTTCTCGATGTGCTGGCGGGTCGCGGCGAGGTTCTTCTCGGCGGCGTCCGTCAGCCCGACGGGCGCGTGCCCGCGAACGACGTCGACGACCTGGGCGGCGGTCAGGGGTTCGGAGCCCAGGAGCACTTTTTCCGGCATGGGCCCATTGGACATCGTCCTTCCCGCTGGTGGGATGCCCCACGGAGTGGTTCTGTCTGGGATCCCAGACATAGACTCGGGCTATGGGCGACAGCAGCGAAGTTCCGGCCTTGCGCCGCGGGCTCGCGGTCCTGCGCCTGCTGGCCACGCGCCCGGGCCCGGTCACCGCGGCGGCGATCGCGCGCGAGGCCGGTCTGCCCCGCTCGACGACGTACCACCTGCTCAGCGAGCTGGAAGCGGCCGGTTTCGTCGTCCACCTGCCCGCCGAACGCCGCTACGGCCTCGGCATCGCGGCCTTCGAGCTGGGCTCGGCCTACCTGCGCCACGACCCGCTCGAACGGCTGGCCGGGCCGTTGCTGCGCAAGCTCGTCGACCGCGTCGGGCACACCGCGCACCTGGGCGTCCTGCACGGCAACGAGTCGCTGTACCTGATCAAGGAACGCCCGGCGCGCCCGGAAACGCTCGTCACCGAGGTCGGGGTGCGGCTGCCGGCCCAGCTGACCGCGTCCGGCCGCGCGGTCCTGCGGCACCTGCCCGCCCCGCACGTTCGCGCGTTGTTCCCGTCGGCGTCGGCGTTCGTGCTCCGCACCGGTCGCGGTCCGCGTACCCTCGCCGAGCTGCGCCGCACCCTGACCGCGGAGCGCCGGCTCGGCTGGTCGGTCGAGGACGGGCACGTCACGGCCGGGTTCGCGTCGGTGGCGGCGCCCGTGTTCGACCACGGCGCCCGCCCGCTGGCCGCGATCAGCGTGACCCTGCGCCACCACTGCGCGGCCGAGCCGTGCGAGGAGACGTGGCCGGAGCTGGCGGCCGAAGTGGCGGCGACGGCGGCCGAGCTGACCAGCCGCATCGGCGGCCACCCGGGCTGACGCGCTGCTGCGATCGGGGCAACTGTCACCGAACGCCTCGATTCCACTCCGTTCGGTTATTACCTTCACTGGATAGCGGTTTCGAGGGGACGCCGGCGATGGACGACGCACGCGTGACGAAGGTGGGGTTCGGCGCCGTGCTCGCGGTCGCCGAGTTCCGGGCCATGTGGCTCGCCGAGCTGCTGTCCATCTGCGGCGACCAGCTCGCGCGCGTCGCGCTCGCGGTCCTCGTCTACCAGCGCACGTCGTCGGCGGCGCTGACCGGCCTGACCTACGCCCTGACGTACGTGCCTTCCCTGCTCGGCGGGATCCTGCTGGCCGGCGCGGGCGACCGGTGGCCGCGCCGCGACGTGATGGTCGCGGCCGACGTGGCCCGGGCCGCGCTGGTCGGCGTCATCGCGATCCCCGGCGTCCCGCTCTGGGTGCTGTGCGTGCTGGTCGCGGTGATGACGGCGCTGGGCGGGCCGTTCAAGGCGGCGCAGCAGGCACTGCTGCCGACGGTGCTCGACGGTGAGCGGTACCTGGTCGGGATGGCCCTGCGGAACGTCACGATCCAGGGCGCGCAGCTGGCCGGGTTCGCCGGCGGCGGCCTGCTGATCGCCGCGCTGGCGCCGTCCGCGGCGCTGGCGCTGGACGCGGTGACGTTCGTGCTGTCGGCGCTGTTCCTGGTCGCGGGCGTCCGGCGGCGGGCGGCGGTCGCGCAGGCGGTGCGGCCGGCCTGGCTGGCGACGACCGGCGCCGGCATCCGGCTGATCTGGCGCGACCCGGCGTTGCGGACGCTGGTGGCGCTCAACTGGCTGGCGGGGTTCTACGTCGTGCCGGAGGCGCTGGCCGCGCCGTACGCGGCGGGGATCGGCGCGGGCGCGACGCTGGTGGGGCTGCTGATGGCGGCGGACCCGGCGGGCAGCGTGCTCGGCGGCGTCGTGTTCGGCAAGTGGATCCCGGAGAACGCGCAGGTCCGCGTGCTGGGCTGGCTGGGGATCGCGGCGGGGCTGCCGCTGGTGGTGTTCGTCTGCCGGCCGGGCCTGGTGGTGTCGGTGGTGCTGCTGGCGACGTCCGGGCTGCTGGCGACGGGCTACAACATCACCGGCACGGTGTCGTTCATGCGGCGGGTGCCGGACGAGCACCGCGCGCAGTGCGCCGGGATGAACTCGGCCGGCCTGATCACCGTGCAGGGCGTCGGCGCGGCCGCGGCGGGCGCGCTGGCCGACGTGCTGGGCCCGGCGCACACCATCGCCGTGGCCGGGGCGGCGGGCGCCGCGGTGGCCGTGCCGATCGCGAGGGCGTGGCGCCGGGTCGGGCTGGAGGAACGATGACCTCAGTTGTCGCGTCCGCACATGGCGCGCCTCCCTTCGCCGCCTCGGGCCGACCCGGCTCCGTCACCGGCCGGACACCATGAGTATGCGGACCGGCGCCGGAACCCCGCGCGGCGGACCCCGTTTTCGTGACGCGCTCGTGCCACGGCGCTGGGCGCTGTGGCGCCAGGGCCCCCGCGTGATCGTCTACTGCCTGCTGACGGAGGCGGCGGCGGTGGCACTGACGCTGCGGCCGTACCCGGTCGCGGTCGACCGCCGCACGCTGCTGATCCTGCTGGTGCTGCTGCTCCTCGGCGTGGCCCAGTCGGAGGCCGGCCGCCGGGTCGAGCGCATCCGCCGCCGGGTGTCGGGAACCCCGCACATCAACATGACCTCGGTCTGGACGTTCGCCGGCGTGCTGGTGCTCCCGCCGCCGCTGCTGGCGCTGCTGGTCGCCGGCCTGTACGGGCACCTGGCGGTCCGCAGCTGGTACCGCCTGCAGCGGGTGCCGGCGTCGCGGACGGTCAGCAACGCGGCCATCATCCTGCTCTCGTGCTACGCGGCCCAGGCGGTCATGCGGGTATCGGGCTCCCCGGACGTGCGCGCGGCGTTCCAGCGCGGCTGGGCGGGCACGTTCGCGATCGCGGCGGCGGGAGTGACGTTCTTCGTGGTGAACGCCCTGCTGGTGCTCCCGGCCCGCCGCGAGATCGGCCGGACGCCGGAGGCGCTGTTCGGCACGTGGGCCGACAACGGCCTGGAGGTGGCGACGCTGTGCCTGGGCGCGCTGAACGCGCTGGCGCTGGCGGTGCTGCCGGGCCTGGCGGTGCTGGTGCTCCCGCCGTTGCTGCTGTTGCACCGGACGGTCCTGGTGAAGCAGCTGGAGGTGGCGGCCCACCGCGACGCGAAGACGGGGTTGTACAACACGAGCGGCTGGCACGCACTGGCCGAGCGAACGCTGGCGGCGGCCGCCCGCCAGCGCTCGACGTTCGGTCTGCTGATGCTGGACTTGGACCACTTCAAGCAGGTGAACGACACGTACGGCCACTTGGCGGGCGACGCGGTGTTACGGGCGGTAGCGGAAGCGATCATCGCAGCGGTCCGCGGCCGCGGCGACGCGGTCGGGCGGTTCGGCGGCGAAGAGTTCGTGGTGCTGCTCCCGGGAATAGCCCACCCGGACATCGGCGCGGTGGCGGAGCGCATCCGCCGAGCGGTGGCGACGCTGAAGGTCCCGGTGGGCAAGCTGTCGATCACGGGCCTGTCGACCTCGATCGGCATGGCGGTCTACCCGACGGCGGGAACCTCGTTGCAGCGCTTGCTCGACGCGGCGGATACGGCGCTGTACCACGCGAAAGCGACGGGCCGGAACAAGGTGGTCCACGTGGCGGACCTGGCCTGATCAGGCGATCTTGTGCCGCCTCCCGGCATCCAGCCCGAGCATGGCGAGCAGTTCGGCGCATTCCCGCACGTTCGAGGAGTGCCCGGCAACGGTGATGACGGCTCGATCGTTCTGTTCGGCAAGCCGAACGGCTTCTTCGGCTCGGATGACACCCATCCGGCTGTCTTCGTCGTTGGCGGTGGAGCTGCCATTGGCACGGGCCCAGGTCATCTGGCCACCTACTTCCGACACCGCGGGTGCGGAGCCATGGTTGGGGGTTCAGCATGACACTCACAAGAATTTCACCCGCAAGTGGGCCCCATCACAGGGCTTTGGCCTGCGATGGGGCACTGTGGGTAGCAGTGCCGTAACATCTTCCGGCACCCCGAAGCTGTCATTGTGACTACGGCCGGCACCACCGCGTCAGGCGGGAAAGCATGCCTTGACCCGGCGCCGCCGGCCGCGTTCTGGCTTCGGATCGGGGTGCGCGGGGGCCTGGGTCCTCGTCGGTGCCAGTTCGCGTGTCGGCTCGCTTGCCAAGCGGGGGGCGAGAGGTGCGGCCAGGCGTGTCCAGGCCGGCGGAGCCGGGCACGTGTCGGTGCAGGCGGGGGCAAAGGCCGCTGTGGGGCGCGGGCCGAAGTCGTACTTCGGGCCAAGCCCGGCCGAAGGCGAAGTCTGGCCTCGGGCGCAGCTGATTCCCAGGCCAAGCAGGCCCGAGGACGAAGCCGAGCCAAAAAGCGAAGCACAACCACAGGAGGGGGCAAGGGGCGAAGCCCCAAAGAAGGGCGCAAGGCGAAGCCTGAGCCAGAGTGGGGCCCGGGGCGAAGCCCCGGAGAAGGGGGTCCAGGGGGCGAAGCCCGCCTGGCGGGGGTCTGGGGGTTCGACCCCCAGAAAACACGAGCGAAACGAAGAGAAGGCCCAAGCTCCGAAGGAGCGAGGGCCTTCTCGAAGTGGAGGTGCCGGGAATTGAACCCGGGTCCTCTGGCGTCTTGACAGGGCTTCTCCGTGCGCAGTCCGCTACGTCTCTGCTTGGCTCCCTCGGTCACGCGAACAAGCCGAGGTGACGAGCCCAGCCACTGTTTGCTTCACGGCTGTTCCCCGTGGCCGGGACAACCGCTGAGCCTCCTAGCTGATGCCGGTACCCGGGCCGGAGGCGAACCCGGGCCGACAGAGACGCACTCGCTCAGGCGGCGAGGGCGTACTCGCGCTGACTGGAGTCGGCGCTTATTTGGTTGCGATGACGCTTACGGTGGTCTCTCGCCTGCACCGGCACGCTTCTCCTGACTCAACGTCCAAAGTCGAAACCGTTCACCCCCTTGGTGGGAACACAACCTGTACATCATAACGCGGGGGGCCACCTCTTTAGTCCAGGTGGGTAGGGCCAGCCCTACCGGGAGGATGCCCGCGCGCACCATGTCACCGGCGGCCGCGGAAGACGACCCTGGACTTCGGCAGAGAGGAGTCCGGTGATGGGTAGCGACAGGCGTGATCCGCCGTTCGGGGGTTCGGTGGTGTTCCTGCTGATGAACCTGCCGCTGGGGGTGCTGGCGTTCGCCGCGCTGACGACGTTCGCGGCGGCCGGGGTGGGGACCGCCGTCGTGTGGGTGGGTGTTGGCCTGCTCGCGGTGCTCGTGCTCGCCGTGCGTGGGTCCGCCCGGTTGGAGCGGGCGCGGGTCTACGCGCTGCTGGACCGCTACATCGATCTCCCCTACCTGCCGTTGCCGGCCGGTGGGCAGAAGGACCGGTGGAAGGCCCGGCTGAAGGACCCCTCGACGTGGCGGGACCTCGCCTACTTCTTCCTGCTCTTCCCGCTCGGCATCGTCGAGTTCGTGCTGGTGACGACGTTCTGGTCGACGAGCCTGGCGCTGGCCGGCCTGCCGATCTACTTCCGGTGGCTGCCGGACGGCGCGTACTACTTCCCGTCCTACGACGTGCGGTGGCTGACCGTGGACTCGACGGTGGAAGCGCTACCGTGGGCAGCGCTGGGGGTGTTGTTCATCGCGTTGTCGGTGGCGCTGACCAAGGCGCTCGCCGGGGTGCACGCCCGGCTGGCGAACGCGCTGCTGGGGACGACCGTCGCCCAGCGCCGTCGGATGGAGCGCTGGTGGGAAGACGCGGAAGAGAAGAACCTGGTGGCTCGATGACCGAGGCGCAATCCCTGGAGCACCCGCGGCCGCACCCGGCTCGCACGATCGTGTACATGATCGTCAGCTTCTTCTTCCGGATCCTGCAGTTCGTGCTGATCGTGGTCGGGATCGCGGTGGGGGTCGGGACGGCGGTGGTGTGGATCGGATTCCCGATCCTGCTGGCGACGACGAGCTTCATCCGCTGGTCGGGTGATCGCGAGCGGAGCTGGCTGGGGAAGATGCTGCGGGTGCCGCTGCCGCCGGTGCAGCGACGTCCGTACGAAGAGGGTCAGCCGCTGCTGCGGCGGTGGATGGTGCGGCTGAGCGACGCGACGACGTGGCGTGACCTCGCCTACCTGATGGCCGCGTTCCCGCTGGCGTGCGCGGAGCTCGGGATCGCGCTGGCGTCGATCGTGCTGCTGCCGATGGCGATCTGGGTGACGCCGTGGCTGGGCTGGCTGCACGGCGAGCTGGGGCTCGCGCTGCTGGGCCCGGACCGGACGAAGCGGCTCGAGCAGAAGGCCGAGCGGTTGCAGGCTTCGCGGGCGCGGGGTGTGGACGCGGCGGAGGCGGAACGGCGCCGCATCGAGCGTGACCTGCACGACGGCGCGCAGCAGCGGCTCGTCGCCGTCGCGATGAGCCTCGGGCGGGCGAAGTCGAAGTTCGACCAGGACCCGGACATGGTGCGGGAGCTGATCGCCGAAGCGCACACGGACGCGAAGCTGGCCGTGTCGGAGTTGCGGGACCTCGCGCGCGGCATCTACCCGGCGGTGCTCGGCGACCGCGGGCTGGACGCGGCGCTCTCGGCGCAGGCGGCGAAGTCGCCGATCCCGGTGGACGTCCACGTGGACGTCGAGCCGCGGCCGCCGGCGGCGGTGGAGACGACGGCGTACTTCATCGTCGGCGAGACGCTGACGAACATCGCGAAGCACTCCGGAGCGTCCGAAGCGGGTGTGAAGGTGTGGCGGACCGACGACCACGTCGTCGTCGAGATCACCGACAACGGTCACGGCGGCGCGGAGGTGCGCCCCGGCGGCGGGCTGGCCGGCCTGGCCGACCGCGCCGCGACGATCGACGGCGTGATCACGGTCGTCAGCCCGGTGGGCGGACCGACGGTGATCCGGGCTGACCTCCCCTGCCAATGGTGAATAAGCTGGCTCCCGTTCATCCACGAGCTTGGGGGCCGGATGCGGGTAGTCATCGCCGAAGACGCCGTGCTGTTGCGGGCCGGGGTGACCCGGCTGCTCGCCGACGAGGGCATCGAGACGGCCGCGGCCGTCGACAACGGCGACGACCTGCTCGGCGCGGTGAAGGAACACCGTCCGGACCTGGCGATCGTCGACGTGCGAATGCCCCCGACGTTCACCGACGAAGGCCTGCGGGCGGCCCTGGCGGCCCGCAAGGAGGTGCCGGGGCTGCCGGTTCTGGTGCTCTCGCAGTACGTCGAGGAGTCGTACGCGGTGGAGCTGCTGTCGGGCGGTGCCGGCGGGGTCGGCTACCTGCTGAAGGAGCGCGTGGCGGACGTCGACGAGTTCCTCGACGCGGTCCGCCGGGTGGCGAACGGCGGCACGGCGATCGACCCGGACGTGATCGCCCAGCTGATGGCCCGCGGCCGCCGCAACCCCCTGGACGCGTTGACCGCGCGCGAATCCGAAGTCCTGGGCTTGATGGCGCAGGGGTTGTCGAACACCGCGATCGCGAACTCCCTCGTCGTTTCGCACGGCGCGGTCGAGAAGCACATCGGCAACATCTTCTCGAAGCTCGGCCTCGAAGCGAGCGCGGAGGAGCACCGCCGCGTCCGTGCGGTGCTGACCTACTTGGGCCGTTAGCCGGGCTTCCGGGCCAGCAGATAGGCCTGGGGCACCTGCTCCGGTTCCTGCGGCGCCCTGACCAGACGCGCTTCCAGCACCAGACCGGCCGCCTCGAACAGGCCCGCCACGAAGTCCGGCGGCAAGCGGTACGCGTCGAACGAAACCTCGTGGCCGTACCCCCGGGAGACGTGGCGGCGCTCGTCGCCGACCTGGAACGCCGTCAGCAGGCGGCCGCCCGGAGCGAGTACCCGCGCCAGTTCCGCCACCAACCCGGGCAGCTGCTCCGGCGGCGTGTGGATCAGCGAGTACCACGCCAGCGCACCCGCCAGGGAGCCGTCTGCCAGCGCCAATGCGCTCATCGAACCGACTTCGAACCGCAGCTCCGGATACGTCCGGCGGGCCACCGAAACCATGCCCGGGGACAGGTCCACGCCGAACACGTCCAAGCCCAGGGAGGCCAGGTGTCCCGTCAACCGGCCCGGGCCGCAGCCGAGGTCACCGACCGAGCCGGTCTTGCCGACCAGCTCGGCGAACGTGCCCAGCATCGCCCGGTCCCACGGACTCGAATCCAGCTCGTCCCGCGCCGCCTCGGCATACGCCTCGGCGACGGTGTCGTACGCGGTCCGTGTCTCGGTCACGTAGGCAGGTTCGGTCACGAGCCCGAACACTATCGACGGAAGGTGACGAGAAGTCCCGTAGGGTGGACATAGGGTCACCCGTTCCGCGGGCGGCACCCCGCACACCGCTCACCTACCATGAGCGGACCCACCGGGAAGGAGCGCGCAGATGACCGACGAGACCCGCTGCGTCCGCTTCTTCGGCGGCCCGCTCGACGGCCGCGTCCAGGAGCTCGGCGACGCCGAACCCGTGCCCGGCACCGTCATCCGGCACATCCACCTGCACGGCGGCCCGAAGATCGAGACCCGCTACGAGCTCGGCCTCACCGAGAGCGGCTGGGAGTACCGCGTCGCCGCGACGCAGCACGAACCCGAGCCCGACGGCCTGAGGTAGGGAGAACCCCCGCATCCCCCTGGGGTCAACAGGACCCCGAAGACGCCGGTCAGCACCGCTGTTCCGGCCGAGCGAACCCGCGAAGCTCAAGGGCATGCAGAAGAGCCGGGACCGCTTCCTCGACGTCGTCCGGGCGGGGGCCATCCTCGCCGTCATCGCGCAGCACTGGACCATGCCGGTGCTCTCCTACTCCGACGGCACCCTGAGCACCGGCAACGCGCTCGCGACGCCCGGCTGGTGGCTTGTCACCTGGCTCAGCCAGGTCATGCCCCTCGTCTTCTTCGCCGGCGGCGCGGCCAACCTGATCTCCTTCCGCCGCGCGGAATCCACGCGGACCTGGCTCGGCGCCCGGCTCAAGCGCCTGATGCTGCCCGTGCTGCCGCTGATGGCCGTCTGGCTCGTCATGCCGGACTTCCTGCGCGGCCTCGGCGTCCCACCCCAGCCGCTGCAGGTCGGCAGCGCCATCGCCGCGCAGCTGCTGTGGTTCCTCGCCGTCTACGTCCTGGTCGTGCTTCTCACGCCGCTGATGGTCGCCGCGCACCGACGCTGGGGCTTGAAGGTCCCGCTGGTCATGGGGGTCGCCGGGATCCTCGTCGACGTCGCCCGCTTCAACGACCTCGGCTACATCGGTTACGCCAACGCGATCTTCGTCTGGGTCGCGGTGCACCAGCTCGGCTTCCACTACGTCGAAGGCCGCCTCGGCACGCTCACCCGCCGCGCCGCGCTGACGCTGTCGGCCGCCGGCTTCGGCGTCACCGCGCTGATGGTCGCCTTCGGCCCGTACCCGGCCAGCATGATCGGCATGCCGGGCGCGCCGGTGTCGAACATGAGCCCGCCCACCGTGCTGCTGGCCTTCCTCGCCGTCGGCCAGGTCGGCCTGCTCCTCGCCTTCCGCCCGCAGCTCAACGCGCTCGCCGAACGTCCCGGCGTCGGCACCGCCCTCGGCTGGCTCGGCGCGCGGTTCATGAGCGTCTACCTCTGGCACATGCCGGCGCTGATCGTGGTGGCGGGCGTGACCGTCTACGGCCTCGGCTACGAAACGCCCGCGCCGGGCACGCTCCTCTGGCTCGTCATGGCGCCCGCGTGGTTCGCGGTGTGCGGCATGGTCCTACTGGGCCTGCTGCGGCTCTTCGCGCACTTCGAGATGCAGCGCGACACCGCTGTCGTCACCGCGAGGGTGCCGCAGCTGGTCGTCGCGGGGTTGATGATCTCCGGTGGCCTGCTGGGCCTCGCCGCGCACGGCTTCGCGCCGCTGTCGGACGGCTTCGCGCACGGCCCGGTCCCGTGGATCGTCCTCGCGACGGCCGGGTTCCTGCTGGCGAGCAAGCCCGTGCCGGTGGTCGACCTGCTGGGCCGCGCGGTCGTCGTGAGCGAGCGCGCCGTCGTCAAGCGTTGAGCAGCCGCAGCGGGGTGTCGTGCAGGACGGCCCGCAGGAACGGTTCCCCCAGGCGATCGTCGGCCGCCCAGCCGGCGATCGCCTGCAACTGCGTCGCATACGAGTACGGAATGTTCGGGAAGTCCGTGCCGAGCACGACCCGGTCGGCGAACTCGGCCAGCCGCGCCGTCCAGTCCGGCGGCAGCGGCGACATCCGTTCGGCGAACGGGACGCCGACCATCGTCGTGTCCAGGTGCACGCGCGGGTACTTCCCGAGCAGCTCGAACGCCGTCCCGAACTCCGGCATCGCCGCGTGCGCGAGCACCGCCGTCAGGTCCGGATGCGCGGAGAGGACCTCTTCGAAGACCGACAACCCGGTGAAGTCGCCCCGCAACGGACCGTGTCCACAGTGGACGACGACGGGGACGCCGGCGTCGGCCAGCGCACCCCACACCGGCTTCAACAGCTCGTCACGCGGGTCGTACGCGCCGACCTGGACGTGCGCCTTGAACACGCGGGCACCGGCGCGCAGCGCACCGTCCACAGCGGACCCGGCGCCCGGTTCGGGGTAGAACGTCCCGGTCGGCACGGCGTCCGGGACCCGCGCGGCGAACTCCAGCGCCCAGTCCGTCAGCCACTCGGCCATCCCCGGCTTGTGCGGGTAGACCAGCGGCGCGAAACGCGTCACGCCCAGCGAGCGCAGCGTCGCCAGCCTGTCCTCTTCGGACGTCCGGTAGAACACCGGCCAGTCCGTGCCGTAGTGCGTCGAGGCCCGGTCGAAGTACGCCCAGACCTTGTCCATCACCGGCTTCGGCAGGAAGTGGACGTGCAGGTCGACCAGGCCCGGCAGGCCCAGGTCCGCCGTCCAGCGCGCCACCTCACTGTCGGCGGCCGGGCCCGCCGTCACTCCGTGAACCGGCCCTTCAGCGCGCGGCCCATGGCCCGGCTGATGTCGCGCTGCGCGTCCCGCTTGGCCAGCGTCTGCCGCTTGTCGTAGGACTTCTTGCCCTTCGCCAGCGCGATCTCGACCTTGACCTTGCCGTCCTTGAAGTACATCGACAGCGGCACCAGGGAGAGCCCGCTCTCCTTGGTCTTGCCGATGAGCTTCTCGATCTCCCGCCGGTGCAGCAGCAGCTTCCGGGTGCGCCGCGGCATGTGGTTGGTCCACGTGCCCTGCGTGTACTCCGGGATGTGCACGTTGCGCAGCCACACTTCGCCGTCGTCGACCGTCGCGAACGCGTCCGCCAGCGACGCCTTGCCCTCGCGCAGGCTCTTCACCTCGGTGCCGACGAGCACGAGACCGCACTCGTAGGTGTCGAGGATGGCGTAATCGTGCCGCGCCTTGCGGTTCGACACGATCACCTTCTGGCCACGTTCCTTGGGCATACGACCACTCTACGTGATTCCGACGGTGACAAGCAGCCGGTTAAAGCTAGTGCCGGACGTACAGGCGCAGCGTGACGTACCCGGTGATGGCGGAGATCACCACGGACACCGCCAGCAGGATCGGCGCGACCGGGAACAGCAGCTCCAGCGTGGTGATCTTCGGGAACACGTCCCCGGTGAACACCGAATCGAGGAAGCCGGCCTTCGTGATGATCAGCATGATGATCCCGATGACCGCACCGAAGACGCCGGCGACCACCGCCTCCAGCAGGAACGGCAGCTGCGTGTACCACCGCGTCGCGCCGACCAGCCGCATGATGCCGACCTCGGTGCGCCGGGTGAACGCCGACACCTGGATCGTGTTCGCGATCAGCAGCAGCGCCGCGATGGCCATGATGAGCGCGGCGCCGAACGCCATGTTCCGCACGCCGTTGAAGGCGTTGAACACGCGGTCGAGGAACTTCTTCTGGTCGTCGACCTTCCGCACGCCCGGCTTGCTGCCGTACTCCTGCACGATCGCGTCGCTGCGGTCCGGGTCCTTCAGCTTCACGTGCAGGGACGCGGGAAGCGACTCCGGCCCGGTCAGCTGGATGAGCTCCGGCTGGCTCTCGAAGATCTTCTTGAACCGGTCGAAGGCCTGGTCGCGGTTCTCGAACACGACCGACTCGACGCCGTCGTTGCTCTGCAGCGACGAACGCAGCGACTGGCACAGCGACTGCGTGCAGTTCTTGTCGTTCGCACTGATGTCGTCGGTGAGGTAGACCGAAACCTCGACGTCGGCGAGGAAGTTGGACTTCATCTTGTCGATCGTGCGCACGGCCAGGAGGCCGCCGCCGAGCATGGCGAGCGACACGGCCGTGGTCAGGATCATCGCGATGGTCATCGTGACGTTCCGGCGCAGGCCGGTGATTACCTCACTGAAGACGAAACTGGCGCGCATGTCGGGGTCAGGTCCTTGAAGTCGGGGGCTGGGGCGGGGAGGTCAGCGACCGATGCCGTAGACGCCGCGGGCGTCGTCGCGGATCACCCGGCCGAGCTGGAGCTCGACGACGCGGCGCCGCATGGAGTCCACGATGGAGTGATCGTGGGTGGCCATCAGGACGGTCGTGCCGGTGCGGTTGATCCGCTCCAGCAGCAGCATGATGTCCTGGCTGGTGTCGGGGTCCAGGTTCCCGGTCGGTTCGTCGGCGAGCAGCACCAGCGGCCGGTTCACGAACGCGCGCGCGATCGCGACGCGCTGCTGCTCACCACCGGAGAGCTCGTTGGGCAGCCGGTCCGCCTTGCCGTCGAGGCCGACGAGCTCGAGCACCTCGGGCACGACCTTCTTGATGGTCGGGGCGGGCTTGCCGATGACCTCGAGGGCGAACGCGACGTTCTCGGCGACGGTCTTGTTCGCCAGCAGGCGGAAGTCCTGGAAGACGCAGCCGATGGTCTGCCGCAGGCGGGGGACCCGGCGGCGGGCCAGCTTGGCGACGTCGAAGTTGGACACCATCACGCGGCCCTTGCTGGGCGTCTCTTCGCGCAGCAGCAGCCGGAGGAAGGTCGACTTCCCCGATCCCGAGGGACCGATGAGGAAGACGAACTCACCCTTGTCGATGTTGACGGACACCCGCTCGAGCGCGGGCCGCGTCGAGGTCTTGTAGACCTTGGAAACCTCTTCGAGCCGGATCACGATTCGGCATACTACCCACCGGTCTCGTGAAGCCCCGGTTGCCCGGTCCACCCGGGTGGAGCAGCGGGTGTTTGCGCACGGTGAGCGGTCGCGCAAACACCCCCCGCACCGGTCAGGCGGCCTCGCTCTGCTTCCGCCAGCGGATGCCGGCGTCGAGGAAGCCGTCGATGTCGCCGTCGAGCACCGCGGTCGGGTTGCCGACCTCGAACTCGGTCCGCAGGTCCTTGACCATCTGGTACGGGTGCAGCACGTAGGAGCGCATCTGGTTGCCCCAGCTGGAGCCGCCGTCCTTGAGCGCGTCCATCTCCTTGCGCTCTTCTTCCTTCTTGCGCTGCAGCAGCCGCGCCTGGAGGACCTTCATCGCGGCCGCCTTGTTCTGCAGCTGCGACTTCTCGTTCTGGCAGGAGACGACGATGTTCGTCGGGATGTGGGTGATGCGCACCGCGCTGTCGGTCGTGTTGACGCTCTGGCCACCGGGGCCCGACGAGCGGTAGACGTCGACCCGGATGTCCTTTTCCGGGATGTCGACGTGGTCGACCTCTTCGACCTCGGGCAGCACCTCGACGTGCGCGAACGACGTCTGGCGGCGGCTCTGGTTGTCGAACGGCGAGATCCGGACGAGCCGGTGGGTGCCCTGCTCGACCGAGAGGGTGCCGTAGACGTACGGGGCGCTCACCTTGAACGTCGCCGACTTGATGCCCGCCTCTTCGGCGTAGGAGATGTCGTAGACGTCGGTCGGGTAGCCGTGGCGCTCCGCCCAGCGCAGGTACATGCGCAGCAGCATCTCGGCGAAGTCGGCCGCGTCGACGCCGCCGGCCTCGGAGCGGATGGTGACGACGGCGTTGCGGTCGTCGTACTCGCCCGAGAGCAGCGTGCGGACCTCGAGGCCGTCGATGGCCTTGCCGAGGTCGGCGAGCTCGCTCTCGGCCTCGCCCATGCTGCCGGCGTCGCCCTCGGCCTCGGCGAGCTCGTACAGCACGCCCAGGTCGTCGAGCCGCTGGCGCAGGTCGGAGACCCGACGCAGCTCGCCCTGCCGGTGGGACAGCTGGCTGGTGACCTTCTGCGCCGCCTCCGGGTCGTCCCAGAGCGTCGGGCTCGAGGCCTGCTTCTCCAGGTCAGCCACCTGGGCACGCAGCGCGTCGAGGTCCATCACCGACTCGATCTGCGTCAGCTTGCCGGCCAGGTCCTTCAGTGCCGCGTCGAACTCATCACTCACGTTTGTCAAGGTTACGGCAAAACCCACGACCGGTTGCGAGGACCGGTCGTGGGCGCGCGAACCTCAGGCCGCGGGGATGGCGTCGAGCAGCTTGAGCGCGGCCTTGGCCTGAGCCTGGGCGAACTCGGCGACGGCCTTCTCGTACGGCCCGTCGGCCGCCTTGGTGGCTGCCTTCGCGTCGTCGAGCTGCTGGCTGTAGCTCGTCCGGGCCGACTCGAGCAGCGACTGGCGCTGCTTCGCGGTCAGCGACCCCGCGTGCACGAGCCGCAGGATGAGCGGGCTGCGCAGGTGGTCGGGGCCGGCCTCGGACGTCAGCCAGGCCTTGAAGGCCTTCTTGCCGGCGGCGGTGATCAGGTACTGCTGGCTGGAGCGCGGGCCCTGCTTGCCGAGCCGGACGAGGCCTTCCTTGGACAGCGCCGGGAGCTCCCGGTACACCTGGCTGCGGGTGACGCTGAAGAAGGCGCCGAAACGCTCACCCGCTCCCGCGACGAGCTGCCCGCCGGTGGCGGGACCGTCGTGGAGCAGACCGAGCAGGGCGGCGGCTGTTGCATTCAATTCGGACACGCCCCCTAGATTCCCACTTATCGGCCGCTGTGTCCACAGTGGTCAGCAGATCTGTCCATTGTGGCTAGTGAGATCCCCTCGTTCGGCCCAATGCGGCCAGGTCCACTGTGGACCGCGGACACGCTGTGCAACCACCGGGGCCTGCACTTTGGTCCAACCAGCCGCACGCGAGCCGCCGCGACACGGCCAGGCAGGTGAGTTCGGCAGGAGGCTTTCCCCGGCTTGGCGCACTCCGGACACGCACCGCAACCACCCGGAACCGGCGTTCACATCGTGGGATCCGCAGTCATTCGACGGTTTCGCGGAAAAGTCGGCAGTGAAAGTCGTGCGGACATGACAAAAGAGGCACGTTCCCGGATTTCCGAGAACGTGCCTCTTCGTTGGTAGCGGGGACAGGATTTGAACCTGCGACCTCTGGGTTATGAGCCCAGCGAGCTACCGAGCTGCTCCACCCCGCGCCGTTGTGGTACTTGAATAGATTACACGGGGTGGCCATGGGGTTTTCACCGGGGTACCTGAAGCCGCTGACCAGGCGTTACGCCACTCCGAGCCACTGGCGCGCTCCACTGAGGACGATCTCCAGGCCGTCCTCGAAACGCGCGTCGACGTCGGCGAGCAGGTCGCCCGCCTCCGCGCTGCGGTAGCGCTCGTCCAGCTGACCCGGCACCGGGTAGACCGCCTGCTCTTCGATGGTGAAGCCGACGACGTAGCTGTAGACGGTGAACAGCGCCTGACCGGCTCGCCGTTCGTCCAGACCGGCCTCGATGCTGCGACGCAGCGGGCTCGGCCCGACCAATCCGGTGTCGCCGAGGTAGGTGCCCGCGAAAACCTTCCCGCCGTCGCGGTAGGACAGCATCATCCGCCGCAGCGCCCGCGCGCCGTGCGCGACGGCGTCCCACTCGCCCAGTTCCGCCGGCGGGCGCCGGTCGTCGGCCGAATCGGCGTACATCTGCGTCGCCATTTCGTCGAGCAGTTCCTGCTTGCTCTTCAGGTGCCAGTACAGCGCCGGCGCCTTGACGCCGAGGTCGGCGGCGATCAGCCGCAGCGTGAGCCCGTTGAGGCCCACCTCGTTGAGCAGCTTCAGGCCCGAACGTGCGATGTCCTGCCTGGTCAGGGCCATGTTTTTCGGTTCTCCTCGGGTACCCGGCTTGACAGTTTAACGATGTTAAGGGCATCCTCGGATCGGGTCAATTTAACGTTGTTAAGGAGCTGGGGATGAACGAGCTGACGACGGAGGTGGTCGTCGCCGGGGCGGGGCCGGCCGGGCTGATGCTGGCGAACGAGCTGGCACTGGCCGGAGTGGACACCTCCGTGCTCGAGCGGATGCACGAGCGGACGGGACTGTCGAAGGCGCTGAACCTGCAGCCGCGCACGGCGGAGGTCCTCGATCTGCGTGGCCTGCTGGAGCGCGCGGAGCGGCGCTCGTTCGCGACTGTCGCGGACGGACACTTCGCGGTGATCCCGGTGAGCTACGCCGGCTGGGACACGCGTCACCCCTACCAGGTCGGCATCCCCCAGGCCCAGGTCGAGGCGACGCTGGAGGAGCGGCTGGCCGAGCAGGGCGTGAAGGTGCTCCGCGGTCACGAGCTGACCGGATTCGAGCAGGACGCCGACGGCGTGACGGTCACGGCGGGCGACCTGCGGGTGCGGGCGAAGTACCTGGTGGGCTGCGACGGCGGCCGCAGCGCGGTGCGCAAGGCGCTGGGACTGGCGTTCGAGGGGATCGAGGGCCGCGGTCACGGCGTCTCGGCGGACGTCCTGTTCCGCACGACCCCGCCGGGTGCGCCGACGGAGTGGCGGTCGATGGGCAACATGGTGACGTCGCTCAGCCCGGGCAAGTTCGTCGGCCTGATCCCGCTGGGCGAGCCGAACCTGTACCGCCTGAGCTACGGCGACCGGCTGCACCGCCCCGCAGACCTCCGGGCGGAGGTGCCGGCGGAGGAGGTCCGCGCGGCGGTCCGCGAACGCTTCGGCGAAGAGGTGGAGATCGAAGAGATCCGCTGGGTGTCCCGTTTCTCGGACGACAGCCGCCTGGCGGCGAAGTATCGGGTGGGCCGGGTGTTCCTGGCAGGCGACGCGGCGCACGTCCACTTCCCCGCGGGCGGCCAGGGCCTGAACCTGGGCGTCCAGGACGCGGTGAACCTGGGCTGGAAGCTGGCGGCGGACCTGCGCGGCCGGGCCCCGGCGGGGCTGCTGGATTCGTACGAGGCGGAGCGCCGCGCGGTGGCGTCCGGAGTCCTGCAGAACGTGGCGGCCCAGAACGCGTTGATCCCGCTGAGCCCGGACCAGCTGGCCCTGCGGGCCCTGTTCCGCGACCTGGCGTCGCTGCCGGAGGTGCAGCGCAAGCTGTCGGGGATGGTCTCGGGACTGGACATCCGTTACGCGACGGAGGAAACCCACCCGGCGGCGGGCGCGCGTCTCCCGGACTTCGCACTGGGCAACGGCTTCGCGAGCGACTTGTTCCACAGTGGAAAGTTCGTCCTGCTGACGAAAACCCCGGCGGCGGCACCACATCCGGAGGTAGTCGTAGCGGAGGTGCCGGAGCTGCCGTGGCCCGACCTGACGAAGGTGCTGGTGCGCCCAGACGGCTACGTGGCCTCGACAACGGGATCCACAGAAGGCTGGCTGACCTGAGAACGCGACCCACGAAGGGGGGTCCAGGGGCGGCGAAGCCCCCTGGCGGGGGTCTGGGGGTTCGACCCCCAGGGGAAATGCGAAGGAGGCGTGGGGGGGGGGTTTTTGGGGGGACACAGCGCCCCCCAACCATTCGGGGGCAGGTGTTTTTACATCGACCACAGGGG